>CBDUOT010000024.1:0-36193 GCA_965368915.1 uncultured Rhodobacterales bacterium | reverse complement strand
CGATGACTGTCCCGACCGACAAGATCCGTGAAGTGATCGGTTCGGGCGGCAAGGTCATCCGCGAGATCGTCGAGGTTTCGGGTGCCAAGGTCGACATCAACGACGACGGTGTGATCAAGATTGCCTCGCCGAACGCCGAGGCGATCAAGAAGGCCTACGATATGATCTACTCGATCGTGGCCGAGCCTGAAGAGGGCAAGATCTACACCGGCAAGGTCGTGAAGCTCGTCGATTTCGGCGCCTTCGTGAATTTCTTCGGAAAGCGCGATGGCCTCGTCCACGTCAGCCAGATCGCGAACAAGCGTCTGAACCATCCTTCCGACATGCTGAAGGAGGGCCAGGAAGTGAAGGTCAAGCTGCTCGGCTTTGACGATCGCGGCAAGGTCCGGCTCGGCATGAAGATGGTCGATCAGGAAACGGGCGAAGAAGTCGCCCCCGAGAAGAAAGAAAAGGAAGACGCGACCGAGTGATCGGCGCCTTCCCGAAATCGAAAGGCCCCGGCAATGCCGGGGCCTTTTGCTTTGTCGCTTCGATTGACAGCATTTGGCATGGCTGCGACATCTGATGAAGGTTTTCCAGCGGGGCCACGATGACGCCGACCGAGTATCTGGGACAGGCGGGACTGCCGGTTCGTCCCCTCTCCGAAGCGTTGGCTTCGAAGGGCAGGATCATCGCCCATCTTCGCCAACCGGGTGGGGAAGACCTGGCATGCACGGCCGACCTCGCCTCCGAGATCGCGCTTCTGAAACGGTCCCAGGGTAAGCCGCCCCTTTTCGTCTCGTACTTCACGTCCGACACCCCCTACGAGGCGCTGGCGATGGAACTTCGCGCGTCGCTTGACAGGTTCGGGCTTCCGCACCGGATTGAGCCTATCCCCTCGCGCGGTTCCTGGGTGGCCAACACGGGCCTGAAGGCTCGGTTCATCGAGAAGGCCTGGACGGAGAGCGATGGGCCGATCTGCTGGGTCGATGCCGACGCCGCAGTCCTGCGTCCGCCGGGGTTCTTGTCGGGCAATCCTTTCGACTTAGCGATTGTCCGGCGCCATGGGTGGGAAGACCTCTCAGGTTTCGTCTACCTCGGAAAATCGGATCGCGTGGGCCGACTAATTTCGGAATGGGTGCGGCTTTGTGCCGACCACCCGAATGTATGGGATCAGGTCCTGCTGAGCCTCGCGTGGTTCAACACGGCGCGCGAGGACGCGATGAGCACCCTCTGGCTCAATCCCGGTATCTTCCGTTTTCCGCGCCCGAAAGTCCGCGATCTCAGGGACCGGATTTTCTATTATCCCTTCGATCGCAAGATCCGGCCCTATCTGGATCAGAAACAGGCGTCCCGCGCGCTCAAGGCCTTCGTCAACGCATCGGCCGCCGATCGCGACGAATTGGGAACGGATGATCTGACGGACGACTTCAAACGGGCGCTCTCAACGTACGATTTCGTCTACGACGCTTCGGTCAAGACGATATTCGGCCTGGGTGAAGACGCCCACCGAGCGACGGTTTAGGTGGCTGATGGCTGTTCCTGAACAAAACCGTCGCTGCGTTGCTGTTCCGAACTGTGCCGGGCCTTTGGTCTCGGTGGTTCCGCGCGACGGGGCCTCCGCCGTTCCCGCCGCCTTTCCGGCAAAGGCACCCCATGGCACCTAAGCGCAAGTCCCGATTTCTTCGATTGCTGTCGCTCAATCAGCACCGCAAACGCTGGGGCGCAGGTCGGCATCTTACGACCGAAACCGACCTCGCGGCACTACGGGATCAAGTTGTCGACACCGGGCAGCCCGAACAGACACGTGGATCTGAAAAGTCTCTCGATCAGCACCTTTCAAACCTGCGTCGCGAGTTCTCTGGCCAGTCGGAGCTTGTCTACTACCACGCGAAGCTGATCGTGCTGATCCGGCGGGAGTATCGCCTTGACGACACCCTGAAAGAGTTCTTCGCGCTCTGGGACCAGCAGGCCGAGTTTCTTGTCGGCAAGCTTAACCTGCGCTGGCTGATCTCTGCCGCCGACACATTCGCGGACCATGCGAAGGGCGAAGAACGCGCAGTCGCCATGATGGCGAGCCTGCTTGCGAACACGGTCAAGATTGCCGAGTCCGACCGCTATATCCACGCCGCGGAGGCGTGTGAGCTTCAATCCGACCGGATCGAACGTCTCCAGACCGAATTGGTACCGCTGTTCGAGGGGACTTCCGTCTTCACCGTCGGCACCGACGACACCCTGCGCAACATGTACTGGCGGCTTGAACCCTTCTTCGGCATTGGCGCAGCCGGTCTGATCCTGAAGGCCGTCTATGACCGCATTCAGATCGAGGACACCGCCTTCGCGCGGCTGCGCGCCCTGCATCGTCGTGACCGCACCGGCTGGTGGAGCGACGACAGCTAGGAAAAATCTGCGGGGTGGAGTGTCACGTCCCGCCGCTGCGCCCGTCCCGTATGAGACAGTTGCCGCCAGCCCATGCGAAG
The DNA here is from genome assembly GCA_965368915.1 of uncultured Rhodobacterales bacterium. Classification (GTDB taxonomy): domain Bacteria; phylum Pseudomonadota; class Alphaproteobacteria; order Rhodobacterales; family Rhodobacteraceae; genus Albidovulum. Next base: position 33,734 of record CBDUOT010000024.1, on the reverse strand, counting down.
CTGCGCCGCGATGCGCCGCGACTTCTGCGCTGCGGATGACTGCGGCTTTTGTCCGGCCGTCCCGGTGATCGTCGAGCGCGTTTCAAGCGGCGCCGCAACGCCATACCTTTCGCAAATATCAAGCTGGATGGCGCAGGCCGGCTCCACCTGCCAACTCGACAGCTCGTAGGCCCGACAGATCATCGCGTCGGCCAGTGCGGCGCCACGTTCCGCGCGGGCAATAAGCTTCGAGGCGCCCGAGGGCCAAAGGACATAGGCCGCGGCACCTGTCCGGTCCTGGTAGAGCCGCAGGAGGTTCACGCCCGCGACGCTGCGGCTTTCTCGCCCGAGCAGCTTTCGCCGTCCACGGACTTCGAGGGTCACGTGGTCGATGCCGCTCGTTCTATCAAGGGCGGCCAGAAGGTCCGGCACGCGCCGCGACAACACGGCATCATCTTCAAGGACCAGCGCAGGTGCGCCGCTTTCGGAGATAAGCCTCCAGACGGAGATATGGCTCAGCAGGCAGGCGCGCTCGGCGGGGCCGAGGGGCCGCTCCCAGCTTTGCCAGTATGCCTCGGGCCGCATGGCAGACGCGTCCGCCGCTGAAACGGCCTCCACACGCTGCATCTCAAGGCCCAACCGGCTTAGCTGACTGCGCTGAAAATCGAGCCGTTCAGTGGAACGGTCGAGATTGATGACGAGCGTCTTCATGATAGCGACATCAGTCGATGTCGCGACCTAAACTGGCCGGAATGTCCGAAATCTTCCAAAGTCCCAAGGATTTACCTTCGCTCTGCCCCGGCATGCTTTCCATGCCCTCCGCAATCAGCCGTTCAGGTTTCGGAAGGTTGAAGGGCGGGAGCGCGAGGTCGATCTTCCGCCACTCCCCGGTATAGATGTCTGTGTTCGGGCTTCCGGGGTCCACGGTTGTCAGAAGGTATTTTCCTCCAGACGCCCGAATGTTTTTCAGCGCCTTACCGATATGCTCGTTCGAGAGATGCACGAGGCAGTCGCGGCAGAAGACAAGATCGGCCTTCGGCACTGGACCATCGATCAGGTTGATGATCTTGAAATCGACGCCGGGGCGGGCGTGTTCGGCTCGGTTCCGTTCGACAAGCTCGGGGACGATGTCCCCGCCAAGGTACTCGATACCCGACAGATCTACGTGAGCCATCCAGAAGAAGTCACCGCAGGGCACATCGACCATCGAAGTCACCCCGAGTTCCTTCAGGAGCGGAGGAAGGAGCTTGCGCAGTTCTGTGGTCGACTGGAGGTTGGAACCCTTGCCCGAGACGCTCTCACTATCGCCCCATTTGTTGATCCGAACGTATTCAGAGAAGATCTCAGACGGGTCCCGCCCCCTGAGTGCGCGCCGCTTGATCCGGTAACGAAGTTTGCTGAACAGGCCCATGCGGCACCTCTCTGTCAGTTCCCGGATGCGATCCGGGCGTGCCCCGGTCGTGGTCCGATGGTCACTTGGCTTATGTGTGAGCCCCTGCCTCGTCAACAAATAAAGGCCGTGCGGTCCGTGCCGCGCGGCCTTCTTGTTTGTTTCGGCGCTCGGTGCGGATCGGTTTACTCCGGGACCTTGGCGTAGCGCAGGTAGGGCAGCACCGCCTTGAACTCTCCGAACTTCTCTTTCGCGGCCTCGTCGTCCAGCGCGAGCGGAATGATGACATCCTGCCCGACGGTCCAGTCTGCGGGCGTCGCCACGCCCTTGCCGTTGGCTGTCTGAAGCGCGTCGAGCGCGCGCATTATTTCCGCGAAGTTGCGGCCGACATTCATCGGGTAGGTCATCGACAGCTTCAGCTTCTTGTCCGGTCCGATGATATAAACCGCTCGCACCGTCTGCGTGTCGTTCGGCGTCGGATTGTCGGGCAGGTAAGCCTCGTGTGGGAGCATGTCGAAGGCCTTTGAAACGCGCAGCCCGTCATCCGCGATGATCGGGAAGCCCGCCGTAGCACCCGCGGCCGTCTCGATGTCGCGCTTCCACTTCTTGTGCTCCTCGACGCCATCGACCGAGATGCCGATCACCTTGGTGCCCCGCTTGCGAAACTCCTCGGCAAGGCGGGCCACAGCGCCGAATTCTGTGGTGCAGACGGGTGTGAAGTCCTTGGGGTGAGAAAAGAGAATCGCCCAGCTGTCTCCGATCCACTCATGGAAATCGATCACGCCCTGATCGGTCTGGGCGGTGAAGTTCGGAACGGTGTCGTTGATTCGCAGACTCATCTGTCGCTCCTTCTGCAGTCGTGATGGGGCATCCCTTTAAAGGATAAGGATTCGGCGTGGCAAATGCACTCCAATTGCGACGGGCGTGGCAATTCGTCGGCCCTGCGCCAGCGGCCGTTTGATCAGATCGCTCCCCCCTTGCGGCTGCTTCACGTGCCTGTCACTGTCCTGCCGCCAGCCAAGAGGTGAACCATGATCCAGAAACGCGAATTCTACATCGGCGGTGCCTGGGTGGCCCCGTCCAGCCCGCGGGACCACCAGGTCATCGACCCATCGACCGAGGACCCCTGCGCCGTCATTTCGTTGGGTTCTGCAACGGATGTGGACACGGCCGTCGCGGCGGCGAAGGCGGCTTTCCCGGCATGGGCCGCGACACCGCCGGCAGAGCGTCGCGCGATCGTTGCACGCATTCTGGACCAGTACGAGAAGCGCAAGGAAGAGCTTGCCCAGGCGATTTCGCTTGAGATGGGGGCACCCATCGACATGGCGCGCGACCAGCAGGCGCCTTGCCTGCCTTGGCACCTGAAGAACTTCCTGCGTGCGTTCGACCAGATCGAATGGATTCGCCCGTTGGGCCCGCACGCGCCCGACGACCGTATCGCGATGGAGCCGATCGGGGTCGTGGGGCTGATCACGCCGTGGAACTGGCCGATGAACCAGATCGCGCTGAAGGCCATTCCGGCGATGCTGGCCGGCTGCACCTGCATTCTGAAGCCGTCCGAGGAATCGCCGCTGAACGCGATGCTGTTCGCCGAGTTTTGTCACGACGCGGGTGTGCCGCCGGGTGTCTTCAACCTCGTCAACGGCGACGGCCCCGGCGTTGGCTCCGCCATGTCGAGCCATCCTGAGATCGAGATGATCTCGTTCACCGGCTCGACTCGGGCAGGCAAGGCGATCTCGGTCGCCGCAGCCGAAACGCTGAAGCGTGTGACGCTGGAACTGGGTGGCAAGGGCGCCAACCTGATTTTCGCCGATGCGGACGAAAAGGCGGTGAAGCGCGGCGTTCTGCACATGATGAACAATTCCGGCCAAAGCTGTAACGCGCCGTCCCGAATGCTTGTTGAACGCTCGATCTACGACCAGACGGTAGAAACCGCCGCCGAGGTGGCGAGCAAGATCGCGGTCGGCCCGGCGAGCGAATCCGGCCGCCATATCGGTCCGGTCGTGAACAAGCGCCAGTGGGACCAGATCCAGGGCTACATCCAGAAGGGCATCGACGAGGGCGCGCGTCTCGTCGCCGGTGGACTCGGTCTGCCCGAGGGAATGAACAAGGGCTACTACGTACGCCCCACCATCTTCGCCGACGTAACACCCGGCATGACGATCGAGCGGGAGGAGATCTTCGGCCCCGTCCTGTCCATCATCCCGTTCGAGGACGAAGAGGACGCGGTGCGGATCGCCAACGACACGCCCTACGGTCTGACCAACTACGTCCAAAGCCAGGATGGCGCGCGGCGGAACCGCTTGGCCTTGAGCCTGAAGTCGGGGATGGTCGAGATGAACGGCCAGGGCCGCGGCGCGGGATCGCCCTTCGGCGGCGTCAAGTCCTCGGGCCGCGCGCGCGAAGGCGGGATCTGGGGCATCGAGGAGTTCCTCGAGGTCAAGGCGATCTCTGGCTGGGCGTCGGATCTCGCAGCCGAATAGTCTGACGGGAACGGCCCGACGGGGCATCGAGCCCCTTCGGGCCGCTCCGGCATTCGCCGGACGGCACCGACCATCCAGTGTTTCAAAACGACATTTCGCTCCCCCGGAATGTCGCCGGGGGATGCCTCGGTTGTGATCCGTCTGAGTAAAATTCGGACTGGAACGTATGCGGGGAGGTTCGGATGACAGCGCAGGATGCCGCCAATCGGTCACGTCATGGCGGGCGCGAGGCGCGCAGGCGAGAGCGCTCTCAGAAGGCGACGGGGCATGGTCGCCCCTTCATCACGCGGAACATTCCGACCTACGATATCCTGTCCGAAGAAAACCTTCTCCGCATCGAGGCCGCCGCCGACCGCATCCTCGCCGAAACCGGCATTGAGTTCCGCGACGACGACGAAGCCATCGACCTCTGGAAGCAGGCCGGAGCAACGGTCGATGGGGTTCTGGTGAAGTTCGAACCCGGCATGCTGCGCGAGATCCTGAAATCCGCCCCGGCGGAATTCTCGCAGACCGCTCGGAACCCGGACAACTCGATCCGGATCGGCGGCAAGAACGTGGTCTTCGCCCCCGCCTATGGCTCACCCTTCGTGATGGACCTCGACCAGGGGCGTCGCTTCGGGACGCTTCAGGACTTCGAGAACTTCGTCAAGCTCGCGCAATCCTCGCCTTGGTTTCATCACTCCGGGGGCACGATCTGCGAACCCACGGACATACCGGTGAACAAACGGCACCTCGACATGGTCTACACGCACCTGCGCTATTCGGATCGCTGCTTCATGGGATCGGTCACGGCAGCGGAACGCAGCGAGGATTCGATCGACATGGCTCGGATCGTCTTCGGCCGCGATTTCGTGGACGAGAACTGCGTCATACTTGGCAATGTCAACGTGAACTCACCGCTCGTCTGGGACGGGACGATGACCGGGTCGCTTCAGGCCTATGCCCGCGCGAACCAGGCGGCCGTGGTCGTGCCCTTCATCCTTGGCGGCGCGATGGGGCCGGTCACGAATGCAGGCGCAATCGCCCAGTCGCTGGCCGAAACCATGGCCGGCTGCGCGCTCACGCAGCTTGTGCGGAAGGGCGCGCCGGTGATCTTCGGCAACTTCCTGTCCTCGATGTCGCTGCGGTCAGGCTCGCCCACCTTCGGCACCCCGGAACCGGCCATCGGTTCGATGGTCATCGGTCAGCTCGCGCGTCGGCTGAACCTGCCGCTCCGCTGCTCTGGCAACTTCACCACGTCGAAACTACCCGATGCGCAGGCGATGACCGAGGGCACGATGTCGATGCTTGCCGCGGTCCATTGCGGGGCGAACTTCATCCTCCATTCGGCGGGCTTCCTCGATGGCCTTCTGTCGATGTCCTACGAGAAATTCGTGCTGGACGCGGATCTTTGCGGCGCGCTTCACACCTATCTCGACGGCGTGCAGATCGACGACAACCAGCTCGCCGTCGATGCCTTTGCCGAGGTTGGACCGGGCAACCACTTCTTCGGCTGCTCTCACACGATGGCCAACTACGAAACCGCGTTCTGGGACAGCGAAACCGCCGACAACGAGCCTTTCGAGAAATGGGAGGCCGCCGGTCAGGACGATGCGGCGACACGGGCCAACCGGATCTGGAAGCAGAAGCTACGCGAGTATGAGCCGCCGCCGCTCGACGAAGGCATCGACGAGGCGCTGAAGGAGTTCGTGGAGAAGAAGAAGGCCGCAATGCCGGATGCCTGGTACTGAGATGAAGCACCCGAAACTGCTGTCGCCGATCGAGCTTCGGGGACATACGCTGCGCAACCGCATCGTGTTTGGCGCGCATACCGCGAACATGTCAGACATGGGACTGCCCGGCCCCCGTTTCGGCGGTTACCTTCTGGAACGCGCGCTCGGCGGCGCCGCGATGATCGTGGCAGAGCCGATGCCGGTCCATCGCACGGGAGTCCTGACGCGCGGCAATTTTCGCCACGGCTCGGATGAGGTCATCCCGCATTTCCGCAATGTGACCGAGCCGGTGAAAGAGGCCGGCGCGGTCATCCTCCAGCAGCTCTACCACATCGGCGCGCACGGCGATTCAGACCTCAGCTTTTCGCCGCATTGGGGACCCTCGGGCGGCCCGAGCTACCATGACAGCGACGGTTCCCACGCGATGAACGAGGCCGAGATTGAGGAACTGATCGAGGCGCACATCTCCGCCGCTGTCCGCTGCCAGAAGGGCGGATTTCAGGGAGTGGAGGTCTGGGCGGCCTACCATTCGCTTCTCGACCAGTTTTGGACCCCCTGGTCGAACCAGCGCACCGACAAGTGGGGTGGCAGCCTGGAGAACCGCACCCGGCTATCCCGCACGATCATCGAAGGCATCCGCCGCGCCTGCGGCGATGAGTTCATCATCGGCCTCGCTATCTCCACCTCCGACAGTTTCGACGTCACCCTTCAGGGCGAGGCTCTGGCCGAGATTGTGGCGCGTCACGACGCGACCGGACATATCGACTACGTAACCTGCGGCCACGGCGGCTATCTGGATTTCGAGCGCCTCATGCCGACCTTCCTTTATGCCGACAAACTGACCGCGCCCTTCACGGAAGAACTGAAGAAGGTCGTCAAGCATGCAAAGGTCACGTCCGAGGCTCATATTCGCACCCCCGAGAACGCCGAAGCGGTGATCGCGTCCGGTCAGGCCGACATGGTCTCGATCGTGCGCGGCCAGATCGCCGACCCTCATCTGGCGCGCAAGACGATGGAAGGACGCTCCGAAGACGTGCGCGGCTGCATCTCGTGCAATCAGATGTGCTGGGGCAGGCGGAGCCGCGACTACTGGATCTCCTGCCTCATCAACCCCTCTGCGGGGCGCGAATTCGAATGGGGCGGCGACCGCTTCAAGCCCGCCGCCAATCCTCGTCATATCGTCGTCGTCGGTGCGGGACCTGCGGGACTGGAGGCCGCCCGCGCCGCGGCAGAGCGCGGCCACCGCGTCGATATCTTCGAGGCGCAGCCGCGGATAGGTGGCCAGTTCCGCCTTGCCGGGGAACAGCCGCGGCGCGCCCAGATCCTCGACCTTCTCGACTGGTACGAACGCCAGTTCGAGAAGCTTCAGGTTCGGCTCCACCTCAATTCCTTCGTCGAAGCGGAGGACATTCGCGCGCTGAACCCCGATGCCGTGGTGCTGTCGACCGGCTCACTCCCCGATGAGGACGGCTTTCAGCGCTGGATGCCAGACCGTGACCGGCTTCCCGGTATCGACAGCGGCAATGTCTATTCCCCCGAAGACGTGATGCGGCGTGAAGCGAAACTTGGCGATCACGTGATCCTTTATGACGAAGGCGGCAACTGGCGCGGTCTCGGCACAGCCTGGGCCATGGCGGAGCAGGGCAAGAAGGTCACGATCGTTACGCCGGAACCGTTCATCGGCAAGGAACTCGCGCGCACATCATCCGATATCCCGCTCCGCCCGCGGCTGGCGAAGCTGGGCGTGACTTTCCTCACCGAACACCTGATTGCCGAGTGGCACGGCTCGGCGGCCACCATCCGCAACATGCTGACGGGGGAAGATTTTCGACGGGAAGCCTCGGCGCTGGTCATGTCGACAACCAACCGTGCTTTTGACCCGCTCTCGGCTGATCTGGCGGACCTCGAAATCCACCTCATCGGCGACGCTGCCGCACCGCGTCAAGCGCCTTACGCGTTTCACGAAGGCCGCAAGGTCGGGTTGCTGTTGTGATTGCCGCGTGGGGCTAACTAGGCCGGTCGTTGGCCGCGGCGTCAGAGGTTGAAGACCCGGCTCGGGTGCAGTTCGCCAGACTTGTAGACGCCCACGGCCACAGGGCGGCCCTGCCAACTGGCCCAAGCCTCGTCGCCCCAGTCCACATCCGAAGCCAGCACCATGCCCGGATTGCCGTTCTTCAGCCGCGCAGCGCCCTCGGCCGTGGCTTTCAATTCGGGAAGCTCGGCCAGCCCGACCTCGAGCGGCAGCAACAGCGCATCCAGCGCCTCGGTCTTCGCGAGTTCGTCGACCTTTTCGATCGTCACGCCATCGGCCACCTCGAAGGGCCCTGACCATTCGCGGCGCAGCGAAAGCACGTGCCCATGGCAGCCCAGCACCTTGCCAAGATCCCGCGCGATCGAGCGGACATAGCCGCCTTTGCCGCAGACCATCTCCAACTCGGCCGTATCCGCATCGGGTCGCGCGACCATATCAAGCGACTCGACCCAGAGTGGCCGCGCCGCCAGCTCCATCTCTTCGCCCGCCCGCGCGAGCGCATAGGCCCGCTCACCATCGACCTTCACGGCCGAGAACTGCGGCGGCACCTGCATGATCTCGCCCCGGAACTGATCGAGAGCGCCTCGGATTTCGTCATCCGATGGGCGCGCGTCCGACGTCGCGATCGCCTCGCCCTCGGCATCGTCGGTATTGGTCGCGATGCCGAAACGCACGGTGAAGCGGTAGCACTTCAAGGCGTCGGTCACGAAGGGAACCGTCTTTGTCGCCTCGCCGAGCGCGACGGCCAGTACGCCCGTCGCCTCGGGGTCCAACGTTCCCGCGTGCCCGGCCTTTTTCGCGTCGAAGGCCCAGCGGACCTTGTTCACGACGGCGGTCGAGGTCATGCCCGCGGGCTTGTCCACCACCAGCCAACCGGAAATGTCGCGACCCTTCTTGCGTGCCATGTCTCGCCCCTTAAACAGAAGCGCGCCCCTTACCGAAAGGGCGGGTTCGCGTCAATCCGCCGGTCCGACGAGACCCACGATCGGCCCCATCGGAAAGCCGAGATCGTCGCGCCCAAGCGACGGGGCATAAAGGCGCGAAATGTTGCCGTCGAAGTAAAGCGCATCGGGCGTGCCAAGCACGTCGCGGAAGACGCGCGCGAAGCTGTGGAAGTTCACCGCCCCGTCCGAGATCACGAAGTAGGCGTGGTCACCATCAGCGCTCACACCAACGCCGTTCCGGATGTAGCGAGAGTCGGAGTCTTCAAGAAAACGCGGATGGAGCGCCCCTTCGATCACGAGCATCGGCCCCGACTGGGTGGCGTATAGGCAATCCGGCCCAGCCTCCGCGAAGGCTTTCGTCTCGATCACGCGGAAAGCATCTTCGGCGATGCAGAAGACCCCGTTGGGCGTCAGGCCGAAGTTGCCCGGCCCTTCTGCGGTAATCAGTCTGGCTTCTTCTTGTCCGTTCTCGACATACAAACCCACCGGCCTGCGATCAGGATGATACATCCCTGCGTTCATCGCGAAGCCGAGCACCTGCCCGTCCTCGGAAAGCCGGTCCCGCAGCCGGTCGAATGTGCCGATCGGGGAACCATCCGATGCCTTCAGGAACAGGCGTAGGTCCTCGTCCCCGCTTGCCTCGCAGACGGTGTATCCTTGCCCCTCATGCACGATGTTCCTGCAGGGTTCGGCACTTGCGCCCGCGGCCGAGAACAGGAAGGCCAGAGCGGCGCTAAGCCGGATCGCGGTCGTCATTTTCATCGTCGTCGCGCTTCGCGACGTCTTTCTGCACGCGATCCTCGGCAAGCAGCCGCCGCGTCGCTTCCATCTGGTCGAATGTTTCGTCGATCAGGAACCTGAGTTCGGGCGCGAATTTCAACTTCATAGATTGCGCCACGAGGTGTCTGAGTTCGCCCTTCGACTTGTTGAGCGCGACGATCGCCTCGTCCGCGTCCTTGCCGCCCAACGGAAGCACAAAGGCTGTCGCGACCCGCAGGTCGGGCGTGACGCGAACCTCGCCCACGGTGATCGACATCGCGGCGATATCCGCGTCATGCACTTCGCCGCGTTGAAGGATTTCCGATAGCCGACGGCGGATTTCCTCGCCGACGCGAAGTTGACGTTGAGAAGGGCCCGCGCCCCGAGAGAAACGATTGCTTGCCATTGCTTCGATTTAGGCGAAGCAGCGGCCGCCCGCAACGGGACTTTGCCAAGTCGCGCCGCTCAGGCTAAAGGAAGCCGACAGCATGGGCGGAGGCAACATGAGCGACAGCGACAGCATCCCCGGCATCGTGGTGACCGGCGTTTCGGGACGGATGGGGCAGATGCTTGTCCGCACGATCCTCGGATCCGACCGGGCCCGGCTCGTCGGCGCTGTCGAGCGTCAGGGGCATGGCTGGGTCGGGCGAGACCTCGGCGCTGCGATGGGTGGGGCAGAGATCGGCGTTCACGTGACCGACGATCCGCTGGCGGCCTTCGCGCAAGCCCAGGCGGTGATCGACTTTACCGCGCCCGACGCGACTGTCGAATTCGCGGCGCTCGCGGCGCAGGCGCGGGCGGTGCACGTGATCGGCACGACCGGCCTTGAGGATGTTCACCTTGCCAAGCTCAAGGCCGCCGCGCGTCACGCCGTGATCGTCCGGGCCGGCAACATGAGTCTCGGGGTCAACCTGCTGACGCAATTGACCAAGAAGGTCGCCGCCGCGCTAGACGCCGACTGGGACATCGAAATCGTCGAGGCGCATCACCGCATGAAGGTAGACGCACCGTCGGGCACCGCGCTAATGCTGGGCGAGGCGGCCGCTGAGGGGCGTGGGATCGCGCTCGGCGATCACCGCGACTCGGGGCGCGACGGGATCACTGGCGCCCGCAAGCGCGGCGACATCGGCTTTTCCGCAATCCGCGGCGGTGATGTTGTGGGCGAACATGATGTGATCTTCGCGGCTGACGGCGAACGCATCGTTCTGCGTCACCTCGCTACCGATCGCGCGATCTTTGCGCGTGGCGCGCTCAAGGCAGCGCTCTGGGGGCAGGACAAGAAGCCCGGCGAATATGACATGCTGGATGTGCTCGGGCTATAAGCGGCCTTCGGCGGTGCGCGACGCGTCGCCTGCCCCATCGCGATCAGAAATCGATCGCGATCCCCTTCTTTTCCCAATCGCCGAAGCGCACGGGCTCTGGCCCGTCGCGCCCTCCAAGCTCGGTCGGCAGCTTTTTGTCCCCGGCAGACTTGCGCCGTGCTTCGGCCTCGGCCAAGGCGCGTTTCGCGGCGTCGGGCAGGTCCTTTGCGGTCTCGTCCGGCATGGGTGGGTTTCCTTGTCTCGGCTCCGCCCATGATATACGGGGGCCGGACCGGCACGACAACCGGGTGCGGCCACCGGGGGAGCCATGGCGAAGGAAACGGCAAGAGGGCAGGCGGCGCGCCTCGTCCTCGGCGTCACCGAAGAGGGTTGGCCACTGTCCGACCAGATCGGCAAAGGTGCGCTTTCCCGGCTGGAGCCATCTGAACGCGCCCACGCCCAGCGCCTCGCGCTGGCCACGCTTCGCAACCTCTCGCGCACCGATACCGTGCTCAAACCGCTTTTGCGCAAACGCCCGCCAGCGGCGGTTCACGCCCTTCTGCGCGTCGCGGTCACCGCGATGCTGAGCGAAGGGGAAGCGCCTCATGCCATCGTCAGCGAAACGGTAGGCGCACTTCGCGCCGGTGGGCGGCGAAGCGAGGGCTATGCCGGAATGGCGAACGCCGTTCTCAGGCGCGCGTCGGAAACCCCGCCCGAGGCTTGGGACGCATTGCCGCCACCCATCCTGCCGGGATGGCTGCGCGGGCGTCTTATGTCGGCCTATGGCAAGGCGGCGGTGATCGCGATGGAGGCCGCCCATGTCGCGGGCGCGCCCGTCGATCTGACGCCGAAGGACGGCGATGCCGAAGCGCTCGCGCGCGGTGTTGGCGGCACGGCCCTGCCGACCGGCTCGGTCCGCCTCGGCCGGGCGGGCCAGGTGTCCGACCTGCCGGGTTACGCAACCGGCGACTGGTGGGTTCAGGACGCCGCCGCAGCGCTCGTGGCCAAGGTGCTTGCCCCGAAGCCGGGCGAACGTGTGCTCGATCTCTGCGCCGCGCCGGGCGGCAAGACCCTGCAACTCGCCGCAGCGGGGGCGAATGTGACCGCGCTCGACATTTCCGACAAGCGCTTGGAGCGGCTGAGAGAGAACCTGACCCGTTGCCATCTTTCGGCCGAGATCGTCGTCGCGGATGCGCTGGAATGGGAAGCGCCGGTCGAGTTCGACGCCATCCTTCTGGACGCGCCCTGTTCGGCGACGGGCACGATCCGTCGTCATCCGGACCTGCCGCATCTGCGGGATCCCGCAGGCCTGAAAGAGATCGTGGGCCTGCAGGCAGCGCTTCTGGATCGGGCGCTTTCGCTGCTTCGTCCGGGTGGCCGACTGGTCTTCGCGACCTGCTCGCTTCTTCCCGAAGAAGGAGAGCGGCAGATTTCCGCCGCTCTTGAACGTCACCCTGGTCTGTTTGCCAACAGGGGGGCGCTTGCGCTGCCGGGGGTCGGTGAAAGCTGGATAACGGGGGAAAACGGCCTCCGTACCCGGCCCGATCTCTGGCCCGAACTGGGCGGCATGGACGGATTTTTCGTCGCTTCCCTGCACTTTGCTGGCTGAGCGTCGTCCATTTGCCGGTGACAGGCGAAAGGCCCGCCGGTAGTGTCCCAAGAAGAGCAGATTCCCCGGGGCCAACCCGGCAGACAATACAGCGAGGAACTTGAGGCGTGGGGCATGCCGAATCCGGACAAGTAGGGGTCGTCGACCGCCTGCATGCACGTCTCGCCGCACTAGCCCGGCCAGCGGCGGGGTTCGTCAGCCAGCCAGAGCCCAAGACGATCGGATCCTATGCGCGCGGTCGGCAGCTTGTTGCAGGCAATTTCCTATTCGCGGGATTTTTCCTCGAGGCGAAGGACCAGTCGATCTGGGACCTGCCCGTCCCCGATCCGCGCTTCGAGCAGGAAATCCACGGGTTCACGTGGCTCGACGACCTTGCCGCCGTCTCCGACGGGCCAGCGCGCAATCGGGCGCAGGCCTGGGTTTTCGACTGGATCCGGCGCTATGGCCGCGGCGCCGGTCCCGGCTGGACGCCGGAACTGACCGGACGGCGGCTGATCCGCTGGATCAACCACGCGATCATGCTGCTGAACAGTCAGGATCGGGCGGCGTCCGACGCCTATTTCCGCTGCCTTGGCCGCCAGACGATATTCCTAGCACGCCGCTGGCGCACCGCCGACATCGGTCTGCCGCGCTTCGAGGCGTTGACCGGTTTGATCTATGCCGGACTGGCGCTTACCGGGATGGAGCGTCATGTCGGCCCCGCCGCCGACGCTCTGGCCCGGGAATGCGCGCGTGAAATCGACGCCGAGGGCGGCTTGCCCACGCGCAATCCCGAAGAACTGCTCGAGGTGTTCACGCTTCTGACATGGGCTGCCGACGCGCTTAACGGGGCGGGTCGCACGCCGCAACACGCGCATCTCGCCGCGATTTCCCGTATCGCCCCGACATTGCGTGCGCTTCGCCATGCGGATGGCGGGCTCGCGCGGTTTCATGGCGGGGGCCGGGGGCTCGAAGGGCGGCTGGAGCAAGCGCTTTCGACGGCAGGCGGTCGGGCGCTGACGGCGCACGGGCTCGCGATGGGCTATGCGCGGCTGGCCGCTGGGCGGACGACGGTCGTCGTCGATGCCGCACCCCCGCCGCGCGGCCGCGGATCGGCCAACGCCCACGCTTCCACACTCGCGATGGAACTCACCTCGGGGCGGCGCCCTCTGATCGTCAATTGCGGCTCGGGCACCAGTTTCGGGCCCGACTGGCGCCGCGCGGGCCGTGCGACGCCCTCGCATTCGACGCTTTGCATCCGCGGCTTTTCATCTTCGCGGTTCGCCGCCGAGGGAATGCTGGCCGGTGCCGCGCAGGGCGAATTCACCGACACGCCCGACATGGTCTGGGCCCAGCCCGAGGACGACCGCGAAAGCCACCGTCTGCTGGCCGGGCACAACGGCTATGTGCCGACGCACGGGCTGACTCATGTCCGCCAACTCGCGCTATCGATCGACGGGCGCACGCTCGTGGGCGAGGACACGCTTGGCGCGATGACCGTGGCCGACCGGCGCCGCTTCGACAAGATCATGGAGCGGACGCAGCATCACGGCGTGGATATGGACCTGCGCTTCCACCTGCATCCGGATGTCGATGCGGCCATCGACCTTGGCGGAACCGCCGTTTCGATGGCGCTGAAGTCGGGCGAGATCTGGGTCTTCCGCCACGATGGTGTTGCCGAACTTACGCTCGAGCCGTCGGTCTATCTGGAAAGCGGGCGGCTGAAGCCCCGCGCATCGCGGCAGATCGTCCTTTCTTCCATAGTTATGGACTATGCCTGTCAGTTGGGCTGGACCTTGGCGAAGGCGCACGATACGCCATCGGCCATTCGCGACACCGTGCGCGATGATGATGAACCGATGTCTGAGTGACGACCTGACCGAAGGAAAGCCATTGACCGCCGACGCCGCCGACCTGGCCCCGCTCCGCCGCGCCCTGATTTCTGTTTCCGACAAGACCGGCCTTCTCGATTTCGCGAAGGGACTCGCGGAACGCGGGGTTGAGCTTCTGTCGACCGGCGGCACCTCGGCGATGCTGCGCGAGGCCGGCTTGACGGTGCGCGATGTGGCCGACGTGACCGGGTTTCCCGAGATGATGGACGGTCGCGTGAAGACGCTCCATCCCAATGTGCACGGCGGGCTTCTGGCGCTGCGTGACAACGAGGGGCACGTCGCCGCGATGAAGGAACACGGGATCGAGCCGATCGACCTGCTGGTCGTCAACCTCTACCCGTTCGAGGCAACCGTGGCGAAGGGCGCCGACTACGACACCTGCATTGAGAACATCGATATCGGTGGCCCCGCGATGATCCGCGCGGCAGCAAAGAACCACGCACATGTCGCGGTCGTGGTCGATCCGGAAGATTACGCGAAACTTCTCGGCGACATGGATCAGCACGACGGCAAGACTTGCCCCAAGTTCCGCCGCAAGCTGGCCCAGCGCGCCTATGCGCGCACGGCCGCCTATGACGCTGCGGTGTCGAACTGGCTGGCGGGTGCTATCGGCGATCCCGCACCGCGTCGCCGTGCTTTTGCCGGAACGCTCGCCCAGACCTTGCGCTACGGCGAAAATCCGCACCAGTCGGCGGCTTTCTACACCGACGGGTCGAGCCGTGCAGGCGTCGCGACGGCCAAGCAGTGGCAGGGCAAGGAACTGTCCTACAACAATATCAACGACACCGACGCAGCGTTCGAACTGGTCGCCGAGTTTGACCCCGCCCAAGGGCCGGCCTGCGCGATCATCAAGCACGCCAATCCCTGCGGCGTGGCCCATGGCGCCACGCTTCTCGACGCCTATAAGGCCGCCTATGACTGTGACCGGACTTCGGCTTTCGGCGGTATCGTCGCGCTGAACCGGCCGCTCGATGCGGCGACCGCCGAAGAAATCTGCCAGATCTTTACCGAGGTCGTGATTGCGCCCGGCGCCGACGATGCGGCCAAAGCAGTCTTCGCGGCCAAAAAGAACCTTCGGCTTCTCACGACTGAGGGCCTGCCCGATCCGAAATCCGCAGGACTTGCGTTCCGGCAAGTCGCGGGCGGCTTCCTTGTGCAGGACCGCGACAACGGGGTGATCGCCGCCCCTGACCTGAAGGTCGTGACCAAGCGCGCGCCGACGGATTCGGAACTTGAAGACCTGTTGTTCGCCTGGAAAGTGGCCAAGCACGTCAAGTCGAACGCCATCGTCTACGTCAAGGGCGGGGCGACCGTGGGTATCGGAGCGGGCCAGATGAGCCGGGTGGACTCGACCCGGATCGCCGCGCGCAAGTCCGCCGACATGGCCGAAGCGCTGGGCCTGCCCGAACCGACGGTGAAGGGCTCGGTCGTCGCCTCCGACGCCTTCTTCCCGTTCCCGGACGGACTTTTGACCGCGGCGGAAGCGGGTGCGACGGCCGTGATCCAGCCCGGCGGATCGATGCGCGACGACGAAGTGATTGCCGCCGCCGACGAAGCCGGCCTTGCCATGGTCTTCACCGGCCAGCGGCATTTCCGGCACTGAGGCGTCCATGCGGCTCGTGGCTCAATGGGCGATCGGCATCTTCGCGCTTGACCAGGCGTCGAAATACTTCGTTGTCCACGTGCTCGATCTCTGGTCGCGCCAGCGGATCGACGTGCTGCCGCCGTTTTTGAACCTGCGCATGGCGTGGAATCAAGGAATTAACTTCGGCCTTTTCGCGAACGGGACAGAGATCATGCGCTGGGTGCTCGTCGCGCTCGCGCTCGCCATTTCGACCTGGGTCTGGTTCTGGGTCCGGCGCGAGCCGCAGTCCCGAATCGTGCACGTTTCGGCGGGGCTTCTCATCGGCGGGGCGATGGGCAACGTTCTCGACCGGTTCATCTACGGCGCGGTGGCGGATTTTCTGAACATGTCGGTGCCGGGCATCGACAATCCCTATTCGTTCAACGTCGCGGACATCGCGATCTTCGCGGGTGCGATCGGGCTGGTGCTTTTCACCGGAAAAGACAAGACCACGTGACGCGCGGCGGCACATGCGCTAAACCGGGCTCCAACGAGGCGAGGGAGACATCCATGGCAGCGAAACGCGGCAGTCGCGCGGTCTTGGTCCGGGGCGTTCTTCTGGGCGCTGCGCTGGTCCTTACGGCTTGCGGCAACAGGGACAAGGACCCGTCCTTGATGAATGTCCGCTCCGCCAGCCGCAGTCCCGACGAATTTGTGATCCTGCCCACCAAGCCTCTGCAGTTGCCCGAAGATATGGCGAGCTTGCCCGATCCCACTCCGGGCGGCGCCAACATCACCGACCCCACGCCCGAGGCCGATGCGATCGCAGCACTTGGCGGCAATCCCGCCCGGCTGGGTCAGACCTCAATCGCTGCTGGCAACGGCGGCCTCGTGTCCTACGCCGCGCGTTTCGGCACGTCGCCTGATATCCGCGGCGTGCTCGCAGCCGAAGACATCGAATACCGCCGCGACAACGACGGGCGGCTTCTCGAGCGTATCGCAAACGTCAACGTCTACTACCGCGCCTACGCGCCCATGTCGCTCGACCAGTATTCCGAGCTTGAGCGCTGGCGCAAGGCCGGGGCCAAGACCGTGGGCGCTCCGCCCGAAGAGGTTTTCACGGGCAACTGATCTTCACCTCCGCGTCATCGGACTTGACGCGGGGCGATGCGCCTATACCTCTTGCCAAGGTTAATGAGGGAGAGAGGCATGATCCGTGCCGTTGCCCGGCTCGCCGCAGCCGTCCTGATCCTCGCCGCGCCCGCGCGCGCAGCGGATGTTTCGGGGTTCACGCTCGACAACGGGCTTGAAGTCGTCGTGATCGAGGACCACCGCGCGCCGGTCGTCGTCCATATGGTCTGGTATCGCGCCGGTGCCGCCGATGAGAAGCCGGGCGTCTCGGGCGTCGCCCACTTCCTCGAACACCTGATGTTTAAAGGCACCGAAAATCTCGCACCGGGAGAGTTCTCGAAAACGGTTGCCGCGAATGGCGGTTCGGACAACGCCTTCACCGCCTGGGATTACACCGCATATTTCCAACGCATCGCCGCCGACCGGCTTGAGCTTGTGATGCGGATGGAAGCCGACCGGATGCAAGGTCTGATCCTTTCCGAGGACGACTGGAAGACCGAACGCGAGGTGATCATCGAAGAGCGCAACCAGCGCGTCGACAGCGATCCCGGCTCGATCTTCTTCGAGCAGCGCCGCGCGGCCGAATACCTGAACCACCCCTACGGCACGCCCATCATTGGCTGGCGTCACGAGATGGCGAATCTGACCCGTCAGGACGCGCTCGACTGGTACACCCGCTACTACGCGCCGAATGCCGCCGTGCTTGTCGTTGCAGGCGACGTGCAGCCCGAAGAGGTCAAACGCCTTGCTGAAATCTACTACGGCCCGCTCAAACCCAGTGCCGAAATCGGGCCCCGCATGCGCCCGCAAGAACCGCCGCAGCTTGCCGAGCGGCGGCTGAGCTATTCCGATCCCCGCGTGTCCCAGCCCTATGTGACGCGCAGCTACCTCGCGCCCGAACGGGACCCCGGCGCGCAAGAAAAGGCCGCAGCGCTGACGATCCTCGCCGAAGTCCTCGGCGGTGACGGTCAGACCTCGGTCCTCGCCCGCAAGCTGCAATTCGAGAAGAAGCAGGCGATCTACACCTACGCGCGCTACGATGGCACGTCGCTTGACGACACGACCTTCAACATCGCGATGGTTCCGGCGAACGGCGTCAGCCTTGGCGATGCCGAGGCAGCGCTGGACGGCGCGCTCGACGAATTCCTCGATACCGGACTGGACGCAGAGCAGTTTGCACGTATCAAGACCCGCATTCGCGCCGCGATGATCTATGCCGAAGACGACGTGAACGGGCTCGCCCGTCGCTACGGAGAGGCGCTGACAACAGGTCTCACCGTCGCCGATGTCGAGGCGTGGCCCGACATCCTCGACGCCGTGACGGAAGCCGATGTGATGGCTGCCGCGGCCGAGGTGTTCGACCGCCGCCGCGCCGTCACCGGCTGGATGATGCGTGACGGCGACGAGGAGTTGATGCAATGATCCGGACCATTTTCGCCGCCGCGCTCGCCGTATTCGCGGCCCTTCCGGCGCTCGCCGCGGTCGATATCCGCGAAATCACGTCGCCCGGCGGTATCCGCGCCTGGCTCGTCGAGGAACATGCAATTCCCTTCACCGCGCTGGAAATCCGCTTCGAAGGCGGCACGAGCCTTGACCGACCGGACAAGCGCGGGGCGGTGTTGCTGATGACGGCGCTTCTGGAAGAAGGCGCGGGCGACATGGATAGCCAAGGCTTCGCCGCCGCGCGCGACGCACTGGCCGCCGAGTTCGAATTCGACGCATTCGATGACGCCATGACCATTTCGGCCCGCATGCTGAGCGAAAACCGTGACCAAGCCGCGGCACTTCTGCGCCAGGCGCTTATGGAGCCGCGCTTCGACACGGAAGCGATCACACGGGTCCGTGCCCAGATCGTCTCGATCATCCAGTCCGATGCGAAAGAGCCTCACACCATTGCGGGCCGCGTTTTCGACGAAATCGCCTTCGGTGACCATCCCTACGGCTCGTCGCGGACCGGAACGCTTGAAACCGTGGCGGGTCTGACGCGTGACGATCTTGTCGCCGCGAAAGCGGACGTGATGGCGAAAGACAGGCTGTTCGTCTCGGCGGTGGGTGACATCACCGAAGAAGAACTCGGCCGCCTTCTAGACGGCCTTCTTGGCGATCTGCCCGAAACCGGCGCGCCGATGCCGCCCAAGGTGGAACCGAAGCTGACCGGTGGGGTCACCGTGATCGACTATGCGTCCCCGCAATCCGTCGTCGTCTTTGGCCATGACGGCATCGAACGGGACGACCCGGACTTCTTCGCGGCTTATGTGCTTAACCAGATCCTTGGCGGCTCGGGCTTTTCCGCCCGTCTGATGGACGAAGTGCGCGAAAAGCGCGGCCTGACCTACGGCATCTCGACCTATCTTGCGCCGATGGATCTTTCTGAGACCTGGCAGGGGTCGTTCGCGTCGGCGAATGAAAAGGTGGCCGAAGCGATCGCGGTCGTGCGCGAACAGTGGGCCCAGGTCGCCGAGGAAGGCGTGACGCAAGCGGAACTCGACGCCGCCAAGACCTACCTGACGGGCTCCTATCCCCTGCGATTCGACGGAAACGGCCCGATTGCCAACATCCTCGTGGGCATGCAGAGCGAAGGCTTGCCCATTTCTTACGTGAATGACCGGAACAGCTATGTCGAAGCGATCACGCTTGACGATATCAAGCGCGTAGCCGCGCGACTGATGAAGCCCGAGGCGCTGCGCTTCGTTGTTGTTGGGCAGCCCGTGGGTCTCGACAATACCAACTGAGGCGCGGCCCTTCTCGGGTCGGTTTGCCACCGTTTTGTCCGCGCGATCCGACCCTGAGAGACAAATGGTGAACTGGCCGAATCGGCGCGAGGCATGCTAGTTATGGTGGCATGACCGCCCAGAACCCCAAGATAGTGCCCGAGCGCCCGCAAATTCGTCAGTTGGACGAAGCTGCGGTGAACCGCATTGCGGCGGGCGAGGTGGTGGAACGTCCAGCCTCTGCGGTCAAGGAACTCGTGGAAAACGCGCTCGACGCGGGCGCTCGCCGGATCGACGTCACCTATGCCGACGGCGGCAAGACACTCATCCGTGTCGCCGACGATGGCTGCGGCATGACGCCGGACGATCTGCCGATGGCGCTGTCCCGGCACGCAACCTCGAAGATCGACGGTTCGGACCTTTTGAACATCCGCTCCTTCGGTTTCCGGGGCGAGGCGCTGCCTTCGCTCGGCGCGGTCGGAAGGCTGAAGATCACGTCGCGCGCCGAAGGCGCAGAGGCGGCCGAGATCACTGTCTCGGGCGGCAGGCACGAACCTGTCCGCCCGGCCGCTTTGACAAAGGGCACCGTCGTTGAGCTTCGGGACCTCTTCTATGCCACGCCCGCGCGGCTCAAGTTCCTGCGCTCCGACCGGGCCGAGGCTCAGGCAATCAAGGATGTCGTCCAGCGCCTCGCGATGGCCGAACCCTACGTCGCCTTCGCGCTCCGCGATGCGACCGGCGGAGGCGAAGGGCGGGTCATCCTGCGCGCCGACGCGACGCAGGGCGAGCTGTTCGATGCGCTGTCGCAGCGGCTTCGCGGTCTGATCGGCAATGATTTCGCCGACAACGCCCTTGCGATCGACGCCGAGCGGGAAGGCATCCGCCTGACCGGCTTCGCGGCGCTGCCCACCTATTCCCGGGGCGCGGCGGTTGAGCAGTTCGTGTTCGTCAACGGACGGCCCGTCAGGGACAAGTTGCTGGTCGGCGCGCTGCGCGCAGGCTACATGGATGTCCTCAGCCGTGACCGCCACCCGGCCGCCGTTCTCAACCTCATCTGCGACCCTGAGCGTGTGGACGTGAACGTTCACCCCGCCAAGGCCGAAGTCCGGTTCCGCGAACCGGGCGTCGCGCGCGGTCTGATCGTCTCGGCCCTGCGCCACGCCCTCGCCGAAGCGGGCCACCGCGCGTCCTCAACCGTCGCGGGACTGACCCTGGGTGCGATGCGGCCGGAGCCCCCTGCCACCCCGCGCGTCTACCAGATGGACCGCCCGTCCCAGACGGCGCTTCGGGTGGCCCATTCCGCGCAGGCGCCCCTAGCCCCAGAACTCGCCGAAGCCTCGGCCCGTTTCGATCCCCCCGTCGCCGAAGCCGTCGATGACGAAGCCACGAGCCACCCTCTCGGTGCGGCGCGAGCGCAGGTCCACGAGAACTACATCATCGCGCAGACCGAGAACGGCGTCGTCATCGTCGACCAGCACGCGGCGCACGAGCGGCTGGTTTACGAACGCCTTAAGAGCCAGCGCGAGGCAAACGGCGTCGCCGCCCAGGCCCTTCTGATCCCCGAGATCGTCGACCTGTCGGATGGCGACGCCCAGCTTCTTCTCGACCATGCCGAAACACTCTCTGGCCTCGGTCTCACGATCGAGCCCTTTGGCGGCGGGGCCATCGCGGTCCGCGAAACCCCTGCCGTCCTGGGTGCGGTCAATGCAACGGCGCTCCTGAAGGATATCCTCGACGAACTTCATGACCTCGGCGCCAGCCAGCGCCTGCAATCTCGCATCGACGCCGTGCTTTCCCGCATGGCCTGCCACGGCTCGATCCGCTCAGGCCGCCGCATGCGGCCTGATGAGATGAACGCTCTCCTGCGCGAGATGGAGCGCACGCCGCTTTCCGGCCAGTGCAACCATGGCCGACCCACCTATGTGGAACTGAAACTTTCCGATATCGAACGGCTCTTCGGACGAACATGATCACGATCCTCGGCCAGACCTACGCGCTCGATGACCCGATCGTTCTCGCCGTGCTTGCAGGCGGGACGCTCGTGCTGCTGCTCTTCATTCTGCTCATCATCACCCTGCGCGCCGCGTCCCGTTCGGCCCGCATGTCCGACCCGATGCTGGCGCAAATGCAGGCGCTGGGCGGGCGCGTGCAGGCGCTCTCGGACGGCCAGCACCAACTGACCGGCGGCCTTCATCACGTCTCGGAATCGCAGGCTGCCAGCCAGGCCAAGGTCCTCGCGCTGATGGAGCAACGCCTTGCCGAGGTGTCGCGCGGCATGACCGAAAGCCTCCAAGGTACCTCAACCCGCACCGCACGCAGCTTGGGCGAGCTTCAGCAGCGGCTGGAGACCATAGACAAGGCCCAGTCGAATATCGAGAAACTGTCTGGCGACGTGCTGTCGCTGCAGGACATCCTGTCGAACAAGCAGACACGCGGCGCGTTCGGGGAAATCCAGCTTAACGACATCGTCCGCAAGGCGATGCCGCCTGACGCCTTCACGATGCAGGCGACGCTTTCGAACGGCAAACGCGCGGACTGCCTCATCCATCTTCCCAATCCGCCGGGCCCGATCGTCATCGACTCCAAGTTCCCGCTCGAGGCGTATGAGGCGCTGCGCCGCGCCGAAAACCAGTCCCAGCTCATCGAGGCGCAGCGTATGCTGCGCATCTCCGTGCGCAATCACATCAAGGCCATTTCGGAGAAATACATCCTCGACGGCGAAACCGCTGACGGCGCCCTCATGTTCCTCCCGTCCGAGGCCGTCTATGCCGAGCTTCACTCAAACTTCCCCGAACTCGTCCGGGAAGGCTTCAATGCCAAGGTTTGGGTCGTCTCGCCCACGACTTGCATGGCGACGCTGAACACGATGCGCGCGGTGCTGAAGGATGCCCGCATGCGCGAACAGGCGGGTGCCATCCGCGCGACGCTGCGCCAGCTTCACCGCGATGTGGAGCTTGTGGTGGAACGCGTTTCCAAGCTCGACACCCATTTCAATCAGGCCCGCCAAGACCTCGAAGGGATCACGACAGCCGCCGAGCGCGCCGGAAAGCGCGCGGCCAAGCTCGACAATTTCGACTTCGAAGAGCTTTCGCCCGAAAGCGACGCGCCAAATATTGTCCCTCTGACGAAGTCCCCGCAGTGATCTGCGCCTAGCATCCGGATGATCGGGTAAGACACCTGCTCGCACGATCCGCTTGACCCGTGCCAAGGCCACAGTCGTTTGGGTGCCGCCAACTGTTGCGAAATAGGTGCGAGGGCTGCTTCGAGGGACAAAGCGGACGCTCAATGTATCAATGTACCGGCCGCATACCTATATACCAGAGGAGGCGCGACTACTCGTGCCGAGGAAAGGCTTTCATCAAATGACGATGTTTTCCATGAAACCGAAATTCGACCTTAAGGAGTTTCTTGCCGAAAATGGTCCGCGAAAACGGTCGGCTTCGGCCTCAAAGCAGAAGCAACCAACCCGGAGCGCTACAAATCCCGATGCCGACGGCAAGGATCGCTCAGCGTCCCCGGACGACGGCAAGAAGTAAGCAAGACGTCAACCGGGCATATTGCGTGTTTTGCAGTTCTGTTGAGGGATTGCAGAACATCGAGATAAGCGCGGACGGAAGGAGAGGCTCACATGCGAGACGAACAAGTGAGCCTCTCTGATTCCCACAAGTAGTAACGTCAACGAAGGCGCACTTCGGGCGCGAAGTAAGCGTGGTTTAACCGTTCTTGTCAAAACCGCTAAGCTTTCGAACAGATGTCACAAAGCAAAACGGTTTCAGTATCCTGGAAACCATGTCACGCGTGCATCCCTGCGAAATCGGATGGCCCAACGAACAGCCCTTCCGCCGGGCGCGCCATCATGACCGATTGCCGCCGGCCCCGGATCGGGCCACAATCACCGAAATAACAAAGGATGCAGCCATGCTTCAGATCGCCCCCGAGAAGGTCGCTCACGTCATCGTACGTGCCCGCGAACTGGACGCAAAGGTCAGCCCTTGGGACACGTCCGGCGATGTCCGGGATTCCGATTCCATCCTCGAAGCGCGCTCTGGCGACGCGACCGAGTCGGAGGTTCGGCAATTCGTCGCCAATCTCAACGTGGACGAGCAGGCGAGCCTCGTCGCCGTGATGTGGATCGGCCGTGGAACCTACGCCGCAGAGGAACTTGAAGAAGCGATCGACACCGCGCGCCTTGAAGCCACCTCGCCCACCGCGGACTATCTCCTGGGCGAGCCGCTTCTGGCCGATCACCTCGAAAACGGCCTCGATGCGCTCGGCATCTCGGTCGAGGACGCCGAAGAAGGCATCCTCTGACCGCTAGACATGCACCACAAGCTGCATGTGCTGCGCGAGGTGCCGAATTTCGTCGAGCCACCGCGCGACCAGCCGCCGATCATTGGGTGCGCCGTGAAGCCCGACGGGAATCTCGCGCGCCATGACCGCCTCGACGGCGAGCGAGACGGTTCCCGACACGAGCCGCGCCATCGCCGAGCCCCGCACATCGCCCTCGGCGTCGAGCGTCCAGGTTCGGTGCCAGACCGGTTCGCCCGAACGCTCGGCCTTCAAGGACACCGCGAGGACAACCCGGTCGGTTTCGTCCTCGCCGAGCTGATGTTTCTCCCATAGCTCCTCTGACAGCGCCTCGAGCTGAGCGTCGTCGGGCCGGTTTTCGAGGACGGCAAAGACATCCTGCCAGGCGTCCGCCCAGCCGTTCAGTCTGAGCGTTCCGCGCTCGAAATCCCTCACCTTCCAGGTGGGGTCGAAGCGATACTCTGAAAGGTACGGGAGGGAATCGCGGTTGGGGTAGACCTCGAAGGTTTCTGACATCCGAAGCGGGGCGGCGTAGTTGTGGACCGCCTCCCAAGGCCGGTGGACACGAAGTTCGGAAAAATCGCGGATCGATCTTGCAGGCGCCATCAATGCCCGAAGTACGCCGATCGGCGACCAGGAGAACTTGTAGCGGAAGGCGTTCGGATGTGCCGGCAAGCCGCCGCAGTAAGAGGTGAACGAGATAACGTTGTTCGGGTGATAGGCCGCCGACGCGCAGTAAGCCGATACAAGATCATGCGCCATGAGGTGATCGATGCCGGGATCGAGCCCGACTTCGTTCACCACGGCGACGCTGGCGCGGCGGGATCGCTCGTCAAGTTCGCGCAGCTCCGGCGTTGTGTAGCTTGAAGACACGAAATGGACCCCGTGCGCGACACAGTGACGGGCAAGGTCGGCATGCATCGTGGCGGGCAGCATCGAGACGACGATGTCACCGTGTTCAAGTGCGTCATCCAGCGCGCCGGGCTTCATCGCGCGGATGTCGTTGGTGATGTCGCCCACCGCCTCCACCGCGGCTTCGACGGGCAGATTCCAGACCGTCACGGGATGCCCGGCCTCGATCAGCCTTCTGAGCCCGGGCCGCGAAGAAAGGCCCGTTCCGCACCAGTGAATCCGCATCGCTATTCGCTCCCTTCTGACGCGAACAGACTGCGGCGGCGGCGCGGCGGGCGCAAGCCTCAGTAGTGAGTGCGCGCGGAGTGGCGGTCGGGATAATCGAGATGCGGCGTGGCGCCGAACTGGTTCAGATGCAGGACCCCGTTTTGGAACTCAAAGCGATGGACGGACGTGTTCATCACCTTCAGGAACATCCGCGC
Organism: uncultured Rhodobacterales bacterium; assembly: GCA_965368915.1. Classification (GTDB taxonomy): domain Bacteria; phylum Pseudomonadota; class Alphaproteobacteria; order Rhodobacterales; family Rhodobacteraceae; genus Albidovulum. The sequence continues at coordinate 8,606 of CBDUOT010000024.1, read as the reverse complement.
TTTCATCACCGCCTCCAGACCCAGCGCAAGCGCGCAAAGCGTTGCGATCACGCCGGTCGAAGTGACGAGAACGGCGCCGGGCCCCTCCTTCGCGGCATCCTCGAGCGCGCCCATGACCCGGGCGCGAAATTCGTCGTAGCTTTCGTGATCCGCGCCCGCATCGCCCCTTCGCCAAAGGTCGAGCACCTGCGGCACATGTGCGGCGAAGGCTTCCGGCGTGTCCGGGAATGGTAGGCCCTGCCGTTCCTGAAGCGTATGCGACAGGCTGAAATAATCGAGTTCGTTCAGCCGGGGATCACGCCCGTGGGGCCTGCCGTCGATATTGAGAGCCGCAGCGGTGTCCTCTTGCCGCCTGAGCGTTCCCGAGATCACCCTGTCGAAGCCGCCGGTTTGGCGCAAATGTTCGCCCAGCCAGCGCGCCTGTTGAAGGCCAAGCGGGCTAAGCCGGTCATAGTCGATTTCGGTCCGGGCGCCGGAGTTGGCCTGCCCGTGGCGGATCAGGGTGAGTTCGGTCATGAGCGCTATCTGTCAGTCCCAGGTCACGTCGCCAAGGAATATGTAGCCCGCGCCGTAGATCGTCTTGATGAGGCGCGGGTTTTTCGGATCCTCGCCAAGTTTCGTCCTGAGCCGCGAGATCCGCACATCCATCGCCCGGTCAAAGCTGTCGCCCGCGCCGCCGCCAAGCGATTCCTGCATCTGCGCGCGCGAGATCAACCTCTTGGGGCTTTCGAGGAAAAGCCTGAGCACCTCACCCTCGGCATGTGAGAACGTGACCTCCTCACCGGTTTCGTTGACCAGGAGGTAGCGGTCGAAATGCGCCGTCCAGCCGGCGAACCTCGCCGTCTGAGAGGCGCGGTCGGTGTCGGTTCTGCCCTTGCGAAGCCGGGCGCGGATGCGGGCCACCACCTCGGCGGGATCGAAGGGCTTGATGATGTAGTCGTCCGCGCCCAGCTCGAGCCCCGTAACGCGGTCCTGCACCTGCGCGCGGCCCGATATGATGATGATCGCGGCCCCCGATTCCAGCGCGAGCCGATGGACGAGAGCCAGCCCATCCCGATCCGGAAGACCCAGATCGACCAGGCATACATCTGGTGCCGTGCGCTTCAGCGCCGCTTCGAATTCGGTCGCGCGGGCGAAACAAGAGGTGCGAAACCCTGCCTCTTCCAGCGCATCCGACAGCATGCGCCGGATCTCGGGTTCGTCGTCGAGGATGGCGACATGGGCACGGGTTACTGCCTGCGTCATGCGGCCTCCTTCAGCGAGAGAAACGCGCCTAGTTCGTCGATGGTGAATGGCTTGGACAGGATCGGGATTGGCCCCGCCTGCGCCCGAAGTGTGTCACCGGCGGGCAGCGACGTCATGAGACAAAGACGCGCGGGGTGGCCTTCGGCCGCCAGGTCCTGCAGGAAGTCGACGCCGTTCTGAGGTCCGCGCAGGCCGATGTCCGAGAGGATCAGGTCGAGCCCAGGAAGCCCGGCAAGGTCGCGTGCTTCTTCGGCGCTTGCCGCCTCGACCACGTTATGATCGAGCGCGCGCAACATCTCGCGCACATCGGCGCGAATGTCGTCGTTGTCCTCGATGAGCAGCACGAGAAGAGGCCGGGGCGGCGCTTCGTCCACAGTCTTGAGCGGCAGGCGCACCGTAACTACCGCGCCGCCTTCGGGGCGGTTGGACAGCTTTACCGTTCCGCCCATCAGCTTCACGTGGTCGTAGACCATCGTCAGGCCAAGGCCCGTACCTTCACCGCCCTTCGTCGTGAAGAACGGATCGAGGCCGTGGCGCAGTGCCTTTTCGGTGAAACCTGCGCCCGTATCCGCGACACTCAGTTCCAGCCACGTATCGCGAACAGGGCGGACCGTGATGGTGATGCGACCTGAGCGCGCGCCGATCGCATCGCGCGCGTTCAGGACGAGGTTGAGAAGCGCATCGTGAAGCGACCCCGCGTCGACCAGGACTGGCGTGTCGAATCCAACGGTCAGGATGTCGAGCCCGATCCCCTCTGGCAGGGAGGGAACAGCCATTATGCGAAGCTCTTCCAAAAGAGCTTGCAGGTCAGTTGGCGAGGGTCGCATTTCGCGCGCACCCGAAATCGCCGCGATGCGGTCGAGAAGGTGGCCCCCGCGCCGGGCGGCGGCGAGCGTCGCGTGCGCCAGTTCGGCGGCCTCGGGTGGCAAGTGCGAGAGCCGTTCGAGTCGTCCCTGAAGTCCGAGGATGATTGTCAGGAGATTCGCGAAGTCATGCGCGAAGCCCGACGTGAGCTGTGCGGCCAGTTCGCGTTTGGCAGTCTGCGTCAATGCTGCGCGCGCCTGCACCTCTTCGGTCACGTCCATCGACAGGATGTAGACGCCTTGCACCTCGTCCGCGGTGTCCCTGTCGGGGGTAAGCGCAATGCGAATGCGCCTGCCTGAGGTTTCATGGGTGATTTCGAAGACGTTTGCGTGCCCTGCCAGCGCGCGGCTCAGGCCCGGCTCGATCTTGGCGAAGGTTTTTGCGCCGAGCGCTTCGCATACGGGCAGACCGACGATGTCCGACAGGCTGCCCGGCATGATGGTGGACAGGCGTCGGTTGGAATAGGTGTAAACGAGGTCCGGCCCGACATGTGCGATATGGGCAGGCATCATCTCGGTCACGAGGCGGGTGCGCGCTTCCATCTCCGTCAGTTCCGTCTTCGCCTCTTCCAGCGCCGCGTTGGTCGCGGCAAGCGCCCGGTTGGCCTGCGCAAGTTGTTCGGCGTGTGTCAGGAGTTTCTCGGACAGCTCCTCGGACCGGCCACGCAGCAGCGCCTCCTGCGCTTTGATCGCGGTTATGTCGGTGTAGACAGCCACCCAGCCACCCTGCTGCAGCGGAGAGCCCTCGACCGAGATGGTCCTGCCGTTCGGGCGCGTACGCTCCATGTAGTGCGGCTGAAAGGCGCGGGCCTGCTCGACCCGGATCTTCACAGCCTCGTCCGCGTCTGGAACCTCGCCGTATTCGCCCCGGTCCACCAGCAAGCGGATCGTGTCCTCGAACGACGCTCCGGGCGTCACGAGCCATTCGGGCAGGTCGAACATTTCCTGAAAGCGTCGGTTGCAGACTGCAAGTTTCAGGTCGCGGTCATAGATCGACAGCGCCTGCTGGATGAGGTTCAGCCCCGCCTGAGTCATCTTGGCGCGCGTGTTGTTCCGCTCCATTGGCGTGGCTCCCTTTCCTCTATCGCTACACTTCTGATCGCGGGCAGGAAAGAGGGGCGGCGATAGCTGTTACAATTCGAAAGAATTGCGAAAAAGTCAGGAAAACTTTGACGGCCACTCCTTTCAGCGCGACGCTGGAGGAGGCGGCGAAGCGGCTGTCGACATGAATAAGGGCGCCGGATCAACCGGCGCGGGGAGGAACACCAGTGGCACCAACCGCGACGACGGGGGAATTGCAGTCGATTCCGGCGCTGCTTCAGCGCAACGCCGAGCGTTGGGGGGCTCTGCCCGCCTATCGCGAAAAGGAATTCGGGATCTGGCAAAGCCGGACGTGGGCGGAGACGGCCGACGAGATCCGCGCAATCGCGCTTGGTCTTCTTACCCTTGGGATCGAACGCGGTGATCATGTCGCGATCATCGGCCGCAATCGGCCCGCGCTTTACGGGTCGATGGTGGCCGCTCAGATGTGCGGTGCGATACCCGTTCCGCTTTACCAGGACGCGGTCGCCGAAGAGATGGCCTACGTTCTGGACCACTGCGGTGCGCGCTTCGTCATTGCCGGCGATCAGGAGCAGGTCGACAAGGTTCTTGAGATCGAGGACGACGTGAGCGGCATCGACCACATCGCCTACCTCGACATCCGGGGAATGCGGAAATACGACCACACTCGCATGAACGCGCTGGCCGACATTGCGGCCGAGGGCCGCGCCGCAGAGCAGCGTGTGGGACCGGAGCTCGACAAGCGCATCGCAGAACTCACCTACGACCACACCTGCGTGATGCTCTACACCTCCGGCACGACCGGGAAGCCGAAAGGCGTGGTCCTGTCAAATCGGAACATCATCGAAACGTCGAAGAACTCGGCGGAATTCGATCATCTCAGGCGTGACGATGAAGTGCTGGCCTATCTCCCGATGGCCTGGGTCGGCGATTTCATCTTTTCGATCGGCCAGGCGATGTGGACGGGGTTCACGGTGAACTGTCCCGAAAATGCCGCCACCATGATGACCGACCTTCGTGAGATCGGCCCAACCTATTTCTTCGCCCCGCCGCGCGTGTTCGAGACCCAGCTGACCAATGTGATGATCCGCATGGAAGATGCCGGATGGGTCAAGAAGCGGATGTTCGATCACTACATGGAGATTGCCCGCCGCGTCGGTCCCGCGATCCTCGATGGCAAGCCCGTCTCGGGCATGGATCGGTTCCGCTACTGGCTGGGCAACATCCTCGTCTACGGCCCGCTCAAGAACACGCTCGGCTTCTCGCGCATCCGGGTCGGGTATACGGCGGGCGAGGCGATCGGGCCGGAAATCTTCGATTTCTACCGCTCGCTCGGCATCAATCTGAAGCAGCTTTACGGCCAGACCGAAGCGTCCGTTTTCATCACACAGCAGCCGGATGGCGAGGTGCGGTCGGATACGGTCGGCGTACCGTCACCGGGCGTCGAGGTGAAGATTGCCGAGAACGGAGAGGTCTTCTACCGCTCACCCGGCACCTTCGTCGAATACTTCAAGAATGCGGAGTCGACTGCATCCACCAAGGATGCCGAGGGCTGGGTGGCGACGGGCGACGCCGGCTTCTTCGAAGAGGGGACCGGACACCTTCGCATCATCGACCGCGCCAAGGACGTGGGAAAGATGGCCGATGGCACGCTGTTCGCGCCGAAATACGTGGAAAACAAGCTGAAGTTCTACCCCAACATCCTCGAAGCGGTCGTATTCGGGGCCGAGCGGAACATGTGCACGGCGTTCATCAACATCGATCTGACCGCGGTGGGCAACTGGGCGGAGCGCAACAACATCGCCTACGCCTCTTATCAGGAACTCAGCCAGCACCCGAAGGTTGGCGAGATGATCCAGAGCCACGTCGAAGAGGTGAACCGCTCCGTCGCCGCCGACCCGATGCTGGCCGGCTGCCAGATCCACCGCTTCCTGATCCTCCACAAGGAGCTTGACGCCGATGACGGCGAGCTGACCCGAACCCGCAAGGTCCGCCGCAACATCATCGCCGAGAAATTCGCCGACCTGATCGACGCGCTCTATGGCGGCAAGGACGAGATCTACACAGCGACCGAAGTCACTTACGAGGACGGTCGAAAGGGCTCCATCGATGCGACGTTGAAGATCCTGGACGCGAAGGTCGAACCGGTCCAGCAGAGGATGGCGGCGGAATGAAGGACATGAGCACAGGCTACACCACCGCTGACGGCCGCAAGATCGGCGGCGTGCTGATGGAGATGAAGGATATCACCCTGCGTTTCGGCGGTGTGAAGGCGATCACAGGGATCAGCTTCGATATCCGCGAGGGCGAGATCCGGGCGATCATCGGACCGAACGGGGCGGGCAAGTCCTCGATGCTCAATGTCATCAGCGGGTTTTATGTTCCGCAAGAGGGCGAGGTCTGGTTCAAGGGCTATAAACGGGGGCCGATGAAGCCCTATCAGGTTGCCCGGCTCGGCATCGCGCGGACGTTCCAGAATATCGCTCTGTTCGACGGAATGTCGGTGCTCGACAACATCATGACCGGGCGGCTGACCCTGATGAAATCGGGGATCCTGAGCCAGGCGATGTGGTGGGGTTCGGCCCAGCGGGAAGAGACGGAACACCGCGAAAAAGTCGAGAAAATCATCGATTTCCTCGAAATCCAGTCGATCCGCAAGACGCCGGTCGGGCGCCTGCCTTACGGCTTGAAGAAACGGGTGGAGCTGGCGCGTGCGCTTGCCGCCGAGCCGCAGCTTCTGCTGCTCGATGAGCCGATGGCCGGAATGAACGTCGAAGAGAAAGAGGACATGAGCCGCTTCATCCTCGACGTGAACGACGAATTCGGCACGACGATCGCGCTGATCGAACACGACATGGGCGTGGTCATGGACCTCTCGGACCGGGTCGTCGTCATGGATTACGGCAAGAAGATCGGCGACGGCACACCCGACGAGGTGCGCAATAACCAGGACGTCATCGACGCCTATCTGGGGGTCGCACATGACTGACCGCATCCGTCCCGCATGCGTCGGGCATCTGTCCCGACAGCGTCCCGACATCCGCCCCGCCCCAATCACGGAGGCCCGACATGCCTGACCAGTTGCTTTACGCGATGGAGGTCACGCTGAACGGCCTCATGGCCGGGGTGATGTATTCGCTCGTGGCACTCGGCTTCGTGCTGATTTTCAAGGCGTCCGGCATCTTCAACTACGCGCAAGGCGTGCTCGCGCTCTTTGCCGCGCTGACGCTGGTCGGGTTGCAGGATGGGCAGGTGCCCTTCGCGCATCTCATCAACGCGGTCTTCGGGACGAACCTTCACCACTTCGGCTGGCATCTGCCCGCCGTCGTCGCGATCGCTCTGACGGCGTTGGTGATGATTCTTCTGGCGATCATCGTCGAGCGCTTCGTTCTCAAGCACCTCGTGAACCAGGAGCCGATCATCCTGTTCATGGCGACGATCGGCCTTGCCTACTTCCTTGAAGGTTTCGGCGACCTGATGTGGGGCGCGGATATCAAGAAGCTGGACGTCGGCCTGCCGCAGGGCATCAACGCGACCATCGACGAAGTCACGTTCAACATGTTCGGCTACGGGTTCTTCATCGACAATCTCGACATCGTGGCCACCGTCGTCGCGGCGCTGCTGGTGCTGTCGCTGATGCTCTTCTCGCAATACACCAAGTATGGCCGGGCGCTGCGCGCGGTGGCCGACGATCACCAGGCGGCTTTGTCGGTCGGCATTTCGCTGCGGTTCATCTGGGTCATGGTCTGGTCCATCGCCGGGATCGTGGCGCTGGTCGCGGGCATCATGTGGGGTGCGAAATCGGGCGTGCAGTTCTCGCTCTCGCTGATTGCGCTCAAGGCGTTGCCGGTTCTGATGCTGGGCGGCTTCACCTCGATCCCCGGCGCGATCATCGGGGGTCTCATCATCGGGGTGGGCGAGAAGCTGTTCGAGTTCCTGATCGGCCCGATGATCGGGGGGGCGACCGAAAACTGGTTCGCCTATGTCCTCGCGCTTCTCTTCCTCGTCTTCCGGCCGCAAGGTCTGTTCGGTGAGAAGATCATCGAGAGGGTATGATGGGCATCATTCAGATCAGTGTGTGCCAAGCGGCAAAGACCAGCCCGGCGCAAACGGCAGCTGCGATCAGGGCGGTTTCGAACCCGATCCCGAGAATGGCGGTGGCCATGACTGCGGCTCCGATCAGGAAGGCCGCGACCAACAGGATTGGCAGATACGGCCAGATGAACTCGAGCGACGCGACCTTCGCGAAATCCGACCAGAACCCGTCCTCGGGGCGGCGATTGTTGCGCATGACATGCTCCTCTGAATCTAACGAGTTGTTCCTAGTCAAGAAATCGGGCCGAAAATTGGCACGGTTCGGGTCGCGGTGGTGCAGATCGGTGGAGGGCGTTTGATGGCAAAGCTGATCGCAATTCTGAACGTCGTCGCCTGGGCCGGTTTCTGGGCCTTCGGCTACATCGCGCTGACAGGTGCGGGCGAGGGCGGCGCCAGCCTGACCATCGCCACGCTTCTGGCCTTTGCCGGCGGGGCGGCGGGGATCGTCGCCTATCTCTGGCTGGTGCGCCATTCCGAGGCGACGGGCTATGCCAAGCCGTCAAAGCAGGTTCCGCGCGAACATCACCGCCAGCCGGAGGGGCAGGCATGAGCCACAAGTCCCGCATCGGCGTGGTCTGCATCGACTGCAAGACCGGGGACCTGACCGAGGCGGTCCGCTACTGGTCCGCGATGCTCGGCATGAAAGGCGAGATCGACGAGCGCGGCAAATACGCGGTCTTCGACGGGCACAAGGGCACTCCGAGGGTGCTGTTGCAGGCGGTCGATCATGAACCGCGCGTGCATCTCGATATTGAGACGGACGACCTTGAGGCGGAGTGCGAACGGCTGAAGGGTCTGGGTGCCGTGGAAGTGGCGCGGATCAGAACCTGGATCGTGATGGAGGCGCCGACCGGGCACCGGTTCTGTCTGGTCCGGCCGCAGGGCGATGATTTTCCGGGCGATGCGAAGGAGTTCGGATGATGGCGGGGCGCAATCGTCAAGATAGCCACAAAGCAACTAGCGTGAAGGCTGCCCGATCCGGTGGATCCGTTCCGAATCCGCGGCGTTCTAGCGGGACGCGACACTCGTTGATGCTTGGGGCATACAAACTTCTTTCCGTTGGCTGTTTTCTCGCCGCCGCGTTCCTGCTTATGAAAGCTGTGCCCGCGACCCTTACACCGATTATTAGCGCGGCCTTCACCAGCCAGTCGCAGTTTGCAGCGCCTTATCAGCTGTCGTTGGAAGACTTTTTGCCAATGTTACCTGCGGTCGGACTCGTGGTGCTCTCGCTTGCATTTGCCGCGCTCGGCAAGCCACAGCGCAAGACGCGAAGGGGGAGGGGATAAATGTTCTACCGTGAGGCAGGCGACTTCAAGACGACCTATGTCGAGGACAGCCAGA
>CBDUOT010000023.1:0-36766 GCA_965368915.1 uncultured Rhodobacterales bacterium | reverse complement strand
TGCGGGACTTTGACGAGGGGTTCCGAGTGATCCACACGCCGGAGCCGACCGCGCTTGGCGTCAGGTAAGCGCTCGCTTTGCGCGGTCCAGAATTTGGCGGACGAGCGCTTCTGAGTCGCCCTGGCTTCCGGTCTCGGCGTAGGCCCTGAGTTCAGGCGCATTGCCAGACGGTCGTAGGTGCGCGATTGCGCCCGAACTGAACGTCACCCTCAAACCATCGGTCTCATCTACGGATGTCTCGGGGCCCAGTCCCGCGAAGAAGCCAGCGCGCTCCTCCGCGTCCGCAGCGAGACGCGCGACAAGATCGAGGGAGCGCTCGGACGGGACCTCCTGAAGCCGGTCGCTTGATGTGTGTCGATTGGGCAATTCCCCGACGATCGCCGAGAGCGGCTTGTGCCGGGCGGCAGACTCGGCGAGTGGGGCGAGGATTGGCAGGAAGGCATCGCGGGTCATCAGCGGCGACATCGTTTCGCCCACGCCCGTGGCCTCGAAACCCAAAAGGAACCCGCCGTTCGCTTCGAACCCGGCGACGTGCGCCGCTGGATCCTCCCGCGCGGCCTCCATCGCTTCGATGACGTAAGGAGAACCGATCCGGGTGCGGCTAACGCGCGCGAAGGCAGAGGAGGCTTCGATCATGGTATTTGAGGAAACGGGTGTCACAACCGTGTCCGCGCCAAGCGATCGCGCGGTCAGAAGCCCGAGGACATCGCCGGGAACGATGCGTCCGGTATCGTCGGCCACCAGCGGCCGGTCGGCGTCGCCATCGGTCGAGACCGTGGCATGCAGCCGGTGCTGCTCTGTCCAGTCCGAGATGAGGGTTCGGGTCCCGGCGTTCACTGCTTCGGTGTCCACTGGTATGAATTCGTCCGAATGGCCGAGCAGCACCGTCTCTGCCCCGAGCGCCGTCAACACTCGGTCGAGCAGATCGCGCGCGACCGAACTGTGTTGCCAGATACCGATCCGCATGCCCTGAAGCGCGCCTTCGGGGAAAAAACCGAGGTAACGCCGGGCATATGTCTGCAGCGCATCCGGTACAGTGCCTAGCTGGACGCGAGGCAGGTCCACTTCTCCCTGGTAGGCGGCCAGAATCGCGGCTTCGTCGGCCTTGGTGATCTCTCCCGTGGATGTATAGAACTTCAGTCCATTGCGGTCTGCCGGGATATGGCTCCCCGTCACCATGACGGCAGGAGCGCCCGCAGCCATCGAGGCAAGCGCGAGCGCGGGCGTCGGCAACTCGCCACAGTTGACTGTATCGAGGCCGAGGCTGTTGGCGCCGGCCGCGACCGCTTCTGCGAGGCGATGTGACGAGGGGCGGAGGTCACGCCCGATGAACAGTACCCCATGATGCGGCACGGCTTGCAGAAATGCCCGAACGTAGCTGGCCGTCAGCCCGTCCGTCAGTTCGCTCACCAGGCCCCTCAGCCCGCTCGTTCCAAATTTTGGCGCCATCTTCCTCTCGCGCTTTCAGCGGTTTACGGGTAGCAATTGTGACAGATCGGTCCCGTATGTATAGTCGGGTCGACGCGGAATCCGCGGCCTGCGCGCGGTGCGCTGGATATAATTGAAACGGAACCGAACCCGCTTGTGCGGCAAGGGTGCGATATTTGTGAACTCTCATTCCTAGAAAAGGTTATTCGGTGGTGATCCCGCAAGAAATGCCTCGCACGGCTGCGATTGTTTCGGAGTTCGCGCGAATCCATCTGAGAATGCGTTTGAATATCGCGGCCTCCCGCCATCCAGCCTATCCTGCCGCAGACTTATTTCCCGTTTAGCACGAGATCAGGACACCCAACCCATGAATGCGAAAGTGCTTTCCACCCTTGCCGCAATCTTCCTAACCGGCCTGGTGGCCTTTTGCGCAGGCATGTGGACCACCTACAAGGAATGGTGGCCCTGGCAGAAGGTAAGCGAAGCGCAAACCGCTTGGCGGTCGTTCCGCACCACTGGACTGTTCCTGCCGGGTGACACGTACACGCGACGGAAGGCCGACGTGCCGGACGAGCGCTATGTTGTCCATGATGCAGCGGCAATGGCGCCTGGAAACTGGGTCATAAACCGGTTTGAGGCGCAGACCCAGACCTATATCCTCGATCTGCTGGACGCCGATGGCACTGTCGTAAACTCACGCCCTATCGACTATTCGAAGATCGCCGAGGACGGAACACCCGGAGAATTCGCGCATATCGCCACCATGCTACCCGACGGTTCGGCGATCGTCGTCTGGGATGACGCGCCGGGAATGGCGCGGATAGACGCTTGCGGTGAACCGATCTGGTCCAAGACCGACCAAATTTATCACCACTCGCTGGAGGCGGGCGTGGACGGCTACTGGACTTGGCAATCGGCGGTCTGGAACGGCGGCGAAGATCAGCGGATGATAAGGTTCGACCCGGAAACGGGGGAGATCCTTGAATCGATCGATCTTATCGACGACGTGATCGCGAAAACGCCAGAGAATGCACTGGCCATGATCGTGCCCGAAGAGTTCAAGTTCGACCGCACCACGCATTACGGGGATCGCGCGGATATCTTCCATCCGAATGATGTCGAGGAACTGTTGCCCGAGATGGCGGCGGCTTTCCCGCAGTTCGAAGCGGGCGATCTTCTGGTCAGTTTGCGCAATATCGACATGGTGGCTGTCATCGGACGCTCGGACGGGAGCGTCAAATGGGCGGCGTACGGCCCATGGCACCACCAGCACGACGCCGACTTCCAGCCGGACGGCACCATCACGATCTTCTCCAACAACACCGAGCGGTTCCGCTCTTCCATCGTGAGGGTGGACCCGAAAACCGGGCAGGCGGAGGACATGTTCTGGGGGACGGGCCTGAACTTCGACAGCTTCATCATGGGCAAGCACCAGCGCCTGCAGAATGGCAACTGGCAGATCACCTCAACGATCCAGGGCCGCGTCCTGGAAGTCACGCCCGAAGGTAGGATCGTGCGTGAATACAATAATATACTCGACGACACCTTCAACGCGCTCGTGCTGTATGCTGAGCATCTGAAACCGGGTTACCTTTCCACGGTGCCGCAATGCGCGGGCTAGAGTGAGGGCGACGAGCGAAGGAACGAACCAATGAGCGACAAGATCCTGCCAGTGATCCTTTGTGGCGGCACGGGCACGCGCCTTTGGCCGGTTTCGCGTGAAGGCATGGCCAAGCAGCTATTGCCGATCACTGGCGAAGAGACGCTTTTGCAGATGACCCTGCGCCGAGTCGCGGGCGACGGCTTTTCCGAGCCGATGGTGATTGGCTCGCATCCCGTGCGCTTTTCCATCCGCGATCAGGTAGAGGTTGTGACACCCGGCGCGCGGGTTGTGATCGAACCGGAAAGGCGGGACACTCTGGCCGCCGTCCTTCTCGCGGCTGCAATCGCCGCCGCAGACGACGCCAACACTGTTCTTGCTGTCATGCCGTCCGATCACCTTATCCGGGACGCGGAAACGTTCCGCGCGGCGATCATGACGGCAGGCGCGCGGGTCCGGGAAGAGGGGATCGCGGTAATTGGAGTGACACCAACCGATCCTTCTACAGCCTACGGTTACATCAAGCCCGGTGCTGCGTCGGGCGAGGGCGCGTCGAAGGTCACGCGCTTCGTGGAAAAGCCCGACGCTGAACGCGCTATCAGCTTGCTTTCCGAGGGTTGCCTGTGGAACGCGGGGATTTTCTGCTTCCGCGCTGGATGGCTTCTCGAGGCCGTCCGCGCGGAGGATCATGACACGGTAGCGGCCGTGACCGAGGCTGTTGATGCGATGAAACCCGACCTCGGAATGCTAGTCCCGGGTCCAAGCTTCGCATCAGCGCGGGCGATCTCTTTCGATCACGGTTTCATGGAAACGACGAAGGACGCATATGTCGTTCCCGCGGCCTTCCGCTGGTCTGATGTCGGCGACTGGAATGCCGTCTGGTCAGTGCTGGACAAGGACGAAGCGGGGAACGCGGTCCGTGGCGATGGCGTCGTCATGGAGGGTGGCGGCAATCTGATCCACTCGGAAAGCCGGCTCGTCTGTGCCCTGGGGGTTGATGATCTTGCCATCATCGACACGCCGGACGCCGTCATGGTGGTGCCACGGGACAGGGCGCAAGAGGTCAAGGCGCTTGTCGGTGCCTTGAAGTGCGCTGGGCGACCCGAGGCGGAAGAGCACATTCGGAATCACCGGCCTTGGGGTTGGTATCAGACGACGGACCTTGGCGAGCGCTTTCGTGTCAAAAGGATCGTGGTGAAGCCCGGCGCGCGGCTCTCGTTGCAGAAGCATCATCACCGGGCCGAACATTGGGTGGTCGTACGCGGCACGGCCGAAGTGACGCTGGGCGACGTAGTCTCGGTGCTGCATGAAAACGAAAGCGTCTATATCCCGCTGGGTGAGATTCACCGGCTCGCCAATCCCGGCCGCATTCCCGTCGAGATTATCGAAGTGCAAACCGGGACGTATCTCGAAGAAGATGATATCGAGCGGATCGAGGACGAGTTCGGCAGAGCCTAGCCGGACTGGGCGCGTTCGACTCGAAAGACCGATCTGCGTAGGCAACGGGCGGGGGACCCGGGTTCCGGCCGAGCGCGTAGTGTGGGTGTTCTCGTCCCGGCAAATTTCTTTTCGGGGTCATCGATACCATGTATGTTTAAATCACAAACATGGAGGTGTTGATGTGGCTTCAACTTCGCTCTGCACGTTTGCTCCTGACAGTAATTGCATTTGCAATCCCAAGCATCGCGGCTCCGCAGTCGGCAGGTGACATCGCCGGCCGTGTCGTTGAGGTCGAGATTTCGGCGCCATCGCTCGCAGGCAACCTGCTTGGAACCCCGGAAACACAAGGTGCCGCCGTTTACCTTCCGCCAAGCTACGACCGCGAACCGGGGCGGCGTTATCCGGTTGTGTATCTTCTGCACGGCGTGTTCGACGACTACGGCGTCTGGCTTGAGAACTACGAGGTGCCAGCGACGCTCGATCACCTGATTTCAACAGGCGAGATTCCAGAGTTCTTGGCCGTCATGCCCAATGGCGGCAATCAATACGGCGGCGGCTACTATCGCAATTCGCCCGTAAGTGGGCGTTGGGGAGACTACATTGCCGAAGATCTCGTTGGCTTTGTGGATGCCGAGTTTCGCACATTGCCCAGAGCGGACAGCCGCGCCGTCGTCGGCCATTCGATGGGCGGATACGGTGCTTTGCATCTGGCGATGAGCCGTCCCGGACTGTTTTCTGTCGTCTGGGCCATGAGTCCTTGCTGTCTGATGGCCACTGACGACTTCGGGTTCGGCAATGACGCGTGGAAGCGCGCAGCCTCTGTCAGCTCCTCAGATGACCTCCAGGCTTTGGTCGATAGCGGGGACTTTCTCCCAATCGCATTGCTTGGTGTCGTCACCGCTTTCAGCCCGGACCCCGACGACCCGCCGATCCATGCGGATTTTCCTTTCAGTATCGTGCGCGGCGAGGTGGTGCTTGAGGATACCCCCTACGATCGCTTCCTGGATGAACTGCCAATCCGGCAAGTAGAAGGCGCCCGCGAAGCCCTGAGAGACTTGCGTGGGATCGCCATTGGTGTCGGGCTGGGCGATCAGTTTCTGCACATTCCAAAGGGATCGCTTGCGTTCTCGCAGCGACTTGGTGCGGAGCGCATCCCTCATCGCCTCGACGTCCATGAGGGAGATCATCGTCAGCTTGTTCGCGAAAGACTGGAGAGCACGATCTTTCCGTGGGTGGGCGAGCGACTGGTGTTGGCGGAGTAGTGTGCGCCAGGATCACTCGGTGGCTCATACAGATCGGAAGGCAACGGCATGGCCTGCGGGAGCGCAGTTTGATCCCTGCGGGCGAATTGGCGTGCACTGAAAATGCTCACGTCGCAGCGCGCTTATGCGCCTTTTCCGATCGTCCGCCGGAACGACGCCTCGGTAAGCTCTGCGCTCTTGTCCCACGTGAACGTGGAAGCTTGGGCTAGTGCTTGTTCCGCAAGTCTTCGTTGAAGTGCATCGTCGGTCAGGATCTGGATCGCGCACGCGGTGAGCGCATCGGTATTCTCCGGGTCGAAGAACAGCCCGCCATTGCCGACAACTTCGGGCAAGCTGCCCCTGTCCGACGAAAGGACCGGTGTGCCGCAGGCCATCGCCTCAAGTGCGGGTAGGCCAAAGCCCTCCCAAAGGGACGGCATGACGAGTGCGTGCGAAGCGTTCAGAAGCTGCGCCATCTCCTCGTCCGAAATCTCGCCGGTAAAGGTGATCCGGTCGGAACTGCGCGCGTCTTGCGAGGCCCCGGCCTTCAACTCGTCGATATTGTCCCAGAACCGTGCTCCGGTCGTGCGGCCAACAATCATGAGCCGCGCTTCAGGGCAGGCGGCAAGAATCGCGGGCATGGCTTCGATGAGCCTGAGCACGTTCTTGTGACGGTTGAAACCACCGATGTAGAGCAAAACCTTATCGGTTTTCGCAATTCCATAGCGGTCGCGGACAGCGTCGAGGCGCGCCTCGTCAACGATGGGTTGGAACGTCTCGTGCGCGCCCTCGGTGGTCACATCGATCTGGTTGCGCGGAATGCGAAGGATCTCGGACAAATCCTCTGCCGAGGCTTCGGAAACGGTGAGGATCCGACGCGCCTGCGTCTTTGCAAGCCAACCCTTGATCTGCCAAAGCCGGAAGTTTCGCTTCGTCGGGAAGACCAGATCGGGGAACCGTTCAGGGATCGTGTCGTGGAAGCATACGAGCTTCGGGACACGCGAAAGCATCGGATAAAACGAATAGCTAGCCGGGAAAAAGAAAAGGTCGCATCCGATCCGGGACGCCGCGCGTGATAGCGTCAGCATATCCGCGCCGGAGCGAGCCTTAGTGCCGGCAGACGCCTCGGACATCGACAGCCCGGCGTCGGCGACCACGACATCGACACCTTCGGGCACCGAGCGTTCGGGAGAACGATCAAAGAGTAGTGTGTAACGAAACCCGGTTTCACGTGCAGCGAGTGCGGCGACAAGACTGCGAGTGAAGCGACCGAAACCGCGTTCATTGTCCCAGGCGCTGGCGTCGATGGCGACATGCATGGCCGCTGATCCCTGCTACTTCCGTTACTCCTATGACCGATCCCCCGGTGAAGCCCAACCGGATCGCGAAGCTGATCTCAGACCTGATCGCCTGACGTCCGCAAAGGTTGCAATTCTGCCACTTTGTTTCCGTTCAGGCACCAGCCGTTTGTCCCCCGGAATTCAGAGCGATGTTGAAGGTGCCTTCGCGAACCAGTTGGAGTATGCACGGACGGAGACGTATTTCAGTATCGGATTGAAGAATGGCGGATAACGGTCCCAATTCGGGAAAGCTTCACGTCCTTGAGATGCAGACCCAGTTCGGGGTGGGCGGGATCACGCGGCACGTCCTTTCACTGCGGGACTGGATGCGTGGTCAGGGCCACAGGATCACGCTGGGCGGCACACCGGCGGCATGGGCAGGCCCGGAGAACGAGCCGGATTACCTCGACCTGCCAACCAAGTACGTGTCGGGTGAGGGAGGTTCCATTCCCGCTCGGTTGATGAGTGTCGCGCGTTCGGCATGGTCGTTGCGCCGCTGGCTAAAGGCGAACAAAGTCGATCTTATTCACGCTCATGAATCCGCGCCCGCGCTGGTCGCCAATATCGCGCGGATGGGGACGGGCGTTCCGCTTGCCGTTACCTATCACGGCTCCGAACCATCCCGCATCGCTTCCTTCGGCAAGATTGCCTCGAAGGCTGACATGGTGATCACGCCGTCGCATCGCTCTGCCGAGGATCTGGCGAAGATCGGTGGTGTGCCCGAAGCAAAGCTGAAAGTTCTGGGGCTTGGCGTCGCACCGGCACCGGACGATCAGGCCGAGGAGATTGCAGCGCTACGGTCAGAGCTTTTGGGCGACGGCGACAAACTGGTTATCACGGTTGCGCGCCTCGAACGCCAAAAGGGCATCGACATCCTTATCGAGGCCATCGCGCGGATCGTTCCCGAGCATCCCGGCTATCGCTTCGCTGTTGCGGGTGACGGGATGGACGAAGCGGAACTGAGATCGCTGGCGCGTGAAAAGGGTGTCGAGAACCACCTCAACTTCCTCGGCCGCGTGAGCCGTCCGCATCTTTATCTGCGCGCTTCGGATCTTTTTCTGCTGACCTCGCGATGGGAGGCGTTGCCCTTCACGATTGTCGAGGCGTTTCAGGCGGGTATTCCGGCCGTGGCGACCGCGTGTTCAGGGGTTGTTGAGCTCATTGACGATGAGGTTGGCCGAGTCGTTCCCATCGGGGACGTCGACGCGATTGCGGCAGCGGTCACTGAGGTCCTGACAGATGACTCGCTACGCAGCACGATGGCCGAAGCGGCGCTGGCGAAGTCCAAGCTTGATCGGTTCGACCCGGACTGGGTGCATCGTCAGTTCGAAAAGACCTACTACGCGCTCGCGGGACGTCGCGGCTAACCCGTCAACCGCCTGAGGTGATCGGCAGTTGCCGCAAGGCCGGCAGGCAAGTCGAACTCGGGTGCGTAGCCCAGCCGCCGTCGCGCCAGGTCAATGCTGCAGACACCCTTTCCGGAGTATTCTTCAAGCAGGTGGTGGTTGGGATACAGCATCCCACCTTTCGAAATTCTCCGCTTTAGACCGCGAACCAGTGCTTCGAATCTCTGATGGCCGATCATACGTCGCGCCACTGCGCTAATCCGGGCGGCGAGGGAAGGTGGTGCATCGGTGCTCTCGTCCGGCTTCGGGCCAAGACCGGCTTCCAGTTCGGCAACCGGTACGCGCCGAACCTCGCCCCGACCCATGATCCTTGCATAACCTTCAAGAAGGGCGGACCATGCAAATGGCTCTGGCCCCGAGATCACAAAGCGTTCACGCCCCAGATCCGGAACAATCGCCGCGCGGAGCGCAGCCTGCACGACATCATCGACGAACACTCCGTTGCATCGACCTTCTGGCTCGGGCAGGACGACGCCGCCTTGGGCAAGGGATTCCGCGAAGCCATCGGTCCAGAGTGAAGAGCCCGGGCCATACACGATCGTTGGTTGAAGGATCGCCGCCGACATCGGCGCAGACATCAACCGCTTTTCCATCGCGATCTTGGCGCGCCGGTAGGGGCTGCCGTCAGGGCGCCCCATCGCTCCCGTCTCATCGATGTCATGGTCGGGCCAGCCGTCATAAACGACAATGGAGCTTGTGTGGACGATGCGTTTCACGCCTGCGGTTTCGGCAGCTTTCAGAAGCCGGTCGAAGGCCTCAAGATTCGCGGCCGCCGTCGCGCGGACATCGTAAGCGAGGTTGAACAACACGTCGTGCCCCGCAAGCTGGGCCGCCAGGGTGGCGTCGTCTTCCATTCCTCCGAATACCGCGTTGGCGGGCATGTCCCGTGCGCCCGAGCGACTGCGAACCAGTGCCGTGACCTGCGCGCCATGATTGGACAGAGCGGCGACGAGACGCCGGCCGATAAAGCCCGTTGCGCCGGTGACGAACACCTTACGTCCTTTAAGCGCGATCATCGCGTCTGTTTCCATGTCTTCACCCCACTGCCGCTGCGGCGCAGAATAGCCACAGCTCCGCGTCATTGGAACCGTTCCCAGCCCCCAAGCTGGCCCGAATCCGCCGGCTATGCTAGCGCCATTGCATTGTTTTTCGGATTGAGCGGGCGTCCAATACCGTGGCGCCAGGAAGGAAGCGCATGCGAATTGGGGTGATCGGAGCGGCGGGCAAGATCGGCCAAATGCGCGTGGAAACCATTCTGGCTGATCCCAAGGCCGAACTGGCGGCCGTCATGGATATGACGATGGAGAAGGCGAAGGCTCACGCGCATGGCAGCCCTGCCTTCACCGATCTGGACGCCTTTTTCGGGGTGCCGATGGATGCCGTAGTGATCTCCACCCCGGCCCATGTGCGCGAGGATTTATGTCTTGCCGCCTTTGAGCGCGGATTGCACGTCCTGTCCGAAAAGCCGCTTAATCACACCCTGGAGGGCAGCCGCCGTATCCTCGCGGCTGCCAAAGCGGCCAATCGCCACCTCGGGGCCGGGTTCAACATGCGTTACTACCCGTCTTTCGCCTATGTGAAGGACATTATGGACAGCGGGAAGATCGGCGAAATCGACCATGTTCGCGTCTATGGCGGGCATGAAGGACTGCCGAAATTCGCCTTCGATTGGGAATACAAGTCCGAGGTTTCGGGCGGTGGCGCACTTTGGGATGTCGGTATTCACATGACCGACATGGCGCGTCACCTGCTCGGAGAGATAACTGAAGTCTACGGTGTCGCGACCGAAAACGTGTGGAAAGTGCCCGGTTCGGAAGACAACGCGATGGCGATCTTCAAATCACCCTCTGGCGTCTCGGCAATCTACCAGGCGACCTGGACAGATTGGAAGGGCTACAAGAGCGCGGTCGAAGTCTATGGCTCGCACGGTATGGTCCGGGGCGCGTACGCGCCTATGGAGAACATGCTGATCACCATGGAGAAGCCCGGCGGAAAGACAACGACCATCAAGAACCGGTATCTCGACATTCAGGTTCGGGAAAAACTGAAATCCTGGAAACCGACGGCGCTGGCGTCGTTTAAGGCGGAACTTGCGGAGTTCATTGCGCTTACTGAAGGGAAGGACGGACTGCGTATCGCGGATGGTCACGCAGCGCTCAGAGCGGTCGAAGTTGCGGCGGCAGTGCGCGAAAGCTCTCGCACCGGACAACCCGTCAAGCTTGATAACCTCGGTCCGATGCGGGTGTAACGATGGAAGATGCGCCCGACCTTTCTATCGTCGTCACGATCATCGACGGCGGCGAATGTCTGAAGGACTTCTTGCGCGCCGTCACGTCCTTTGACGATCCGCCGAGTCACGAGGTGATCCTTCCGTATGACGAAAGCCGCCCGGAAGTTCCCGGTATGGCTGCAGAGTTCCCGACAGTAACATTCCTCGACATCGGCAAGATCGACCCGATACACCCGATTACCACCGAGGCGGGACTGCACGAGCTATACGACCGCCGTCGGGCGCAAGGTCTGGCTGCCTCCAAGGGACGGATCGTCGCTATCCTTGAAGATCGCGGTCACCCGCGCGCGGATTGGGCGCGCCAGATCGTCAGGCTGCATGCCGAAACCGGCTGCCACGTCGTCGGTGGCGGTATCGAATGCCGCGAACCGGCGAGCCTGCTCAATTGGGCCTTTTACCTGACTGACTTCGGTCGCTACGGACTTCCTTTCGAGAGCGGCCCGGCCACTTGGGTCTCAGATGTTAACGTGAGCTATTCACGCCAATCCCTTGAGGAAATGAGGCATTTATGGAAGGAGCGGTATCACGAACCCGTTCTGCACAAGTACCTCATGGACAAGGGTGAGAAGCTCTGGCTGTCGAACGAGATGATCATCTT
This sequence comes from uncultured Rhodobacterales bacterium, assembly GCA_965368915.1. Lineage (GTDB taxonomy): Bacteria > Pseudomonadota > Alphaproteobacteria > Rhodobacterales > Rhodobacteraceae > Albidovulum. The sequence goes on along the minus strand of CBDUOT010000023.1, from coordinate 25,423 downwards.
CCATGGTCGGCCGCGCTGCACACTTGCCTACCTCATCCCCGAACGCTTCCACTGGGGCAGGCTTTTCGGGCATATTCGCACAATGACGATGTCCGAAGGCGACCGCTGGAAGCACATCATCTTCAGCCCGCTCATTCCGCCGCTGCTCTGGTTCAGACATGGAATGACACAACAGAAAAAGGGTAGGGGTATCAGGTATTTGAAGGCGCTTCCTTACACCATACTTCTGACCACATCCTGGACCTTGGGCGAGGTCTGGGGCTACATCACCAAGAAGCCATGACAGAACCTTTCGACCTGGTGGTGATCGGTTCAGGTGCGTCTGGCGGATGGGTAGCCAAGGAGGCGGCCGAGGGGGGCGCGCGCGTTCTGATGCTTGAGGCGGGGCGTCGGCTCGACCCGCAGAAGGACTTTCGCGTACCGGACCACGAGGGAGGCAGCCGGGTTTCGATCCTTACCCGCGTCATGGCGATGCTGAAGGGGCAGCAAGTGCAAGCTCGCTGCATGTCGTTCACTCCGCAGACGGCGCATCTGTTTCTGAACGATCGCCAGAATCCCTACACGACCGGCACGGAGTCGCGCTTCAACTGGTACCGCGCGCGGCAGGTCGGCGGGCGTTTGCATCTTTGGGGGCGAAATGCGCTCCGAATCTCCGATCTGGACCTCAAAGCTGCAGAGGCGGACGGTTTCGGCGACGCATGGCCGGTCAGCTATGATGATCTCGATCCATGGTACACGCGTGTCGAGGAATTCCTCGGCGTCACGGGCGAAGCGTCTGGCATCCCGAATCTGCCCGATGGGTCTTATTCCAGTCCCCATCCGCTGACGAAAGCTGAGCGTCGGCTTCTTGATGAAATGGCCGAGAAGTGGCCCGACCGGCCCGCCACGACCTGCCGCATCATTCACCATATGCCAAACCGCATGCCGCCCCCCTTGACGGCGGCAGAGGCGACCGGGCGGTTCGAACTTAGATCGAACGCTGTGGTCGAGCGCATCGATACGGATCCGGATACGGGGGAAGCCATCGGTGTGACCTACGTCGATGCGGAAACGCGCGAAAGGTTCACAGTGCCCGCGCGGCACGTCGCGGTCGCAGCATCGACCATCGAAAGCGTGCGCATCCTTCTGAATTCGGCTGGGGGACGACATGCAGCGGGACTGGGCAATTCCAGCGGCAATCTCGGTCGCTACCTTTCAGACCATCTCATGGTTTTTCGCGCGGGCACGCTGCCCGAGATCGAGGGGATGGGGCAGGGGCACGATCCCTACGATTTTGGCCAGCAGTCGGGGATCTATGTTCCGTCCTTCCGAAACGTCGGGGGTGACAAAGGAAACGGCTTCCTGCGAGGCTACTCCCTTCTAGGATCGGTTGGACGGATCGAACCTGGCTGGTTCTTCATGGCGATTGGTGAAGTTCTGCCGCGCGCAGAGAACAGGGTGGAGATCGACCCGGCGAAGCGTGACGCCTGGGGCATTCCTGTCGCCAGGATCACGCTGAAGCATTCGGAGAACGAAAGGGCCATGATCCGCGATATGAACGGGGTGCTGAAGGATCTTTCAGCGACTTTCGGTCTTCCGGACGATCTATTGGGCAAAGAAAGTTTCGTTTCCAAACTCGCCTACAAGATCGCGGGGCCGCTCGTTTACACCCCTGAAGGCGCTCTCGTGCCCGGGTCTTCTATTCACGAGACGGGCGGAGCCTGTATGGGCAACGATCCCAAGCGGCACGTGACCGACCGGAATTGCAGGCTACATGATGCGCCTAATGTTTACGTGACAGACAGTTCCGTTTTCCCCACAAACCCGTTCCACAATCCGGGTTTGACGATCATGGCACTTTCGGCGCGTGCCGGTTCCGCCATCGCTCAAAGGGTGCGCGCCGGTGCCGCGTGATCAAATCAGGATGCACATTGCGGGCGGGGCCGGTCGGCGTCACGCCCGTCCGAAAATGCCGCCGGCGAGAACTGCGTCCCAGCGATCGGGACGTTCAGAGTTCTGCATCTTGAGGAAGCTGTATCCCGTGCGACGCCAGTCGATGACGCCCGAGCGGAGGTTGTCGAGAACGTAATCCCCCTGATCCGTCCGCAGGACCAGAACCGCATGAGAATTGCGCTTGCGGTCGAGTACAGTCGCGATGAGCAGGGACCGCGGGGAAAGGCCAGCTGCGATAAGGCGCCGCTTCTTTTCAAGAACGAAGTCTTCGCAATCGCCGCCGCGCCGCGTGGGCAGGGCCCAATGCTCCTCAACGCCATACTGGCGTCGATCCGACAGTTCCCGGGTCCGCGAATTGACCGCCGCATTGACCCGCTTGGCGTGGGCGAGCATCGCGCTCGGAACCGTTGCCTGTCCAGAGCCCGAACAAGCCCAGTTGTAGCGTTGGCAGAGCGACGCCGCACCCGAAGGGGCAGCAATTTTGGTTTTCGGAACGAGCCGCGCGGGATCGATTTTCGACGCGGCGAAGGCCCCATGAGGCATGGCGAGCGCGGTCAGCGCACAGAATACGACATTGCGGAGCGATACGGTAATCGGTCCGCGAGTCCGGAGTGGCAGAAACATATACGGCCTCGCGAAAGTGGCAGCTTTCACGGATACAAGGCCTCCCGGAGATGGCAATTTTGTGCCGTAACCGCGGCCATTATTCGGTATAGTTGTGTTTTGGTCGACTTAATCGCCCAAAATAGCGCCCTGAAACGTGTCCCCAGCTTTGCCAGCAGTTATTGAAGTTTGGGTGGTCGGAGGCCCGCTGTGCGCTCTTTCTCATTCCGACGATTTCAAAAAACCAATTAATTACAGTATGATATTTAAGTTTTTGAGAGTAGCACATGTCTACTAAAGATTTAGTTTGACAAAAGTGGACGCATCCACGGATGATCTATCGGCCAGTTCTCGCTGGCCCAACATGATCAGGGAGGAGACAGGATGCGGAAGTATCTTCTCTCCGCAGTGGCCGTATCTGCGGTCGTTGCGGGGGCCGGCTCGGCGTTTGCCGATGCCGCGGCCGCACAAAAGTGGATCGACGACGAATTCCAACCCTCGGTGCTCTCCAAGGAAGAGCAGATGGCCGAGATGGAATGGTTCATCAACGCAGCAGAGCCCTTCGCGGGCATGGAAGTCAACGTGCTGTCGGAAGGTATTCCGACGCATTCCTATGAATCGGAAGTCCTGACCAAGGCGTTCGAGGAAATCACCGGCATCAAGGTGAACCACCAGATTCTCGGGGAGGGAGAGGTGGTTCAGGCGGTGCAGACGCAGATGCAGACGCAGCGCAACCTCTATGACGGATACGTCAACGACTCGGACCTCATCGGCACGCATTCGCGGCTTCAGCTCGCCTATCCGCTGTCGGACATGATGTCGGGTTCCTGGGCGGACGTGACGAACCCGGGGCTCGATCTCGACGACTTCATGGGCAAGCAGTTCACGACCGGTCCGGATGGCAAGCTCTATCAGCTTCCCGACCAGCAATTCGCGAACCTTTACTGGTTCCGCAAGGACTGGTTCGATCGTGAAGATCTGCAGGCTGCGTTCAAGGAGAAGTACGGGTACGACCTTGGCGTGCCAGTAAACTGGTCGGCCTATGAGGACATCGCCGAATTCTTCACCAACGACGTGAAGGAAGTCGATGGCGTCCAGATCTACGGTCACATGGACTACGGCAAGCGCGCGCCGGACCTGGGCTGGCGCATGACCGACGCATGGCTTTCCATGGCCGGCGCAGGTACGCAAGGCGAGCCGAACGGCATTCCGATCGACGAATGGGGCATCCGCATGGAAGCGGGCACCTGTAACCCGGTCGGCGCGAGCGTAAGCCGCGGCGGTGAGGCCAACGGCCCCGCTGCCGTCTATGCTATCGCCAAGTGGGATGAGTGGCTCAGGAAGTACGCGCCTCCGGGTGCGGCGTCATATGACTTCTATCAGTCGCTGCCGGCGCTTTCCCAAGGCAACGTTGCCCAGCAGATCTTCTGGTACACGGCCTTCACCGCCGACATGGTGAAGCCGAAGTCGGAAGGCAACAACACGGTCGATGACGACGGCAATCCGCTGTGGCGGATGGCACCGTCCCCGCATGGCCCCTATTGGCAGGAAGGCCAGAAGGTCGGCTATCAGGATGTGGGCTCGTGGACGTTCCTCAAGTCCACACCGGAAGATCGTGCCAAGGCGGCCTGGCTCTACGCCCAGTTCGTCGTGTCGAAAACCGTCGACACCAAGAAGAGCCATGTCGGTCTGACCTTCATCCGCGACAGCACGGTGCGGCATGAAAGCTTCACCGAACGCGCGCCTAAGCTTGGTGGTCTGGTGGAGTTCTACCGTTCGCCCGACCGCGTGCGGTGGTCGCCTACCGGGATCAACGTGCCCGACTATCCGAAGCTGGCCCAGATCTGGTGGCAGCAGATCGGTGACGTGAACTCCGGCGCGTTTACACCGCAGGAAGCCATGGACCGTCTGGCCGAAGAGATGGACATCACCATGGCCCGGATGCAGGCGGCTGACGAAACAGCCGGTGTCTACGGCGGCTGCGGTCCGCGCCTGAACGATCCGGTCGATCCGTCCGAATGGCTCGGCAAGCCGGATGGCCCCAAGGCGAAGCTCGACAATGAGAAGCCGCAGGGCGAGACCGTCAACTACGACGAACTCGTGGCCCGCTGGGCCGAGAACTGAGGCCAAGCAAAACTCCCGTCCGGTCAAAGTGCCGGGCGGGTCCGGCCGGGGCTGAATGGTCCCGGCCTTTGCGACCCGCGAGCAGCAGTCGCGCATCGAGCCTGGGAGGGGACATGGCGCTCGAACTCAAAGCGATCACCAAACGCGTGGGCCAGGTGACGCATATCAAGGACATCTCGTTGGTGCTGGAGCCGGGGCGCTTCAACGTCCTTCTTGGCGAGACGGGATCAGGCAAGACATCGCTGATAAAGCTGATGGCCGGGCTCGACCGGGTGTCTTCCGGACAGATCATCATGGACGGGCAGGACGTTACGGGAATGAGTCCGCAAAAGCGGAACATCAGCCTCGTCCACCAGTTCTTCGTAAACTATCCCCACATGACAGTTTTCGACAACATCGCGTCGCCGTTGCGCGTGGCGCGGATGGCGAAGTCAGAAATTCAGGGGCGCGTGGAAGCCGCGGCGGATGTGCTTCAGTTGCGCCCCATGCTCCACCGCCGCCCGCACGAGCTTTCTGGCGGTCAGCAGCAGCGTACGGCGCTCGCGCGCGCTATCGCCAAGGAATCAACGGCAGTCTTCCTCGACGAGCCGCTTGCCAACCTCGACTACAAGTTGCGTGAGGAACTCCGCGACCAGCTGCCCGAGCTGTTTGCCGGGCGCGGCGCGGTGGTTGTTTACGCAACCTCAGAGCCCGCCGAGGCCCTGATGCTGGGTGGCAAGACAGCGTTGATGCAGGACGGATTTGTCACGCAATTCGGCCCGACGGCCGAGATCTATCGCAAACCCAACACACTCACCTCGGCGCAGGTTTTCTCCGACCCGCCGATAAACTCGGCCCCGGTCACGAAGAAGGGCGACCGGGTGGAGCTTGGGCACGGCGTGGGCTGGAAACTTTCGGGCCCTGCCGCCGCGCTCCCGGATGGTACTTACACCGTCGCGATCAGGCCGAACTATGTCACGCCAGTCCGCGTTGGTGCGTCAAATGTGCCAATGACCGGAACCATTCAGATCACCGAGCTCTCGGGTTCGGAGTCCACCGCGCATTTCCAAATGGGCGACGAAACCTGGGTGTCGCTCTCCCCGGGTGTGCATCCCTACCGGGTGGGAGAGGATCACCAGTTCTTCATGGACCCCGCCCACTGCTTTTATTTTGCGCCCGATGGCGCGCTCGCGGCTTGAGGGGGAGACATGGCAAAGATCACGCTCGAAGGGCTGCGACATAGTTACATGGCCAATCCGAAAGGCCCCGACGATTACGCGCTCAAGCAGATTGACCTCGATTGGGATGACGGCGGCGCCTATGCGCTTCTCGGTCCGTCAGGCTGCGGAAAATCAACTCTTCTCAATATCATATCCGGACTTCTTCAGCCGTCCGAGGGGCGCATCCTGTTCGATGGAGAGGATGTGACGAACCTTCCACCTGACAAACGCAACATCGCTCAGGTGTTCCAGTTTCCGGTCATCTACGACACGATGACGGTCTACGACAACCTTGCCTTTCCTCTCAGGAACCGGGGCGTCGACGAGGGCCACGTGAAAGCGCGGGTCGAGGAAATTGCCGCGATGCTTGAAGTCAGCGAGATGCTGAAAGTGCGTGCGGCGCATCTGTCTGCCGATAACAAGCAAAAGATTTCGATGGGACGAGGCCTCGTGCGCGATGACGTCAACGTCATCATGTTCGACGAGCCGTTGACGGTCATCGACCCGCATTTGAAGTGGAAGCTGCGCTCGAAGCTGAAGGAGCTGCATCAGCGCGTGCGCGTGACGATGATCTACGTCACTCACGACCAGACAGAGGCGCTGACCTTCGCCGATCAGGTCGTTGTGATGCAAGAGGGCGAGGTCGTGCAAATCGGCACGCCCGTTGAGCTGTTCGAGCGTCCCGCGCACACTTTTGTTGGCCACTTCATCGGCTCGCCCGGGATGAACGTCCTGCCAGCCGAAGTCCGCGACGGCGCGGCGTTCTTCGTCGGCCAACGGATCGCGCTTGAAGGAGCCATCGCGACGGGATCGGGCCGCCACGAGATTGGCATCCGGCCGGAGTTCGTCGCCATCGCCGAAACGGGTGTTCCCGCGACCGTGCGCAAGGTCGTGGATCTTGGCCGCCATTCGGTCGTCGAGACTGTCGCGGGCGAAACGCGCATCAATGCCGTTGTCGAGGGTGACGCGCCGGGGCAGGGCGACACGGTACACCTCGCCTTCAAGCCCGAGCAGACACGTCTTTACCGCGACGGCTGGATCGCCACGGAAAAAGGGAGGGCCGCCTGATGCGCAAGGTCAATCAGAAGGGTTGGCTCTTCGTCCTGCCCGTTCTCATCCTAGTCGCGTTCAACGCGCTCGTCCCGATGATGACAGTCGTCAACTATTCGGTGCAAGAAACGTTCGGGAACAATCAGTTCTTCTGGCACGGGCTGGGCTGGTTTCAGGACATTCTGCGCTCTGAACGCTTCCATGCCTCTTTGGGACGACAGTTCCTGTTCACATTCATGATCCTCGCGATCGAGGTGCCCTTGGGTGTGATCATTGCGCTTTCGATGCCGCGCAAGGGGTTCTGGGTTCCGGTCTGTCTCGTGACGATGGCGCTTCCCATGCTCATCCCGTGGAACGTCGTGGGCGCCATGTGGAACATCTTCACGCTGCCGGATATCGGGCTTCTTGGCTACTTCATGAACCACACGCTCGGCATCGACTACAACATGACGCGATCCCCGGTAGCCGCTTGGATCACCATCATCACAATGGATGTCTGGCACTGGACCTCTCTTGTGGTGCTTCTCTGTTATGCGGGTCTCGTCTCGATCCCGGATGCCTATTACCAGGCGGCGAAGATCGACGGCGCGTCGAACTGGGCGGTGTTCCGCTACATACAGTTGCCGAAGATGAAGCAGGTTCTGACCATCGCGATCCTGCTTCGCTTTATGGACAGCTTCAACATCTACACCGAACCCTTTGTTCTTACAGGTGGAGGGCCGGGCAACTCCACCACGCTGTTGTCGATCGATCTGGTGAAAATCGCGCTTGGTCAGTTCGACCTGGGTCCGGCCGCGGCGATGAGCCTGATCTACTTCGCAATCACGCTCTTTGTGTCTTGGCTGTTCTACACGCTGATGACGCGGCATGACGTGAAATAGGGGATCAAAATGAAAAAGAGATCAATTATTCCAATTCTCTATATCCTCTTCCTGATGCTACCGATCTACTGGCTGGTCGCGATGAGCTTCAAGACCACGCAGGAAATTCTCGGGGGCTTCTCGCTGTTCCCGCAGACATGGACGCTGGCGAGCTACAAGACGATCTTCAGCGATCCGACCTGGTACTGGGGCTACATTAACTCGATCATCTACGTGTCGATCAACACGGTGATATCTGTCACTGTGGCACTGCCGGCAGCCTACGCCTTTTCGCGCTACAGATTCCTAGGCGACAAGCAGCTGTTCTTCTGGCTCCTTACCAACCGAATGGCCCCGGCAGCAGTCTTCGCGCTGCCGTTCTTCCAGCTCTACTCGGCGATGGAACTGTTCGACACCCACATCGCCGTGGCTCTGGCGCACTGCCTTTTCAACATCCCTCTCGCGGTCTGGATCCTTGAGGGCTTCATGGGTGGCGTGCCGAAAGAACTGGATGAGACTGCATTCGTTGACGGGTATTCCTTTCCGCGCTTCTTCGCCACGGTGTTTCTTCCGACGATCAAGGCGGGGGTAGGCGTCGCGGCCTTCTTCTGCTTCATGTTTTCATGGGTGGAGCTTCTGCTCGCCAAGACGCTGACCGCTGTCTACGCCAAGCCCATCGCCGCCACGATGACACGCACGGCGTCATCCGCCGGATATGAGTTGGGGCTCCTGGCTGCAGCCGGCACGCTCACCATCATTCCCGGCGCGATCGTGATCTGGTTCGTCCGGAACTACATCGCCAAGGGCTTTGCCCTGGGGAGGGTGTGATGCGCCTGCTTGCGATACTTCTGTCGATTGCCCCACTGGCCGCGTCTGCCCAGACGCAGGGCTGGGGAAATCTGGGGAACGTCGAAGAGAAGGGCTTTTCCTGGACGGCGCCGCTTTGGCCATCTTTCTGGATGGCCTGGACGCCCGCGACCCTCGCGGTCTTTATCGGCATATTCAGCGCCATGGGAACCCTGACAGTTCTTGAAATCATCCGCCCCGGCGGGAATGAGCGCAAGGGCGTGCTCGGCCTCGTGACGACGCGCGGCGACAGGCTGTTCATCACGCTGCTGGGCACCTCCTACATCTTCATGGCTTGGCTTGGCCTCTTCGGGATGCCCCTCTGGTGGCCGCTCTCGCTATCGATCGCGTGGGGCGTCTTCTGCTTCTGGAAGGTCTGAGCGCACGGGAAAGAATGAAAACCGAAGGAAAATCTGCTACAGATCGGGAAGAGGATCGTGCAGCAAAAAAGAAGAGAATGTCGAGATGAGCCGCAAGAAGAAGGTTAAGTTCCTGACCGAGGTGGAGCTGGAGTTCATGTCGAAGCTCTGGGAACTGGGAGAGGCGACGGTGCGCGATGTTCAAGACGCGATCGCGCCGGCGCGCAAGCTTGCCTATACCTCGGCGGCCACCATCCTGCGCATTCTCGAGCAAAAGGAATTCGTGAAGAGCGCGAAGGAAGGCAAAACCTTCGTCTACAGGGCCGCGATCGAAAAGGACGAATATCAGTCCCGGTCGCTCAGGAATCTGTCTGAGAAGCTCTTTGACAATACGCCCGTCAGTCTCGTCGCGCGTCTCGTCGACGACAACGATCTGTCGGAAGAGGCGCTGGATGAGATCCGGACGCTGATAGACAAGAGGCTAAGGGATGACAAACGCTAGCGCGCTTTTTGACGCCTACCTCGATGTGAACCTGCTTCTGGTTCTGGTCTTGGCACTTTGGCTGATAACCGGACGCTTTCTGGATCTCGTAGGTCTATCCCATGCGGTGACCGCAAGGTTGCGCTTCCTTAGAACCCTGTTCGTCGCCGTACTCGCAAGCCCCATCTTCGTGGCGATGGTGTGGTTTGGTATCCGCACGGGTTATGTTCCCGCCAATCACTCCGTGAACCTTTCCGACTTCATCGTGGCCCAGTATTTGCAGGGCAATATCGGCATGGAGGCGGCCGAAGTAGAACGACTCGTTGGCATTCGGAGTCACATTGCGGAGTTTATGGCTGGTCCGGTGGCACAAGGTCTGCTGGCGCTCCTCGCAACGGGTTTCGTGATCTTCGCGGTGAGACTTGCGTCGAGCGTGGTGTCACTGTGGCGCGTCGTTGCCGACAGTTACGTTTGGCGCAGGATCGGGCGGGTCGAGCTTCGTCTGTCGGATACCGTGAGTGTGCCGTTTTCAACCCGCGGCTTCCGGTCTCGTATCGTCGTCCTTCCATCTTCGATGCTGACCAACGACCGAGATCTCGGGATCGCGCTTGCTCATGAGCTGCAGCATCTCAGACAGGGCGATGTCGAGTGGGAGATTGCGCTTGGCCTTATTCAGCCTTTCCTCTTCTGGAACCCGGCCTTCTACGTTTGGCGGTCGCGGATGGAAGAGTTGCGAGAACTTGCGTGCGACCGACAAGTCATGTCGCGCCGCGGTTACCGGGCGGCAGAGTACTGCGATTGCCTGTTGAGCGTCTGCCATGACGGACTTCGTCGACGTCGCTTCATGTCAGGTGGTGCGCCCGCTGTGGCACTGGTGCGGACGGAGAACCGGATATTCGGCGGACGGTCCGCCGCGCTTCTGAAGCGGCGGATGATGAGCGTGATCGAAGGCCGTGCAGAGCGCAATCCGACGCTGATCTTTGCAATGCTCACCTTGCCAATCCTCGCGCTGACACTCGCGGCCTCGGTCGCGATCCAGAAGCCCGGAGACTGGAGTCAGGACCGGATCATGTTGTCGACCATCGTCAATCTGGAGCGGCTTGAAGCGGTGAACGGTCCTGTGCCCACTTTCGGTTCGCCGGGCTACTGAGCGCACGCAGTTTCGTCGCCGCATTTCGGAAGTTGAAACAGGTCGCTCCATCTGGCCCTAACGGAGCGCCCGTTCTGGCCCTACGAGCGCGCCGTGTTTCGTGATGATTTCAACTCGATGGCCGCACAGCGTCACCGCACTGCCAAGAAGGCGTGACGAAGTCGGCGGGCTCGTATTTCTGGAAGGCAAGGCAGATGAACAGCACACTCCATTCCAATGATATTTCCGAGATCATTGAAGCCGACCGCGCGCATCTTTGGCACCATCTGATCCAGCATAAGCCGTTCGAAACGAACGATCCCCGCGTCATTGTCGAAGGCAAGGGCATGCGTGTGTGGGACGCCCTCGGGAAAGAGCATCTGGACGCCGTCTCGGGCGGGGTGTGGACCGTAAACGTGGGCTATGGGCGCGAGACGATTGCAAAGGCTGTCTATGAGCAGCTGGTCAAGATGAACTACTTCGCAAACTCGGCGGGTTCCATCCCGGGTTCCATCTTCGCCAAAAAGCTGATCGAGAAGATGCCGGGCATGAGCCGGGTCTACTACACGAACTCGGGATCGGAGGCGAACGAGAAGGCCTTCAAGATGATCCGCCAGATCGCGCACAAACGTTACGGCGGCAAGAAGCACAAGATCCTCTACCGCGACCGCGACTACCACGGCGCGACCATCGCTGCGATGTCGGCGGGCGGACAGGATGAGCGCAACGCTCAGTATGGCCCTTTCGCGCCTGGTTTCGTGAAAGTTCCGCACTGCATGGAATATCGCAAGCAGTGGGATATCGAGAACTACGGCGAGCGGGCAGCGGACGCAATCGAGGAAGTGATCCTGCGTGAGGGTCCCGACACCGTGGGTGGTCTCTGCCTTGAACCGGTGACGGCTGGCGGTGGAGTCATCGTGCCGCCCGCAGGCTATTGGGAGCGGGTGCAGGAAATCTGCAAGAAGTACGAAATCCTGCTGCACATCGACGAAGTCGTCTGCGGCGTTGGACGGACCGGCACGTGGTTCGGATACCAGCACTACGGAGTGCAGCCCGATTTCGTGACCATGGCGAAGGGCGTGGCGTCGGGTTATGCCGCGATTGCCTGCTGCGTGACGACGGAAGCCGTCTTCGAGATGTTCAAGGACGACGCCTCCGATCCGATGAACTACTTCCGCGACATCTCCACCTTCGGCGGCTGCACGGCCGGCCCGGCGGCGGCGATCGAGAACATGCGGATCATCGAGGACGAAGGTCTTCTCGAGAATACGGTGAAGATGGGAGAGCGGACGATCGACAATCTCCGCGCGCTTATGGACAAGCATCGCGTGATCGGCGACGTGCGCGGAAAGGGTCTCTTCTGCGGGGCCGAGCTTGTGGTCGACCGGCAGACGAAGGAACCTGTTGAAGAGAAAAAGGTGCAGGCCGTTGTCGCCGATTGCATGGCGCAAGGCGTCATCATCGGCGCGACGAACCGGTCGGTTCCGGGCTTCAACAACACGCTGTGCCTGTCGCCCGCCCTGATCGCCACCGCCGACGATATCGACGAGATCACCGGCGCGATCGACAAGGCTTTGACGAAGGTCTTTTCGTAAGATTTGGGCTCCACGGCGGCGATGCCGCCGTGGAGTCTCTTATGTGGTCAGGCCGAGTAACGCCCGTACCATTCGGCGGGAGTCAGGGTCGATCCATCTGACGCGGTGACCGATAGACCCGCCGATGCGCCAAGGGCGCGGATGCGGATCTTGTCGCCATCAAAGCTCGTGAAGGCGACGCTGACAGGTTCGCCATACATGCCGAGTTGCTCTTCGATGATCGACACTGCGATGCGCTCTCCGAGGCGCACGCTTTCGTAGTAGTCGGTGTAGTAGTGGACACCGGCCATGTTGCGCGCGATCGAAATGTTCGCAGCCAGTTTGTCGAGTTCACCTTCGACGGTGAGTGAGGGCTGAGGTGCAACCGGAATGAGTTCCCCGCCTTCATTCTCTTTCTGCTCGGGTGCGAAGACCTCGTAGGGCCAAGCCCGGGCGGTGCCGTCGGCTTCCGTCATCTCGAAATACGCCTTGAGGGTCGTGACACAGGCACCCGCGACCGTGGCATGGCCCGCGCCATAGGCCGGGTGGGTGGGGGAACCCTCTGGGAACGCCATCGGCAGAAGGAAGTTTGCGGCATCCGCGATGGGGGGAACGCTCGCCGCAAGGGTCGCGTCAAGTGCAGGGTCCTGCGCAATCGCGCCGGAAAGCGCGTTCTGCGCGGTGTTATGGCTTGCGATGGCGTCCAGGATCACCTGCGGGATCTTCGTCCGCAGATCGCCGATGGCTGCACGGCATACAGGGTCCGCGATCCGGTTCGGGTCATGTTCATGCAGTGTGAGAAGGGCCGCGACAACCTCGGGCCGCGCGCGACGATGATGCATCCATTTCTGGCGCCAGACCGCTTTCAGTGCGCGGGTCGCGACCTCGGTAACGGCCGACAGGATGTGCGGACCGCCGAACGAGGCGAAGGCTGAGCGCGTACGGCTCTTGCTTTCCGGTAATCCACGGCTTTTGGGGAAGTTCTTGCCGTCAGCAAGCATGATGAGACACGCGTTTAGGTAAGCCTGATAGAGCGCGTCGTAGTGAACGTAGGTCGCAATGTCGCGCGGGGTGGTCAGATAGCGCCGCTTGTCCCGGAACCTGTCGAAGCCGTTGAAGTCGACGCCGTTCTGGCAATCAATCCACGCAGCCCAGTTGGTCATGTAGTCGCGGCCTTCGCGCGCGACGATGCTGCGCTGATCGATAATCTGAGTTCCGTAAAGGATGAAGCCGTCCTCGATGGAGATATTGGACTTCACGCCCCGGAACGACGGTTGCGCGTTGTTGCCCGCCGCAGCTGTGCCATTCGGCTTTTCGAACGTCGCGCTAGTGTTGGTGTTCCCGATGACGAGGTATTGCGACGCCCAGGGGCCGACTTTCGATCCGGGGGTCGAACCGCGAAACAGATCGTCCGGGCCGTTGATCACACCTCGGGTATCAAACCGGGCAGCTTCCGCCGGATTGGTGGGTGTATAGCTGCCGTCGAACCAGGGCATGCTGTCCAGAGCGCCTACGAGTGTCGCTATATTTGCGGGCGCCGAACCTGACGCGATGTCACTAAAGGTCGCGTCACGGCAAAGCGCCATCACGTAAACTTCCGCCATCTCGGCGGCAAGCTCATCGCTCGCGACAAGTGGCGCTGGCGCGATGGCGAAGGCGCCCGCGTCGCCGCCCTGAGTATCGAAAACATGTCCGGTCAGGGGGCTGGTAAGACCTCGATAGCGAAGCGGCTTACCACTGTCCTGTTCTTTGTCAGTTGTGGTGTAGCGCGGCGGATCAAGCTCGCTCCCGTTCGGGGCGCCGTTCGCGCCGCTTCCGCGGTTCGCGCCGGCGGGCAAGGTCTCCAATGCACCTTCCGCATGGTCGGTCAGTGCCGCCACCATCGCCTCATAACTGGCGCGATGGACATTGCCGTCTACATCGTGGGGCAGGCTCTTGTGAAAGTTCAACGGATAGGTCTGACCGTAATTTGTTTCTTCTCCGTTGGGATGTGTCAGGCCCGGCCCCTGGTGCTCGGCCCGCGCCAGAAGCGACTCTCGCCGTTTGCGGCTAACCTCTTCTCGATCAGTGCAATCGGGTTTCGGACGTCCAATCGTCAATGTCATGATCTGGTTCCTAATAAAAATGGCGTCTAAAATTCGAAAGAAGTGCCGGTTTTCGAACTGCCCGCAAATTCGGGAGCCTGCTATGCCCGCACAACTTTAGCGTACGTGACTGCCCGTCTTGGTTGAAGTCCGGGATACCCTACCGAAAGGAACCGAAGGAAGGTTTGACTTTTCCAGTTGTGAAGGCTCTATGAGTCCAGTCACCTGAAAGAACCTTGCATGCCGATCCCTGCCGAGACTTTCTTCCTGACGCCCGGTGCGACCGGGACGTTGCAGCAGCAGATTCAGCAGTTGATTGCAGAAGGCATCCTGCGTGGGCGCTTTCGGCCGGGTGAGAGACTGCCGTCTAGCCGGGGCCTGGCGCGGCATCTGGGGGTCAGCCGGATCACCGTCACGCTGGCCTATACAGAGCTTGTCTCGGGCGATTATCTGACGGCGCAGGGGCGGTCGGGTTACTACGTGTCAGAGACCGCGCCGACGCAACCCGATTTCAAGTTCGACGACCGTCCGCGCAGTGACACGGTAGACTGGGAACGCATCATAAGCCGCCGCTTCTCGCGCCACGAGCTTCCGGCGAAGCCGCAGGACTGGCATGAGTATCCGTTCCCCTTCATCTACGGGCAGGCGGATGTTTCGCTGTTCGACCATCAGAACTGGCGGCAATGCGCGCTTCGTGCGCTAGGAAAGCGCGACTTCGAAGTGCTGACGGACGACTTTTACGAACGCGACGACCCGATGCTCATCGAATACATCATCCGGTCGATACTGCCCCGCCGCGGCATCAGCGCGCGACCCGAGGAAATCATTCTGACAATGGGCGCTCAGAACGCGCTCTGGTTGACGGCGCAGGTCCTGAGCGGGCCGGGGCGGAAGACGGTTGTGGAGAATCCCTGTTATCCGGGGTTGCGCGCGATCCTTGGTCAGCTTGGGGCCGAGATAGTCCCGGTTGACGTCGATGCGGATGGATTGCCGCCGGACGCCTTGCCCGAAGACGTCGAGACCGTCTTCACCACGGCGAGCCATCATTGCCCCACCAATGCGACAATGCCAATCGCACGGCGGAGGGAGCTTCTGGAGCGCGCGGGACGCGGGGATTTCCTCATCGTCGAGGATGACTACGAATTCGAAATGTCGTTTCAGAAAACAGCGGCTCCGGCACTCAAGTCGCTCGACCGGGATGGGCGCGTGATCTATGTCGGCTCGTTCTCCAAGTCGCTCTTCCCGGGGCTCAGGCTTGGCTATCTCGTGGCGTCGGAGGCATTCATACGTGAGGCCCGCGCGCTGCGGGCGGCGATGCTGAGGCATCCACCCGGTCATATCCAGCGGACAGTGGCGTATTTCCTGTCGCTCGGTCACTACGATGCACTGATCAATCGCCTCGGTCAGGCGTTCAAGCGCCGCCGCACGGTGATGGATGAGGCGATCGCTGCGAACGGGCTCAGCATCGCCGGGCAGGGGGCGTTCGGCGGCTCCAGCTTCTGGATGCGTGCTCCTCAGAGTGTCGATACTGATCTCTTGGCCGCCCGGCTCAGGGCGCGCGGCGTTCTGATCGAACCGGGTCGCGTATTCTTTGCGCCGGGGACGGCACCCCGGAACTACTACCGGTTGGCCTATTCTTCGATCCCGCAGAACCGTATTCCGGAAGGCATCGGGATCATCTCCGAGGCGATTGCGGATTCTGGACCTAGTCAGGCGGCATGACTGGCCCTACAGGGGGGCGTCGCCGCGACATAGAAAGGCCGATGAAGGGGGCGGGCGCCCCGCAGATTTGGCTTCGGCTTAGGGAGATTTCGCATGAAGATGACCACCGAAGAAGCTTTCGTTAAGGTCCTGCAACGGCATGGCATCGAACATGCCTTCGGGATCATCGGTTCGGCCTTCATGCCGATTTCGGACTACTTCCCGCGGGCGGGGATCACCTTCTGGGACGTCGCGCACGAGTGCAACGGCGGCTACATGGCCGACGGCTTCACGCGCACGACGGGCAAGATGGCAATGATCATCGCGCAGAACGGTCCTGGCATCACCAACTTCGTGACCGCCGTGAAAACCGCTTACTGGAACCACACGCCGATGCTGCTGGTCACGCCGCAGGCCGCCAACAAGACCATCGGGCAGGGCGGTTTCCAAGAGGTGGAGCAATTGGCCGCCTTCAAGGACATGGTGGCCTATCAGGAAGAAGTTCGCGATCCGACCCGGATCGCCGAGGTGCTGAACCGCGTCATCACCAAGGCCAAGCGGCTGTCGGCGCCGGTGCAGATCAATGTGCCGCGCGATTACTGGACCCAGGTGATCGACATCGAACTGCCCGCCATCGTTGACTTTGAACGCCCCACGGGTGGCGCAGACGCCATCGCAGAGGCCGCGAAGTTGCTGTCAGAGGCGAAGTTCCCGGTCATCCTGAACGGGGCGGGCGTGGTCCTTGCCGGCGCGATCCCTTCCTCTCAGGCGTTGGCCGAACGCCTCGATGCGCCCGTCTGCTGCAACTACCAGCACAACGACGCCTTCCCGGGGTCCCATCCGCTCTTCGCCGGTCCGCTTGGCTACAACGGGTCAAAGGCGGGGATGGAGCTGATCTCCAAGGCTGACGTCGTACTGGCGCTTGGCACGCGACTGAACCCGTTCTCGACGTTGCCGGGATATGGGATCGACTACTGGCCCAAAACCGCAAAGCTGATTCAAGTCGACATCAATCCCGACCGCATCGGCCTGACAAAGCCGGTGGCCGTGGGGATCGTTGGCGACGCGAAGCAGGTTGCCGAATCCATCCTGGCGAAGCTCGGCGATCATGCGGGCGATGCAGGGCGGCAAGAGCGCAAGGACCTGATCTCAAAGACGAAGTCCGCCTGGGCGCAAGAACTGACATCGATGGATCACGAGCAGGATGATCCGGGCACCACATGGAACGACCGCGCCCGCAAGGCAAAGCCTAACTGGATGAGCCCGCGCATGGCGTGGCGCGCAATCCAGTCCGCGCTGCCGAAAGAGGCGATCATATCTTCCGACATCGGCAACAACTGCGCCATCGGGAACGCCTACCCATCGTTCGAACAGGGACGCAAATACCTCGCACCGGGTCTGTTCGGTCCTTGCGGCTACGGCTTCCCGTCGATCGTCGGCGCCAAGATCGGCAACCCCGACACGCCGGTCGTGGGCTTCGCCGGTGACGGGGCGTTCGGGATTTCGATGAACGAAATGGTCGCAATCGGGCGCAAGGAATGGCCGGCTATCACGATGGTCGTCTTCCGCAACTACCAATGGGGCGCGGAAAAGCGCAACACGACGCTCTGGTACTCTGACAACTTCGTGGGCACCGAACTGGACGAAGGTGTCAGCTATGCAGCCATCGCCAAGGCTTGCGGGCTGAAGGGTGTTCAGGCTCAGACAATGGAGGATCTGACCGCGGCGCTCGATCAGGCGCTTAAGGACCAGAAGGCGGGCAAGACGACCTTCATCGAAGCGCTTATCAACCAGGAACTGGGCGAGCCCTTCCGCCGCGATGCGATGAAGAAGCCGGTCGAGGTCGCAGGCATCGACATCGCCGACATGCGCCCGCAGAAGGGGGTATGAGGTCATGCCCTTGCCGCTCGGGCTCGCCCCTTGGGCGGCAGGGGCGCTTGGCTTGGCTTTCCTCGCGGCGGCCTTCGTTCGGGGCTATTCGGGTTTTGGCTTTTCGGCGCTCGTCGTGGCGTTCGGGGGCCTCTTGACCAATCCGGTCCTGCTCGTGCCGGTCGTCATCCTGTGCGAGATTGCGATGACGCTCGTGCAGTCGCGCGGCATCGGAAACCAGATTGACTGGCGCCGGGTGTGGCCGATGCTTGCCGGGGCGGCAGTGGCCATGCCGGTATCCGTCACACTGCTTGCAAGCGTTGGCGAGGGGCCGGCTCGGTTGGCAATCTCGCTCCTCATCCTCGCGATGAGCCTCATGCTGCTTTCCGGCTGGGCGTTGCGCCGGCCATTGGGTGCCACGGGTCATGGCGCGGTGGGCGTCGCCTCCGGCATTGCGAACGGAGCAGCGGTGGGTGGCCTGCCGGTTGCGGCCTTCATGGCGGCGCAGCCAATCCCGGCGCAGGTCTTTCGCGCAACGATGGTCGCCTATCTAACAGCGCTGGATATCGTTGCGCTGCCTGTAATGTGGATAAACGGCCTTGTCACAAGAGACACGGTCTTCGTCTTCCTTTTGTCCCTGCCGCTGATTGCTCTCGGCGTTTGGTTGGGTGGACGACGGTTTTTCTCGGCCACGCCACAGGATTTCCGCCGCGCGACCATCGTGCTTCTGGCGGCGCTCGCATCGCTTGGCCTTGTAAGGTCGGTTTTTTGATGGATGTCATGTCAAAGAAGGGTGGCGCCGCTATCGTCCATCGCCAAACCCGCGCCGATGATGAAGGAGCCGCGATGCGTGATCCATTTCCCTTTCTGTCCGCCGTTGCGCCGCACTGCCCTGATCGCCTTCTGCGACAGGCCCGCAGCTGCAAACGGCCACGCGTTGCTTTGGTCAATGCCGGGGCGGCCTATCCGCTTCAAGGCATCCGGGAAGCAGCTGACTTGGGTTTGGCTGAACCGATCCTGATCGGGGACAGGCGAAAGATCGAGGAAACCGCGGAAGAGATCGGCTGGGACATCGGTGGACTGCGTCTGATCCACGCACCGCGCGAAACCGCCGCGACCGAAGCCGCCCGAGCCGCGCGCGAGGGCGAGGCGGACGCGATCATGAAGGGGCAGATCCATTCAACGACCTTCCTCAAGGCGCTGTTACCGTCCGCCGCGGGGCTGCGTGACAAGGATGCGCGCTGTGGCCATGTCTTTCACATAACCGCTCCGAACTCGGACCGGCCCCTGTTGCTGACCGACGCAGCACTGAACGTTGATCCGGATACGCTCACAAGGCGAGCCTGCCTGACCCACGCGGTCCGGTTGGCGGAATGGCTCGGCGTCGCGCGGCCCAAGGTCGGCCTGCTTGCACCGTCCGAAGATGTCAGCCCCTCGATCCCCAACACCGAAGAGGCGGCCCGGATCGCCGACTGGGCACGGACCGCATTGCCCGAGGCTGTCGTGCAGGGACCGATGGCACTGGACCTTATCTTTTCGAGCGAGGCGGCCAAGGCAAAGGACTATGCATCTGAGGTTTCAGGCGATGCCGACATCATGGTCGCGCCAAACATCACCAGTGGCAACGCGCTCTTCAAGCTCATGGTGCTTGGCATGGGATGCTGCGCGGGCGGCGTGGTGATGGGTGCGCGGGTGCCGATCCTGCTGACCTCCCGCTCTCAAGCCGCACCGGCGCGCATCGCGTCCGCGGCCCTTGGCGCGATCGTCGCGGAGGCGTCATGATCCTCGTCGTCAACGCCGGATCCTCTTCGATCAAGATCGCGCTTTTCGCGCCGGACCTGACCGAAGTTCTGGACGGCGCCGTGTCGGACATCGGCGGCAGTGCTAGCTTGAAGCTTGACGACCGGCAGGAAGCGGCGCAGGCGCCCGACCATGACGCGGCGCTAGAGCTGATCCTTACTGCATTGCGTGAGGCAGGTCACCCGATCGAAAGTTTCATCGCCGCCGGGCATCGGGTCGTCCACGGCGGGCAGACGCTGACGAAACCGGTGCGGGTCGATGCCGATGTGCTCGCTGCGATCGAGGCTTGCATTCCGCTCGCGCCGCTGCACAACCCGCACAACCTTGCGCCGATGCGGGCGCTGGCGAGATTGGCGCCCGACCTTCCGCAGGTTGCGTGCTTCGACACGGCATTCCACGCGACGAACCCAGACGTGGCGCTGCGCTACGCTCTTCCCGCCACCGAAGAGGCCAAGGGGATACGCCGCTACGGCTTTCACGGGATATCCTACGCTAGCCTGACGCAACGCCTGCCTGCGCTTTTGGGGGCGATGCCAGACCGAGTGCTTGCGCTCCATCTCGGCAACGGTGCTTCGCTCGCGGCCGTCGCCACGGGAGTATCGGTCGCGACGACGATGGGCTATTCGCCGCTTGAAGGCCTGACGATGGGCACACGGACAGGCGGGATCGATGGGAATGCAGTGCTCAGGATCGCGCAGGACCATGGCATCGAACGCGCCGCGCGCATCCTGAACCACGAAAGCGGCCTGAAGGGCCTTGGCGGGGCATCAGACATGCGCGCGCTCCATGCTGCGGGCACCGACGAGGCGCGCTTCGCAATAGATCATTTCTGTTACTGGGCTGTCCGCCACTCCGGATCCATGGTCGCGGCGATGGGCGGGCTGGACTGCATCGCCTTCACCGGAGGCATCGGAGAGAACGACACCGAAATCCGCAGCCGGATTTGCGATGGATTGGCCTATCTCGGCGTATCAACCGACCGCGACGCAAATGCGCGCGGCGCGATGCGCCTTGATGCGCAAGACTCTGCCATCCCGATCCTGATCGTTCCTGCCGAGGAGGAACGGCACATCGCCAACGAAGTTTGCCGCGTACTGGGGCTGGGTGGTTAGTCATGCAGGCAACACGGAACAATCGGGTTGCATTGCGGCCTGATCGCGAAGAACGTTCCGACAAAGGGGAGGAACAGAGAAAATAATGGGGTATCAGCAGCCGGAGCTGGAAACATCTCCCAAGGTCTCAGACGAAATCAGGCAGACGACCTGCTACATGTGCGCGTGCCGTTGCGGCATCAACGTACATCTGAAGTCGGGTAAGGTCAGCTACATCGAAGGCAATCGCGATCACCCCGTCAACAAGGGTGTGCTTTGCGCCAAGGGCGCATCGGGGATCATGCAGGTCACCGCACCCTCACGGCTTCGCGCCCCGCTGAAGAGGGTGGGGCCACGTGGTTCCGGTGCTTTCGAGGAAATCTCCTGGCAAGAAGCGTTCGAGATCGCGGTGAGCTGGCTGAAACCCCTTCGCGAAAGCGCACCAGAGAAGCTGGCCTTCTTCACCGGCCGCGACCAGTCGCAAAGCTTCACAAGCTTCTGGGCCCAAGGGTTCGGCACCCCGAACTACGCGGCTCACGGCGGCTTCTGCTCGGTGAATATGGCTGCCGCGGGTATCTACACGATGGGCGGCGCGTTCTGGGAATTCGGCCAGCCCGACTGGGACCGCGCGAAGCTTTTCCTTCTCTTCGGCGTGGCCGAGGATCATGACTCGAACCCCATCAAGATGGGGATCGGCAAGCTCAAGGAGCGCGGCGCACGTGTGATCGGGATCAATCCGATCCGCACGGGGTATAACGGTGTGGCCGACGACTGGTACGGGATCACGCCGGGGACCGACGGGCTGTTGATCCTGTCGCTGATCCATGAACTTCTGCACGCCGGTAGGATCGACCTCGACTATCTCGCGCGATGGACCAATGCGCCGTGCCTCGTGGATGAGGCCGAGGGCCCTGGCAAGGGGCTGCTGTTGCGCGATGGGGACGGCAAGTTGCTGGTTGTCGACAAGACAACGGGCAAGCCCACACCTTTCGACAAGAAAGGCATAAGGCCAGACCTCGGTGCGACCTATCGCGGTTCGCGGACGGTGTTTCAGCACCTGGCGGAACGTTACCTCTCGGACGACTATTCGCCCGAGGCGGTCGCCGAACGCACTGGCATCGCGGCCGACCGCATTCGCCGACTTGCCGCCGAAATCGCAAGCGCGGCGTTCGACACGCCCGTGGTGATCGACCAGCCATGGACCGATTTCCGCGGTGAACGCCATGAGAAGATGGTCGGCCGCCCAGTCGCCTTTCATGCGATGCGCGGGATATCCGCGCACTCCAATGGCTTCCACACCGCTCGTGCGCTGCATCTGCTGCAAATTCTGTTGGGTTCGGTTGAAACACCCGGCGGCTTCCGGTTCAAGCCGCCATATCCAAAGCCCGTCGAGGCCCATCCGACCCCGCACTGCGCGTATTCGCCCGGCAAGCCTCTCGCCGGCCCGCATCTCGGCTTCGTGCGCGGTCCTGAGCATCTTGCATTAAAGCCGGATGGCAGCCCCGCGCGGATCGACAAGGCATTCTCTTGGGACAATCCGCTGTCGGCCCATGGCCTCATGCACATGGTCATTCCGAACGCCCACGCGGGCGATCCCTACCGGATCGACACGCTGTTCCTCTACATGGCGAACATGTCCTGGAACTCATCCATGAACACGCGCGCTGTCATGGAAATGTTGACCGACAAGGATGAGACGGGCGAGTACCGGATACCGCGGATCATCTATTCGGATGCCTACGCGTCCGAAATGGTCGCCTATGCCGATCTGATCCTGCCAGACACGACCTATCTGGAGCGCCACGACTGCATCTCGCTGCTCGATCGCCCGATCTGCGAGGCCGAGGCTGCGGCGGATGCGATACGCTGGCCAGTGATCGAGCCCGATCGAGAGGTGAGGGGCTTTCAATCCGTGCTGGTGGAGCTTGCGAACCGGTTGAAGCTGCCGGGCTTCGTGGACGAGGACGGCAGTGCGAAATATCAAAACTATGCGGACTACATGGTGCGGCATGAGCGCAGACCCGGAGTCGGCCCGCTCATGGGATGGCGCGGCGACGGTGAACAGATGGGGCGCGGCGCACCGAACCCCGATCAGCTTGACCGCTACATCGAGAACGGCGGTTTCTGCGCAGTTCACCTCCCAGACGACGCAAAGTTCTTCAAGCCCTGGAACGCCTCTTACCAAGATTGGGCAGTGCAGATGGGCTTTTACGATGCGCCGCAACCCTATCTCTTTTCGCTTTGGGCCGAGCCCATGCAACGCTTCCGGCTTGCCGCCGAGGGTCATGGAGAGCGACAGCCGCCCGAGCATCTTCGCGAACGGCTGAAGGAGACGATGGATCCGCTGCCGCACTGGTCTGAGCCATTTGGCGAAAGTGCGGGCGAGGAATATCCCATTCACGCGCTGACCCAACGGCCGATGGCAATGTATCACTCCTGGGGTTCGCAGAACGCGTGGTTGAGGCAGATCCATGGGGTGAACCCGCTCTACGTGCCCACGAAGATCTGGGAGGCTCAAGGGTTCCGGGACGGTGATTGGGCGCGCGTGACCTCGCCGTCGGGCGAGATCATTGTGCCTGTCGCGCATATGGCCGCCTTGAACGAGAAGACGGTCTGGACATGGAATGCGATCGGCAAGAGGAAAGGGGCCTGGGCGTTGGAGGCTGACGCGCCAGAGGCAACGAAGGGATTTCTTCTCAACCACTTGATCCATGAACTTCTACCGGAACGCGAGGACGGCCTCCGCTGGTCTAACTCGGATCCGATCACCGGTCAGGCCGCGTGGTTCGACCTGCGTGTGAAAATCGAGAAGACCGCCCCGCCGGACGAGGCACAACCAGAATTCCCGCCAATCCCGTCTCCCGTGTCTCCTGCGAAGAGGAACCGGCCATGACCGCCCTTCCGCCGCCCTCCGAGAAGAAGCTCGGGCTCGTCATCGATCTTGATACCTGTGTCGGCTGCCATGCCTGCGTAACCGCGTGCAAAGGGTGGAACGATCAGGGTTACGGCGCACCACTATCTGATCAAAATGCTTACGGATCAGATCCTTCCGGGGTGTTTCTAAACCGCGTTCACAGCTACGAGGTGCAGCCAGCGACAGACGCCGCGCAGATCATCAACTTCCCCCGATCCTGCCTGCATTGCGATAACGCGCCCTGCGTCACTGTCTGCCCCACCGGCGCCAGCTACAAGCGCGCAGAAGATGGGATTGTGCTTGTCAACGAAGATGCCTGTATCGGCTGCGGGCTGTGCGCCTGGGCTTGTCCCTACGGCGCGCGCGAACTCGATCAGGCGGCGGGCGTGATGAAGAAGTGCACGCTTTGCGTCGACCGCATCTACAACGAAAACCTGCCCGAGGAGGACAGGGTTCCGGCCTGCGTGCGGACATGTCCGACCGGCGCGCGGCATTTCGGCGACCTCGGCGATCCCGATAGCGATGTCAGCCGTCTGGTCGCCGACCGGGGCGGCTTCGACCTCATGCCCGAGATGGATACGAAACCCGTTAACAAGTACTTGCCGCCCCGCAAGAAGGGAGCGGCCGAGGAGGTTTCGGTTCTTGCGCCCCTTCTCGACACGAAAGCCACCGGATTTGCGGGCTGGCTCGACCGGATTTTGGAGAAGTTCTGATGCATCCCGCTCCGTCGGTTATTGTATTCACCGTTTTATCGGGCGCGGGCTTCGGACTTCTGGCCTTTCTTGGCCTGGGCGTGGTCGATGTTCACGGCGCTGCCGCGTTCCTGATCTGGGGACTGGGCTACGGATTGGTCGTCGCAGGTCTTGTCGCGTCAGCCTTCCACCTCGGCAATCCCCAACGCTCGCTTCTGGCGTTCACCCAATGGCGGACCAGTTGGCTCAGTCGTGAGGCATGGGCATCGCTTGGGGCGCTTCTCCTGCTGGCGCCCGTCGCACTCGCGGCGCTGGCCGGTGGCGCTTTACCTAAGATTTTCGGACTTGTGGGAACGCTCGCTTGTCTTGTGGCGATTTGGGCGACCTCGATGATCTACGCGCAACTTCGCACGGTTCCGCGCTGGCACCACTGGACGACGCCCGCGCTGTTCTTTGCGTTCGCGCTGACCGGTGGCGCGATCCTGAGCGGGCAGGGTGTTCTGGCCGGAGTCCACTCGGTCATTCTCGGAGCACTGCTGGTGGCAGCCTTCCGACTGGGTGATGGCAGGTTCGCAGCGGCCGGATCGAGCATTGGTTCAGCCACCGGGTTGGGGGGGCTAGGCAGCGTGCGCGAGTTTGCACCGGCTCACACCGGTTCGAACTATCTTTTGCGCGAAATGATCTACGACGTGGGGCGCAAGCACGCGGCGCGGCTGCGCATAATAGCAATCGTCTTCGCCGCCGTGCTGCCGGCGATGCTACTTCTGCTGCTGCCGGGCGGGATCGCGGTCACCGCGTTGGCCGCTGCGCTGCACCTTGTCGGTGCGTTCGCGGCGCGCTGGCTTTTCTTCGCCGAGGCGGAGCACGTTGTGGGTCTCTACTACGGACGCCGGTAGTCGCAGCGCCGGTTTCGAACCATTGGATCAGGCAAAGTGCCGATACCCGCGCTGGCGTCAGGACGGCAGAACCGTGAAGGTATCTGCCAGCCACGGGGCGAGATCCCTGGCGGGTCCGATCAGCCGCGTCGTCATGATGGCACGCAGCGTGCGAGCGATCTCGGCGGCGCTGTCGCCGACCTGATCCGTCGGCGCAAATAGCGAAATCGTGCGCGACAT
>CBDUOT010000022.1:0-37386 GCA_965368915.1 uncultured Rhodobacterales bacterium | reverse complement strand
GTGCTGTTTGAAACGCAAAACCTTTCGGCCATCGAGGCAATCGCACAGGTTGGCGGCTTGTCGACCAACTTCGCGGATCCGACAGGTGTGTTCGTACTACGCAATGAAACGCCGAAGATCGCGAACGAAGTTCTTGGCCGCACTGACATCGAGACGTCGCAGCGGATCGCCTATGTCCTCGACCTGACGGAACCGAACGGCATCTTTAACGCGCGCGATTTCATGATCCGCGATGAGGATACCGTTTACGTGACTGAAGCGCCTTACGTGCAGTGGCAGAAATCACTTGCTGCTCTGACCGGTGCGGCCAGTTCCGCGAATTCGCTGTCCAGCGCCGCCAGCAGGTGATGCCGACCCATCTACGGGAGGGAGACGAAGCGGCGGCTCCTCAGCCTCTCTACGTCTTCTCCGGTGGGTTCCTCACACAGGCACGCATCCGCCGCATCCTGACGCTCGCGGGCTACGACATCCGATTGGGCAAACCGTCGGGGCCTGACGACCGGATAGGTGTCTGGGGCCACAGCCCCACCGCGCCACGGGGTGAAACCGTTTCCGAATGGACGGACGCACCAGTTATCCGCGTAGAGGACGCCTTCATTCGATCCGTGCGGCCCCGCAGGATTGGAGGGGATGCCCCCATCGGTCTGATGATCGATCCGCTCGGCGTTCATTTCGACAGCAGCAGACCATCCAGACTTGAAGAAATTCTCGCGAACGAACCGCTCGACGACGGCGCGGTTCTTCAGCGCGCGCGCGACGGCATGGCGCGGATGAAGGCCGCTCACCTTTCCAAATACAATGACTTCGACCCCGAACTTGATGTGCCTGAGCCCGGATACGTATTGGTCATCGACCAGACGCGCGGCGACGCATCAGTGCTGCATGGCGGGGCGACCGAGGCCACGTTCCGCGAAATGCTCGCCTATGCCGAAATCGAGCATCCCGGCCAGAGGATCATCATCAAGACTCATCCCGAGGCCACCGCTGGTGCCCGGCAGGGCTACTTCGACGAAAGCCATGCGAAAGGCCGGATCAGCCTGCTGAGCGATCCCGTCTCGCCCTGGACGCTCATGGAAGGGGCGATCGCAGTCTACACCATCTCGTCCCAACTGGGTTTCGAAGCGATCATCGCAGGCCACCGTCCACGCGTTTTCGGCCAGCCTTTCTATTCGGGCTGGGGGCTGACCCAGGATGAGAACCCGGTGCCGCGCCGGACTCGCAAGCTGACCAAGGCGCAACTTTTTGCCGGAGCGATGATCCACGCGCCCACATGGTACGATCCCTGCCGCGACCGACTGTGCAGTTTCGAAGAGGCGGCCGACCAGATCGAGGCGGAAGCGCGCGCCTGGCGGGAGGACCGTAAGGGGCACGTCGCTATCGGAATGCGTCTTTGGAAACGCGCGCATCTGCAACGAACCTTCGGCCGTCAGAAGCGGCTTGTTTTCGCGAATGACGCGGCGCGCGCGGAGAAGCGCGCCAAAGCCGAGGGTCGCGACCTCATGGTCTGGGCCGGGCGCGAGACCGATCAGTTGCGGGACCTCGCCGCAGGACAAGTGCTCCGCCGGGTCGAGGACGGGTTTCTCCGCTCGCGCGGATTGGGGGCAGAACTTGTCCCGCCCCTGTCGCTCGTCACGGACCGGTCGGGGATCTACTATGATCCCGCACGAGAAAGCGATCTTGAGCAGTTGATCGAGTCTGGCCCGCCACCGGGTGGCGAGGCGCGGGCTGAACGGCTGATGTCGCGGCTCATTCGGGCGGGCCTGACCAAGTATTCGCCCGAGGCGACAGATTTGCCCGATCTGCCGCCCGGCCACCGCATCCTTGTGCCCGGGCAGGTCGAGGATGACGCCTCGATCCGCCTTGGCGCTGGCGCCGAGCGGACCAACCACGAATTGCTCAAGCGGGTGAGGGCGGAAAACCCTGACGCAGTCATCGTTTACAAACCGCATCCGGATGTGGCGGCCGGCCTTCGCGACGGGGACCTTCCCGAAGCCGAAGCGCGGCAATGGGCTGATGTCATCGCTGCCAGTGCCGATCCTGCCAAGCTTCTCGAAGCAGCGGACGAGGTCTGGACGATCTCGTCCGGAATGGGTTTTGAGGCGCTGATCCGCGGCAAGCCCGTCACCTGCCTCGGCGCGCCGTTCTACGCAGGCTGGGGCCTGACGCGCGACCTTCTACCACCACCTCCGCGGCGCACCGCGCGGCCGACGCTGGCCGCGCTCGTCCATGCGGTGCTCATCGCATACCCACGCTATACGGATCCCGTCAGCGGCCTGCCCTGCCCTGCCGAGGTCATCGCGGATCGGCTTGCCGACCGTAGCATCCCGCATCCCGGGCGGCCGAACCGGATGCTGGCGAAGCTGCAGGGTGTGTTCGCGAGCCGGTCCTGGCTCTGGCGCTAAAGACTTAGTCTTTGGTCCAAACGCTCAGAACGTCTGGCCCGATCCTTTCCAGCTCCCGAAGTCGGAACCGCGGTGCGTCCACGAGCACCCCCAGCCCAAGCGAGGACAGCGCCGGCCACGCATCAGAGCCCAGCGCGATACCTGCAGAAAAGAGCGCAAGTTCGTCCACGTAGCCCGATCGCAGAAGCGTCGCGGCAAGTTCCCCCCCACCTTCGCAGAAGACCCGAGTCAAACCCTCGCGCCCTAGCGCTGTTAGCATCGCACGCGGGTCGAGCCCCCTACCAGCCTCCGCCACCTTTATCAGGCGCGCGCCAGCCTTGGTCCATTCGCGGCGGTCCTCTGCCAGGGCAGAGGGTCCGTGCAGAAGCCAGACCGGCACTTCGCTGGTGGTTCGCGCAAGGTTGCTTTCAGTCGGCAGGTCGAGGCTTCGCGCAGCTACGATCCGGACCGGTTGATGCTCGACGCCCAACCCACGCACAGTCAACGACGGATCGTCGGCGCGCGCCGTTCCCGCCCCGATAAGCACGGCGTCGTGGGCGGCCCGCATCCTGTGAACGCGGCGACGCGCCTCTGGCCCTGTAATCCATCTGCTCTCGCCCGTGGAGGTCGCGATACGGCCGTCGAGGCTGGTTGCCAATTTCAGCGTCACCATGGGACGCCCTTGGTTGATCCGGGTCAGAAAGCCGCGTTGAACGTCGGTCGCTTCTGCCGCCATCACGCCTGTCTCGACTGCTATTCCCGCCTCGCGCAGCATTGCGTGGCCACGCCCGGCAACCCTCCGGTCCGGATCCTCGATGGCGGTGACGACACGGGAGATGCCGGCCCCGATCAGCGCCTCGGCGCAGGGCGGCGTCTTGCCGTGATGGGCGCAGGGTTCAAGCGTGACATAGGCGGTAGCGTTTCGTGCGGCGGACCCCGCTTGAGCCAAGGCGACTGTTTCGGCGTGCGGCCGGCCGCCTGCCTGCGTCCATCCGCGACCGACAATGCGACCGTCCTTCACAATTACGCAGCCAACCGCTGGATTTGGCCAAACCCTGCCCAGACCGCGTCTGGCCAGGCCGAGCGAATGGGTCATATGCCGCCGGTCGTCTTCCGTGGTCACTCTTCTGCCGGTGTATTCGGACGCAATTCAGAGACGAACTTGTCGAAATCGTCGGCCGCCTGGAAGTTCTTGTAAACGCTGGCAAAGCGGACATATCCGACGGTGTCGATCCGCGCGAGTGTCTCCATGACGATCTCGCCTATCGTCTTCGAGGGGATGTCAGTTTCGCCCAAGGATTCCAGCCGCCGAACGATGCCAGAGATCATCTGATCGATCCGCTCGGGTTCTATGGGACGCTTTTGCATCGCGATGCGGATCGACCGTTCAAGCTTGTCGCGGTCGAAGTCCTCGCGTTTGCCGGATGACTTGATGACAACGAGGTCACGAAGCTGCACCCGCTCGTAGGTCGTGAAGCGCCCACCACAGGCCGGGCAGAAGCGCCGGCGCCGGATGGCGACATGATCCTCGGCGGGGCGCGAATCCTTCACCTGCGTGTCGACATTTCCGCAAAACGGGCAGCGCATTCCCTTCCCCTCGGTCCTAATTCCCGGTTATCCACAGGCACTATAGGCGTCCCTCTAGGATTTGGGTAGAGGGCAATTTCCGCCACCAGATAACGCAAGAAGCATCGTGGGAAAAACTGCATCATCTTCCCCTGAGTTGCGCGCTTGAGTTGAGCGATATTGCGTCAGTCGACCGGGGCGAGATTAAAGAAGCTTCGGAAGCGGACCGCCCTCACGGGTCCCGTGCAACGGTTGGCACTAAGCGCCACCTACGGGATGAAATGAGCCACCACACGGCGGTCATGGGGCGCTCGGCGATGCTCGAAAAGGTAGACACCCTGCCAAGTACCGAGCGCCGGGCGCCCCGCCATCACGGGAATTGACAAGCTCACAGGGAGTAGTGCCGCCTTGATATGGGCGGGCATGTCGTCCGGGCCCTCGTACGTATGCCTCAGATACTCCATCGACGGATCGTCCGAGGGCGGCACTAGCCGGTGAAAAAACTCGGCAAGATCGGTCCGCACCTCCGGATCGGCGTTTTCCTGAATGACGAGTGAACAGGACGTGTGGCGCACGAACAGCGTGAGAAGCCCATCGCCCCGGCCATGGCAGAAGTCGCGCACTTGCTCCGTGAATTCGTAAAGCCCCGCGCCGCGGGTTGCGATAGTAAATTCCTTTTGCCGCGTCATTGCGCCCGCCCCTTGCCAAGCGCGTGATAGAGGGCACGCAACCGCTGATAGATCCGGTCGTGGCGCGGGAATTCCGCCTTGCGGGCCTTCCGATCGAAAACCGAGAATTCGACTGTATCCTTCCAGTCCAGCGCAGAAATGAACTCGTAGCGCAGCCCAAGTTTCCAGACGAGGTAGGGAAACGATATCTGATCGCGCCGGGAAAAACGCAGGACCTGCTCGAACCAACGCTCGCCGAAACGGGTGACCTCGGGATCGTTGTGTCGACGGACGATGAAGTGCCCCTCGATCAAGCCCGCGCGTTCCGGCATCCCTTCGGTGCGGTATGTCCGCATCCTTTCCTTCACGATCCGATGATCATCGAGACCGTTTTCACGCACCGTCTGCCCTTCCTTGTAGACGCAATCCCGGCGGAAGTGCCGGAAGGCGAAGAAAGGCGCATCGGACTGGGCTTGCAGGGCGCCAAGGACCTCGTGCGGATCGCGCTTCAATCGCGACTTGTTGTCGATCCAGATCGACCAGTCTTCGTCAGCAAAGTAGCGGTGTGGCATGAGCTTGGCTCGGCGCGAAGCGCGGGCCGGGTCGAGCCCGTCCAATGGGTCGTAGATCACCTCCACGCCCGGCAGAGCGAGGTCTGGCTTGTCGGTGAAAAGGACCCGCCGACAGATATCGAAGCCACCGAAGACCTCGGGATTCACTGGATCCGCCTCACCGTAGTGCGCACTATACAGAACCAGACCCATCCACCTTGCCCTTTGACCCGCCTGAAATCCGCCCCGTGCGTGAGTATAGCCACCTACTGAGGCATGAACGAGACCCGTCGCGTTTCCGTGAGCCAGACCATCGATCGAATATGATAGGCTGTGATCAGCCATCGCAACGCTCAGCAAGGAAAGAGGATGACATGTCACGTCTGACCGCCAAGGACTTTGCCCCGGAACTTCTCGAACTCTACGACTTCTACGCCCATGGGATGATCACGAAACGCGAATTCCTCGACCGCGCGGGAAAGTATGCGGTTGGCGGGCTTACCGCTGCCGCGATCCTTGGGGCGATGAGCCCGAACTACGCGATGGCCGAACAGGTGAGCTTCAATGATCCCGACATTCAGGCGCGCTGGATCACCTATCCCTCGCCCAACGGACACGGCGAGGTACGGGGATACATGGTGAGACCGACTGCGGCCGAAGGCAAGTTGCCCGCCGTGGTGGTGGTGCATGAGAACCGCGGGCTCAATCCCTATATAAGGGACGTGGCGCGACGTCTCGCCAAGGACGGATTCATGGCGCTGGCGCCCGATGGACTGACTTCGGTCGGGGGATATCCGGGCAACGACGAAGAGGGCCGTGAACTTCAGAAGTCCGTGGACGGAACGAAGCTGATGAACGACTTCTTCGCGGCGGTCGAATTCCTGATGGGACACGAAGGCTCGACCGGCAACGTCGGTATCGTGGGCTTCTGCTATGGGGGCGGTGTCTGCAACGCGGCTGCGGTAGCCTATCCCGAACTGAAGGCCGCGGTGCCGTTCTATGGCCGTCAGGCCGCTTCAGAGGACGTGCCGAAGATCAAAGCCTCGCTTCTGATCCACTACGCGGGGCTGGACGAGCGGGTAAACGCGGGCTGGCCGGATTACGAAGCGGCGCTGAAGGCCGCCGGGACCGATTATCAGGCCTTCATCTATGAGGGGGTCAATCACGGCTTTCACAACGATTCCACCCCGCGCTACGACGAGGCGGCGGCAGAGCTGGCCTGGGGCCGAACGGTCGAATTCTTCCGCGAGAAGCTCGGCTGAGCGTTCGGGGTTTCACGCCGTTGCACGCGTGGAATCCCGACCAACACCTTAGAACGAAGTCGTTTCAATATCTCCACCGAGGACTTCGAAACCCGTTTCGCGGACTCGGGATGATCTGCCGCGCACCCTATGCAAACCTTTGTCGAGACAACTCGATCTGAATTCGCGATTATGCGTCGAGGATAGTCCGACGCGCCCACCTAGTTTCGCCGCGAGAGAAATTGGTTCAGGAATAGCTAATGAAATCAGCCGGATTGATTGTCCTCTATCTCACCGCTGTCGCGCTTCCTCTGATCGCTTCCTGGCTTGTCGGCGGACCGCCACGCCCACTGCGCGAAGAGCTTGCCTCCGGTCTTGGTATTCTCGCCTTTTCGATGATCCTCATGGAATTCGTCCTGTCCGGCCGTTTCAAGAGCATCTCGAATGGAGTCGGGATGGACGTGACCATGCGGTTCCACCAGATAATGGCGCGCACGGCACTGGTTTTCGCGCTGTTGCACCCATTCCTTTATCGGGGCGCGCCGTCGGGCGGTCAGCGTCCATGGGACCCTACACGGCAGCTGACGATCACCACTGATTTTTCAGACCTATCCACCGGCATCGCGGCGTTCCTGATCCTTCCCTGCCTTGTTCTACTGGCGATCGGGCGGACTCGGCTGGACTTCAAATATGAAACATGGCGACTGATGCATGGCATCGGAGCTCTTCTGATAGCTGCACTTTTGCTGCATCACACCATTCATGCGGGCCGCTACGGATCGCTGCCCGTTATGACATCGATTTGGCAGGCCATGACCGCCTTGGCGGTCGGGTCGCTTCTCTACGTCTACTTGGTCGTGCCGCTTCGGGACAAAGCACGCGCATGGCGCGTCACGTCGGTCACACGGCTGACGCCGAAGCAATGGGAACTGACCGTCACGCCCAACGGTCATTCCGGTCTTGAATACAAGGCAGGGCAATTCGTCTGGCTGAATGTGGGGCACAGTGCGTTCTCGCTAAAAGAGAACCCGTTCTCGATCAGTTCGGCGCCAGCGGCAGGGCCAGAAGTCTCTTTCATCATCAAGGAGCTTGGGGACTTTACACGGACGATCGGGCAAATAGCGCCGGGCACGGTAGCATATCTTGATGGGCCTTACGGCAATCTGTCCGTCGATGGCCGCGATGAACCGGGCGTCGCGTTGATTGCCGGGGGCGTGGGCATCGCGCCGCTGATCGGCATCCTCAGGCAAATGCGCCTTACCGGCGATACCCGAAGAGTAAAGATCATCTATGGAAATCGGCTGGAAGATCAGATCGCCTGTCGCGATGAGCTGGACGCCGAGGACGTGACCTATGTTCTGACCGAACCGCCCGAAGGCTGGCAGGGCGAAACGGGTTTCCTGGATGCGGAGCTGATGGATCGTGTATTCTCGTCAACGGAATTCAAGGAATGGGTGTTTGTGATGTGCGGACCGGCGATCATGATGAATATCGTCGAAGACCATTTGATCGAGCGCGGCACGCCGTCGTCGCGCATCCTGTCAGAGCGGTTCGACTATGATTGATCTCTTTAGACATATGGGTCTGCGACGGCGGGTATCTCTCGCCATTTGGATTCTGAACATCTTACTAGGCATGGCGCTGGCGGCCTTTGCGCTTCGCTGAACGTTCTTCGGTCGCCGTTAGCGGCTGCGGCCGTTGCGCAGTTTCTCGCACAGTGATTGGGCGTGGCCGACGGCGAGCCCGCCGCCTTGGCCGCCGAGGATCATGACGAGGCCGGTAGCGCTTGCCGCATCTTCGGGGTTCAGCGAGAAGCGGATGCCCTCGCCCGACCGGCGCGGTGGCTCGGACGCGCGGTAGATCATCGTTCCGGGCGTCAGGTGCAGCACGCGGACCCCGTAGTCACCCGCCGCACACCAGAAATCGGTGGCGCCCGACGCGCCGCGCCAAGGAACGTTGAAGGTCGTCGCGCCCTCCGGTTCAACGACAAGTCCGTTCTGGGCGATGAAAGCCGCCGCAGGGCTGGCGGTCAGCGCGGAAAGCGCAAGCGCGATTATGAGACGCATGGAGAACTCCCTGAAGGCGGTTCTGTTCGAAATATAGGTGCGGCGCTTCCCCATTCCCATCGCAGAGATGCGTCGTCGGGCGGTTTCTGCCCGAACCGGGCGTTAGCGCGCGGTCTTTCGCTTAAGCCAGCGCCAGAGATAGATCAACGGCCAGCGCAGGATCGACGCTCCGGCGGCCATGACGATCAGCCCCACCAACGCGCCGTTTTCGTAGGTGACCCAGCCGACAATCGGAATGCCGACCGCGATCAGCACATAAGCCGCGCGCCAGTGCTTGTCCCGTGTTGGCAGCATCGCCGTCACGGTCGCTGTGACTGCCCAGAGGCAGGCGAGGATCAACGAAACATTCACGGCCGCCTCCCTTCCCTGTCGGGCGCCACTTTCTCAATCGCTCTCTTCGCCAGATAGTGCAAGGGCTTGCGGAACATCGACACGAAAGCGAAGGCTGCGGCGAACCCGATCCAGATGTTGAAGTCGAAGGCCAGCCAAACGATGAGAACGGGCGCGGCAATCAACAGAACAAGGCCGGGCGCAAACTGACGCCGCATCGGCAGGAAAGCGACGATGGTCGCGGCCAGAACCCAGAGACAGGCGAAAACGACTGACGGGATCATGCCAGCTTGCCCCAAATTGCCGCGATAAACGTTGCCGCGCAGCTGACGATACCCAACCACGGTATGAATGCAGGCACGCGGAAGGGCGCTTCGGGGCGCTTCGCCTTGGCCCCGATCAGCGCCGCATTGACGATGGCGAAGACGATCAGCAGGGCGAGCGTCGTTACCTCGGCAAGGGTCGCGACGGGCAGTACGAGTGCCGCGCCGATCACTGCCACGCCGACGACTATCGTCCCGCGAACAGGCGTGCCGAATGTCGGATGCGCGCGACGGAAGGTCATGAGCATGGGAGAGCGCTTGCCAAGCCCAAAAAGCACCCGCGACGCCATCACGATCTGCGCGAGGACGCCGTTCAGCGCGGCGGCGACCGCGATCGCGGACAGGAACGCCGCGCTGCTGCCTGTTCCGGCCTCCCACACGAGTGCGAGCGGACGTTCCGTTGTCGCAAGCACGTCGCGCGGAACCGAGCGCACAGCAGCAAGAGAGACCAGAGCGTAAAGCGCGGCGGTGATCGCGAGTGACCAGAGGATCGCGCGGGGCATGTTGCGCGAGGGTGCGCGCGCCTCTTCCGCCATGTTCACGAGGTCGTCGAACCCGATAAAGGCAAAGAAGGCGAAGGTCGTGGCGGCGGCGATGCCTGCCCATTCCGGGTCGGGCGGCGGCAGGTGCCACTCAGCAACCGGCGCTGCCGCAAAGCCTGCCCCGATCACGAGCATGAGCCCGGCGACCTCGACCGCTGTCAGGATGGCGGCGAAGGTCAGGCTTTCGAGAACGCCGACGATGGCGATCACGATCAGCATGACGCCCAGCGCGACGATGGCCGCCTCGAACGGGACGGGCACAAAGGAGGTCAGGTAGCCCACGCCTCCGCGCAGCACTGCCGCCGCGGCAACGGTGCCCGCGATCACGTTGATCGCGCCGACGAGCATAGCAAGCCAGTGTCTTTCAAGCCCGATCTCGACATAGGAGCTGTCGCCTGCCGCCTCAGGTATACGCGCGGAGAGCTCAGAGAACGACAGCGCCGAGGGAACGGCGACGAGACCTGCAATCAGAAACGCCACTGGCGCCCAAAGACCCGCCGCGCCCGCCGCCGCGCCGGTGAGGACATAGATCCCGGCGCCCACCATGACGCCGACGCCGTAAGCAATGAGCAGCCCAAGGCCGAGGCGTCGCTTTAACGCCTCCGCCACCGGCTCAGCCCTTCAGCCGTTCGGGCAAAGAGTTCGCCCAGGTCGAGATCGTACCAGCGCCGAGACAGACGACCATGTCGCCCGGTTTGGCCTGTTCGCGCACCAGACGTTCCAGATCCGCTTCGTCGAGGATCGCGCGGGCATGGCGGTGGCCGTGGGCGAGAAGACCCGCCACCAGATCATCGCGGCTCGCGCCGGGGATCGGTTCTTCACCGGCCGCATAGACCTCGGCAATGGCGACGACATCCGCCTCATTGAAGCAGGTGCAGAAATCCTCGAACAAAGTGGACAGGCGCGAATACCGGTGCGGCTGGTGAACGGCGATGACCCGACCCTTCGTGGCCTGACGTGCAGCCTTCAGCACGGCCGCGATTTCCACGGGGTGGTGACCGTAGTCGTCGATGATCGTGACACCGCCCAGAACCTCGCCCACCTTGGTGAAGCGCCGGTTCACGCCGCCGAAGTTCGCAAGCGCTTCGCGGATCTCGTCCTTCTTCATGCCGAGATGGCGGGCCACGGCGACAGCGGCAAGCGCGTTCGACACGTTGTGGTCGCCCGGCATCGGCAGGCTGCATCCCTCGATCACGGAGCCTTCGTCCTCGGCGCGAAGGGCGATGTCGAAATGGGCGACACCTGCTTCATAGGTGAGGTTCACCGCGCGCACGTCAGCCTGCGCATTAAAGCCGAAGGTGATGATGCGGCGATCCGTGATGCGACCGACGAGGGCCTGCACTTCGGGATGGTCGGTGCAGCAAACGGCCGCGCCGTAAAACGGAATGTTCGACACGAAGTCGTAGAAACCCTGACGCAGCTTGTCGAAATTGCCCCAGTGCTCCATGTGCTCTGGGTCGATGTTGGTGACGATGGCGATCGTCGCGGGAAGCCGGTTGAACGAACCGTCGGATTCGTCTGCCTCGACCACCATCCATTCGCCCGCGCCCGCACGTGCGTTGGAGCCATAGGCGTGGATGATACCGCCATTGATAACGGTCGGGTCGAACCCGCCCTTGTCGAGCAGCGTCGCGACCATTGTAGTCGTCGTGGTCTTGCCATGCGTCCCCGCCACCGCGACGTTCGAGCGCAGGCGCATCAGTTCGGCCAGCATTTCCGCCCGCCGCACAACGGGAAGGCCGCGCTTGCGCGCCTCTTCCAGTTCCGGGTTGCCCTTCTTGATCGCCGAGGAAATGACGACGACCGCAGCTTCGCCAAGGTTTTCGGCCTTCTGGCCTTCGAAGAAGGTCGCGCCGAGCTTCACCAGACGGTCCGTGATCTTCGACGCCTTCGCATCAGAACCCTGCACAGGGTAGCCGAGCGTGATCAGAACCTCGGCGATGCCTGACATGCCGATGCCGCCGATGCCCACGAAATGGATTGGACCAAGCTCTCCGGGCAGTTTCGTGGCGGCGTTCATTCGTTTTCTTTCCTTGTCAGGGCTTCTACCAGCGCGACGAGCCGGCTGGTGGCGTCGGGTATGCCGAAGTCGTGCGCGGCATGGGACATCCGCACGGCGGCTTCGGGGTATTCGAGGATCGCGGCGACATGCCCCGATAGCGTGGCGACGTCAAGCCGGGATTCGGGAATGAGGATCGCCCCCTCGGCCGCGACAAGGCCGCGCGCGTTCGCAGTCTGGTGGTCGTTCGCGGCGGCCGCGAAGGGCACGAGGATCGACGGCCGGCCGATGACCGAGATGTCCGCGACGGAAGACGCGCCTGAGCGTGAGATGACCAACTGCGCATCGGCGAGCCGGTTGGGAATATCCGAAAAGAAGGGCGAGACCTCTGCCTTGATGCCGGCTTCAGCATAGGCGGCATTGACGCGATCTTCGTCCTCGGGCCGGGCCTGGTGGGCTACTCGAATGCGGGCACGCAGGTTTTCGGAAAGCGTTGCAAGCGCTTCGGGCACGACGTCCGAGAGGATGCGCGCGCCTTGGCTGCCGCCGATGACAAGTACGCTCATCGGGTAGTCGCCGGGCGGAATATAGGGCGAGCCCTCACGGCGCAGAACAGCCGCGCGCACGGGATTGCCGGTGTGATGCCCTTCGACGCCATCGGGCAATTCGGTCGGCCACGTGCCGCAGGCGATCCAGCGGACGCGCTTGGCGAAAAGCCTGTTGACTCGGCCAAGGACACCGTTCTGTTCGTGCATCATGCGCGGCACGCGCAGAATGATCGCAGCGGTCAGCGCCGGGATCGTGGGATAGCCGCCGAATCCGACCACGGCGTCGGGCCGGTCGCGCAGCATTCCCCATACCGCGGCGAAGACACCGCCGGCCAGGCGGAACGGGACCGCCAGTTTCGCAAGCGGGCCGCCCCGCGCGAAGGTCGCCGCAGCGACCTGTTCGACCGCGACCTGATCCGGGTAGCCACCCGCATAACGCGCACCACGGGCATCGGTAGAAAGCTTTACGCGCCAACCTTTTGCGACCATCGCTTCAGCCAATGCCTGAGCAGGAAACATGTGCCCGCCGGTCCCGCCAGCCGCGATGAGAAGAAGCGGCGCGGCCATCAGCGGCCCCGCTTGATCAGATAGTCTTCGATGCGGCCCTGTGGACGGCTTCGCGTGAAAGCAAGAAGCATGCCCACCGCGATTCCGCTCGCGATCACGGAAGACCCGCCGTAGCTGACGAAGGGCAGTGTCATCCCCTTTGCCGGCAGAAGCCGCACGGCAACCCCCATGTTGATCAGAGCCTGAACCCCGAACATGCAGGCAAGCCCGGTGCCCGCAAGCCGCGTGAACGGGTCACGTTCCCGCATCAGACGGAACAGCGAACGCCCGGTGATGACCGCATAGAGCGCGATGATGATAAGCACGAGAACAAGCCCGTATTCCTCTGCCGCGACCGCGATGATGAAATCGGTGTGCGCGTCGGGCAGCGACCACTTGACGGTGCCCTCGCCCACGCCGACGCCGAAGAAGCCGCCTTCCTGAATGGCGTTCGTGGCGTAGCCGATCTGGGTCCGGGGGTCGAGTTCGGCCGAAAGGAAGCCGTCGATGCGGCGGGCGAAGTGTTCGGACGCGTCATAGGCGAAGATGCCGCCAGCGACCACGAGGCCTGCGATGACGCTCAGCAGGACGAAGGGCGCTCCGGCAACGAAATACATGACGCCCCAGGCGAACATCACGAGGCAGGCCTGCCCGAAATCGGGCTGAAGCGCTAGGAAAAGGACGATGGTGACCGCCACGATGAAGGAATAAAGCCGCCCCGGCGGGCCGCCTATTTCCTTGCTCGCAGCCATCAGCCAGGCGGCGAGGATCACGAAGCCGGGCTTGAGGAATTCCGAAGGTTGGAAGCTGCCGAAGCCCAGAGAGTACCAGCGCGTCGCGCCCTTACCGAAATCGGTCCCGAAGACGGGCAGAAAAGCGAGCGCTACGAAGGACACGAGAAAACCGATCACGCCCAGCCGCCGAACCATGTCGGGCGACATCATGGATGCGATCAGCATGGCCGCCATCGCAGCGATGCCGAAAATCGCCTGTCGTGTCACGTAGTAGAACGGCTCCAGCCCGTTTTTCTCGGCCAGCGGCACCGACGCCGCGAGGCCGAGCAGAAGGCCAATCCCGAAAAGAACCATCACGCCACTGAGCGACCACTTGTCGATGGTGCGCCACCATCGCGGAAGAACCGGCTCGCCTGCCCTAACGGGCATGGTGCCGTAGACCATCTCAGTCATGGGGTACCGCCTTCACTGCCTCACACACGCCCGTTTGCCGGGTCTGCGCGGGAGTTTAGCCGAGTTCAGACGAGCGCGCTAGAGTCCGGTGCGCCAAAGTCGCGACGCGGGACCGCAAAGACTCACCCCTTGTTCGGCGTGTCGTTGGCGATGCCGAGAAGCGCTTCGACGCGGGCTACGAAATCTTCGCCGCGTTTCTCGAAATTCGGGTACTGATCGAAGCTCGCGGCCGCGGGGGCAAGAAGCACGGTGTCACCTTTCTCCGCCTCTTCGGTGGCGCGGGCGACTGCTTGATCCATCGTCTCGCAGATCTCATGCGGGGTCTCGCCGATCTGAAGCGCGAAATCGCGGGCCGAGTGCCCGATGAGATAGGCCTTCACCACCGAACCGAGATGGGGCGCGAGGGTCGCGATACCGCCATCCTTGCCAAGACCCCCGGCGATCCAACGGATGCGATCGAACGCCTGCAACGCCTTGGCCGCGCTGTCGGCGTTGGTGGCCTTGGAATCGTTGACGTAACGGACGCCGCCCGCCTCGGCCACGAGCTGACTGCGATGCGGTAGCCCCGCGAACGAGTGAAGCGCCGTCTCGACTACTTTGGGTGCAAGGCCGAGCGTTCGGACGGCAGCGTAGGCCGCACAGGCGTTCTGATGGTTATGGGCGCCTGGCAGGCCCTTGATCTCGCGCAGGTCGATTGACGCGACTTGTCGTCCTTTGCGCCATTCCGAGAGGAAGCCCTTGCGGGCGAAGACCGACCAGCCGGGCCCGTCAATTTTTTGACCGGACGAGATGCGGATCACGCGGTCGTCGGCAGCGCCTTGCGCGAGTTGATTGGCGAGGAACCGCCCTTCGACTTCGTCAACGCCGATGACCGCGCGGTCCGGTCCGCCTTCGGAGAAGAGCCGTCGCTTGGCGGCGAAGTAGCCGCCCATGCCGCCGTGCCGATCGAGATGATCGGGTGTGAGGTTTGTGAAAATGGCAATGTCGGGGGTGAGCGACCGCGCCAGTTCGGTCTGATAGGAGCTGAGTTCAATCACAACAACCTCGCCGTCTCGAGCGGGCTCCATATCCAGAACGCCGCGCCCGATATTGCCGGCCATCTGCGTGGGACGCCCCACTTCGTTCAGGATGTGGTGGATAAGGGCCGTCGTCGTGGACTTGCCGTTCGATCCCGTAACGGCAATCACCTTGGGCGTCTGATCCATCTCGTCCCAGTCGGGCGTCGACCACGACCGGAAGAACAGGCCGATGTCGTTGTCGACTGGCACGCCCTCGGCCATCGCACGGGCTATGAGGCGGTTCGGCTCGGGGTAAAGATGCGGAATCCCCGGCGAAACGACGAGGCAGGCGATCCCTTCCCACGCGTCGCGCCGGGTCAGGTCAGTCAACGCGAAGCCCTCTGCTTCGGCCTTCGCGCGCGCTTCGGGGCTGTCATCCCAGAGGCAGGGCTCGGCACCGCCAGCTGCGAGCGCCCGCGCGGTGGCAAGACCGGACCGGCCGAGCCCGAGCACGGCGACCTTGTTGCCTGAAAAGCCTTGAACCGGAATCATCGCGCCCCCGAACCCTGATTTCCGGCGGACAATGCCCGCTGGTCCGGCGCTTCGCAAGTTTGGCTTCGGGCGCGAAAGGGGCCGGGGTTTACGCCGAAAGGCATGACCGTTAGGTTTACGGCTCGTGAGCACCCGCGACAGCGCGGCCTCCTCATTCACCCCCCGAAAATCCGGAAGGACGACATGACCCAGGTAAAGACGGGCGACACCGTGCGTATTCACTATCGCGGCACTTTGAACGACGGCACGGAGTTCGACTCCTCGCAAGGGCGCGATCCACTCGAATTCGAGGTCGGCTCGGGCCAGATCATTCCGGGCCTCGACAAGGCAATTCCGGGCATGGCGGAAGGCGATCGCAAGACGGTCGAAGTTCCCTGCACCGAAGCCTATGGCGAAGCCCATGCCGAGGCGCGCCACGATGTTCCGCGCGCGTCCATCCCGGACCATATCCCGCTGGAAATCGGAACGCGGCTTCAGATGCAGTCGCCCGACGGGCAGGCGGTTGCCGTCACGGTCGCGGATGTGTCGGATGAGGCGGTAACGCTTGACGCCAATCACCCGCTCGCGGGTCAGGACCTTACCTTCGAGATCGAACTCGTCTCGATCGGCTGAGGGCCTCTACCAATCGATGGGCTTGCGGTCGCGGAAGAATCCGCCCGTGGGCCCATCATCGGGCAAAAGCGAAAGCCATATCGCCGTGTCGGCCCCCTCTTCGGGACTGCGCGTCGCGCCTTCGCCCCCCATACGCGTCTGAACCCAACCCGGGCACATCGCATTGACCTTCACGCCCGCCGGTAAGTCGCGCGGCAGCGCCTTTGTCAAAGCGTTCAACGCAGCTTTGGCGACACCGTAGGCACCAGGGCCGCCCAGCCCTTCGGCGAAGCTGCCCCAGCCCGAGGACAGGTTGACGATCCGGCCCCAGCCGGTTTCGCGCCAATGCGGCAGGTTCAGCCGGACCAGGTCGAGGGGAGCTGTCACCATCACCTGCATTGCCGTGTCGAAATCGCTGTCTTGTGCCAGAAGCGAGACATCCTGCAGAACGCCGGCATTGTTCACCAGGATGTCGAACCCGCCCGAGGCAGTCATCGCCGCGAAATAGCTATCCGGGTCTTCCAGGTCGATCGTGACCGATGCGCAGCCAAGCTCCTGCGCCTCCTTGGCCCCTGCCCCAGCGTCGCGCGCCCCGATCGTTACCGCACAGCCCTTCGCGATGAGGCCTTCGGCGATGGCCCGGCCGATGCCACGATTGCCGCCCGTGACCAGCGCAGTCGGACGCGAAGGAGGGGGCATGACTTTTCCTTTCGGTTCGGTTCAGGTTTCGATCGCGCCGTATTCGTCGATGGCCGCCTGACCCTTGGGGGTAAGCGCGTAGATACCCCGCTCCACCCGCTCGAACCAGCCGTAGTGGTCGGTGCGCATCATCACGGCTGCGCGCGCCACGCCGGTCTCTCCCGCCACGACAGAGGCCTTGCAGGCACCATTCGTCGCCAGGTGGCGGGCACAGCGGAGCGCGTCCTGCCGATAGGCGGTAACGCGCTTCACCCCTGTCACGCCGCCAACATTCGGGTCGCCGACGCGGCGGTCGAACTCGCGGATCAGGCGACCCGCGCGGCGCGTGTTCTTGCGCGGCTGATAGGGTCCGGGGTCAATATGCGCTTCCACCGAGGCGGGATCGCCCGTCCGCACCGCCAATAGCCCGAGACCAAGTCGGCGGCAGAGCCGGATGATATCCTTGTAGCGCAGCTTCCAGCCACGGTCCGATGAGACGGGGACCGCCAGGTAGACGTGTTCGAAAAGCGTTTGCCGCGCGACGCCCTGCATTACCAGCGCGAGCGAGAAGGTCAGTTTGAGTTCGACCACGACGGGCGGCTCGTCCCCCCGGCGCGCGAGGATGTCGCAATCGCCGATCTCGGCCTTCACCTCGTATCCCTGCGCCTCCAGGTGCGCCTTGACTGGGGCATAGAGGTCGCTTTCCCGCATGCGCCTCAGCGCACCTTGAGCGTCGCCAGCCCGATCAGCGCGAGGATCAGTGAGATAATCCAGAAGCGGATCACGATCTGCGGCTCTGCCCAGCCCTTCTTTTCGAAGTGATGGTGGATCGGCGCCATCAGGAAGACGCGTTTGCCGGTGCGCTTGAAGTAGGCCACCTGAATGATGACCGACAGCGCCTCGACAACGAAAAGGCCGCCGACGATCGACAGCACAATCTCATGCTTCGTGACGACCGCGATGGCGCCAAGCGCGCCACCAAGGGCGAGAGACCCGGTGTCACCCATGAAGACGGCAGCCGGGGGGGCGTTGTACCAAAGGAAACCGAGCCCCCCGCCGATGAGTGCTGCCGTGAAGATCAGGATCTCGCCAGTGCCGGGCACATAGTGAACGCCGAGATATTCGGTGAAGTCGGTCCGTCCCACCGCGTAGGCGATAACGCCAAGGGTTGCCGCCGCGATCATCACGGGCATGATGGCAAGCCCGTCGAGACCGTCGGTCAGGTTCACGGCGTTCGCCGCACCGACGATGACTACCATCGCGAAGGGGACAAAGAACCAGCCCAGATTGAGCAGTGCGTCCTTGAAGATCGGGAAGGCGAGTTGGTTGGTCAGGTTTTCCGGGTGGACATAGGCCGCCATCCCGCCCGCGAAAGCTGCGATGGCAAGACCGAGCAGCATGCGCATCCTCGACGAAACACCCTTGGTATTGTTCTTTGTCACCTTGGCGTAGTCGTCTGCAAAGCCGATCAGCCCGAAGCTGAACGTCACGAACAGCACGATCCAGATGTAAGGATTATCCAGCCGCGCCCAAAGAAGCGTCGAGACGAGCAGCGCCGACAGGATCAACAGCCCCCCCATCGTCGGAGTGCCGGCCTTCGAAAAGTGGCTTTGCGGGCCGTCATCGCGGATCGGCTGACCCCTTTTTTGCTTGCGTTTC
Organism: uncultured Rhodobacterales bacterium; assembly: GCA_965368915.1. Lineage (GTDB taxonomy): Bacteria > Pseudomonadota > Alphaproteobacteria > Rhodobacterales > Rhodobacteraceae > Albidovulum. The sequence continues at coordinate 18,960 of CBDUOT010000022.1, read as the reverse complement.
AAAAGGTTGATGAGCGGATTTCCGAACAGAAAGCCGAAGACGAGCGCCGTGAAGAACGCCGCACCCGCGCGGAAGGTGATGTAGCGAAACAGGTTGAAGACGTCCCCGCCCTCCGCCAGTCCCGAAAGCCAATACAGCATTACTCTGTCCCCCGCGCTTCGCCCGCGCCCGGTTGCCCGAGTTTCCGCAGTGCGTCAACCACGAGGCTGACCTTCGATCCCTTGGAGCCCTTGACCAACACCACGTCGCCCGCATCGGCAAGCTGATGGGCCCGCGTGGCCAGTTCTTCAGCCGTGTCCACCCATTCGCCCCGCCTGCGGGCCGGCAGGCTGTCCCAGAGGTTCCGCATCCGCGGTCCGACGCAATGGACCACGTGAACCTGGTCGATCGACGGATGCGCGGCCAGTCCGGCGTGCAGCGCCTTTTCGCCGTCGCCAAGTTCAAGCATGTCACCCAGCACGGCGACGCGGCGGCCCGTGCGGACGCGCCCGATACCGTCGCGCGGCTCGGTCTGGCCCAGAACTTCGAGCGCGGCGTCCATTGAGGCGGGATTAGCATTGAAGGCGTCGTCGATCAGATCGAAGCTGAGGTCCTCATCGACAATGTCGAGGTAGATGCGTTCACGCTGTCCCCGGCCGGCAGGCGGCGACCATTGGCCGAGATCGCAGGCCGCAACGGCGGGATCCGCGCCCATCGCCTCGGCCGCGGCGAGCGCGCCGAGTGCGTTCATCGCGAAGTGGCGGCCCGGGGTCCGCACCTTGAAGAGAAGACCTTCGCCGTCTCGGCGTGCTTTCACGATCGTTGCATCCTGGGCGATCTTGGCATCGATAAGCATGAAATCATCCGCCGGACCAGTCCCGAAACGGATCACGCGCCCCGCGCCCGAAGCGGCCGCTTCGAGGATCGGCGTCACGGAAAGGCCCGTGGGAATGACAGCGGTGCCGCCCGGCTCAAGGCCTTCGAAGATCGCGGCCTTTTCGTGGGCGATGGCTTCGACCCCGTCGAAGGCGGCAAGATGCGCGGCGGCGACCGTGGTGATCAGCGCGACATGCGGTCGTGCGAGGCGGGCCAGCGGAGCAATCTCTCCGGGATGGTTCATGCCGATCTCGATCACGGCAAAGTCGGCATCCTGAGGCAGCCGCGCGAGCGTGATGGGCACGCCCCAGTGGTTGTTGAAGCTGGCTTCGGCGGCATGAACGCGCCCTTGCCCGCCCAGCACCGCGCGCAGCATCTCCTTGGTGGAGGTCTTTCCGACCGACCCGGTGATGGCCACGACGCGCGCCTTGGCGCGAGCGCGACCTGCCGCACCGAGCGCAGTCAAGGCGTCGAGCACATCCGGCACGATCAGAAGGGGATCATCCTCGGAACAGCCCTCAGGGATGCGCGACACCAGCGCGGCGGCGGCACCCTTCTTCAGGGCGTCGGCCACGAAGTCGTGCCCGTCGCGGACATCCTTCAGCGCGACGAACAGATCGCCCGGCTGAAGCGACCGCGTGTCGATGGAAATCCCCGTCGCCTCAAAGGCATTTGTCGCACGGCCACCCGTCGCGGCACAGGCATCGGCGGAGGTCCAGAGCGCCGTCATCAAATCCGGCCTTCAAGCGCTGCGACGGCGACAGAGGCCTGTTCGGCATCATCGAACGGGTAGACATCGCTGCCGACGATCTGCCCCGTCTCATGCCCCTTGCCCGCAACCAGCAGCGCATCGCCGGGCTGAAGCGCGTCGACGCCGCGCAGGATCGCCTCGGCGCGGTCGCCAACTTCGGTGGCCTCGGGGCAGCCCTGCATGACCTCGGCGCGGATCGCGGCCGGGTCTTCGCTGCGCGGATTGTCATCGGTCACGATGACCACATCGGCAAATTCCGCCGCCGCTTCGCCCATCAGTGGACGCTTGAGCTTGTCGCGGTCGCCGCCGGCGCCAAAGACAACGACGATGCGGCCCATGACATGGGGGCGAAGCGATTGCAGCGCAGAAGCCAGCGCGCCGGGCTTGTGGGAGTAATCCACAAAGACAGCTGCCCCATTGTCACGCCGCGCGGCCAATTCCATCCGGCCACGCACGGTGACGAGCCCGGGCAGAGTGTCGAAGACGGCATCGGGCGCTTCGCCTGCCGCAATGACGAGGCCAGCGGCGGCCAGCACGTTCTCGGCCTGAAAGCCTCCGATCAGCGCAAGCCGCACCATGTGCGCCTTGCCGTCGTAGGTGAACCGCAGATCCTGCCCCGTCGCGTCGAAACGCTGGGCGGAAATGCAAAGATCGGCAGACGGGTCGCGGCCCACCGTCAGCAGCGACTGCCCCCGTTCGCGCGCGATCTCGGCCATCTCGCGGCCACGCATGTCGTCGATATTGATCACCGCGCGCCCATCCTCGGGCAGGACGCGATTGAACAACCCCGCCTTCGCCGCGAAGTATTCATCGAAGTTCGCGTGGTAATCGAGGTGATCCTGGCTGAAATTCGTAAACGCCGCCGCCTGAAGCCGGACGCCGTCGAGCCGCATCTGGTCGAGCCCGTGCGAGGACGCCTCCATCGCCGCATGGGTCACACCGGCTTCGGCCATCTGGGCCAGAACGCGGTGAAGTGTGATGGGTTCAGGTGTGGTATGGGCAAGCGGCGCCTCGAAGTCGCCAAGCACGCCCATGGTACCCAGATTGGCGGATTTCCGCCCGAGCGCCTGCCAGATCTGGCGCGTGAACATTGCAACCGACGTCTTGCCGGAAGTTCCGGTGACTGCGACGATCACTTCGGGCTGCGCGCCGAACCAGAGAGAGGCGGTGAAAGCCAACGTCTGGCGCGGATCCTCCGCGATGATCAGCGCGGCGTCGGAGGCTTCGAGCGCCTCGCGCGCGATCTCAACCCCGGCGCGGTCGGTCAGGATCGCCGAGGCGTCCATCCGAAGCGCATATTCAATGAATTCAGCACCATGCATCTTGGTGCCCGGCAACGCCGCGAACAGATGCCCGGGCTTCACGTTGCGGCTGTCGACCGAGATCCCGGTGATCTCAACCTCGCGACCGCCTTGGGCCGTCAGGCCAAGCTCACCCAGTGTTTTTGTCTCGGCCATATAGTGCGCCCCCGACACATGCCCGCCCTCAGTTGCGCACGCGTATTACTTCACCCTCGGGCAAAGGTTCAACCTCCGGTCTGAGGCCGAGAAGGGGCGCGGCGCGGCGGATGATCTCGGCGCCGACGGGAACCGCGGTCCATCCGGCGGTCCGGCGCGGTTCGGTACCCGAGGTTTCAACCGGCTCGTCGAGCGTGACGATAAGAACGTATTTGGGATCATGCGAGGGGAAGACCGACGCGAAGGTCGCGATCACCTTGTCTTTGTAGTAGCCGCCACCTGTGGGCTTCGGCTTGTCCGCCGTGCCCGTCTTGCCGCCGACCGCATATCCCTGGACCTCGCCGAAACTCGCGGTGCCGCGCACGACAACCTGACGCAGCATGTCGCGCAGGATCGCCGAGGTTTCTTCGGACACGATGCGTTCGCCCCGCTCGGGTCGGTTGCGCTTCAGGATCGACGGCGTGATCCGGGTGCCACCATTGACGAGAGAGGCGTAAGCCGTCGCGAGGTGAAGCGGACTGGCCGCCACGCCATGACCGTACGAAACGGTCAGCGTCGTGATCTCGGGCCACTTCGTTGGGCGGAGGGGCTTGGCGCCCGGCGCCTCCACAAGCTCGACCGGGGTCGGCTGGAAGAAGCCAAGCTTGTCGAGGAATTCCTGCTGGCGCACGCCGCCAATCGCCTGCGCGATATGAGCCGTGCCGATGTTGGAGGACTTCACGATGACATCCGTCACCGAAAGCTGTGGTCCATAATTGTGGAAATCGCGGATCTTGAAGCGGCCCCAGATCATCGGACCCTTCGTCTCGACCATGGTGAAAGGACTGACGAGCCCGAGTTCAAGCGCTTGAGCGACCGCGAAGAGCTTGAAGGTCGAGCCGAGCTCATACACGCCCTGAACCGCCCGATTGAAGAGCGGGCTGTCGGACGGGTCGCCCTTGATCAGCTGCGCAGGACGCGTGTTCGGGTCGAAATCGGGCAACGACGCCATGGCGGCGATTTCACCTGAATGGACATCCATCAGGATCGCCGCTGCGCCCTTGGCGTTCATCAGCTTCATGCCGCCGTAAAGCACGTCCTCGACCGTCGACTGGACGGACAGGTCGATCGAAAGCTCAAGCGGCGCACCGCCGTTAGCGGGGTCCCGAAGCCAACGATCAAACGTCTTTTCAACGCCTGCCGTGCCCACCACCTCGGCCGAGGTCACGCCCTCGCGGCCGAAACTCGCGCCCCCGAGAATATGGGAGGCGATCGCGCCGTTCGGATAGAGGCGCAATTCGCGCGGGCCGAACAACAGGCCGGGATCGCCGATCTCGTGCACCATCTGCATCTGTTCGGGCGATATTTTCTTCTTTACCCACAGGAACTTGCGCTTGCCCGAGAAGTCGCGCTTCAACCGCTCGACATCAAGGTCGGGGAAGATCGCAGCAAGCTCAGTCGCCGCACGTTCCGGGTCCACCAGAAGCTGAGGCTGCGCGTAAAGCGAATGCGTGACGAGGTTCGTCGCGAGCACCCGGCCCTTGCGGTCCACGATGTCGGCTCGTTGCGCGATGATCGCGGCACCCGGTGTCGCATTCTGCGGCTCCGCAGGTTCGGTAGAGGCGAGAACCCCCATGCGCATGCCGACAGTGCCAAAAGCAAGCACGAAGGAAACGCCAAGGATCAACAGTCGCCCTTCGGCCCTGAGCCGCGCGCGGTCGCGCATCGCCTCGTGGCGGAGACGGATGTTTTCGCGTTCGATGGCGTCCGGGTTCTCGCCCTTGGCGCGGGCTGAGAGGATCCTGGCGAGCGGGCGAAGCGGCGTGCGGGTCATTGGGTCGTCTCCCCGAGCGCGATGGTTTCGACGGGTTCAGTGATCGGCGGTAGCTCTACGGCGGGATAGGCGAGCATGCTGACCTCACCGAACTGGCGCGGATCGATCGGCAAAAGCCCAAGCCGCGCGAAGTTGATGTCGGCGAGTTCGCGCAGGCGGTCCGGCCGGTTCAAATAGGCCCATTCGGCGCGCAGCACGCCGAGGCTTTCGCGCAGGCGGCCAATCTCGCGCTGAAGGTCGCGAACCTGGGCGAGTTCGGCCTGTGTGCGGTAGTTTTCGCGATAGGCCCAGAAGGCCAGTGCCATAACGGCGAATGCTGAGAGGACAATCATGAGATTGCGCATCACCGGTCTCCTTGTAGTGCTGGTCGTGGCAGGCCGAGCGCCGCCCGGTCCGCGGCGCCCGCAGGCGCCTCTGTACGCACGCCGACCCGCAGTTTCGCCGAGCGCGCGCGGGGATTGCGGGCGAGTTCATCATCGTCAGGGCCGATGGCGCGGCGCGATTTCAGCGTGAAGGCGGGCTCGATCTGCACGCGTGCGGGCGCATGCCGACTGCCCTGCCCTTCGCCCCCGGAGCGAAGCTGGAAGAACCGCTTCACAACCCGATCCTCGAGCGAGTGGAAGGTCACGACCGCAAGCTGACCGCCGGGCTTCAGCGCGCGCTCTGCTGCTTCAAGTCCTTCGGCAAGCTGGCCGAATTCGTCGTTCACCGCGATGCGGATGGCCTGGAAACTGCGGGTTGCGGGGTGGCTCTGCCCGGGCTTCGGCCGCGGAAGGCAGCGTTCGACCACCGCCACCAAGTCCAGCGTGGTCGTCAGCGGCCGTGCCGCGACGATGGCGCGCGCGATGCGGCGCGAGGCGCGCTCTTCGCCGTAGTGGTAGAGGATGTCGGCGATCTCGCCCTCGGATGCGGTGTTCACGAGGTCGGCGGCTGTCGGACCGCTATCGCCCATGCGCATGTCCAAAGGGCCTTCCTTCTGGAACGAGAACCCGCGTTCGGGCTGGTCGATCTGCATGGAAGACACGCCGAGGTCCAGAACCACGCCGTCTACGGGTTCGCCCGCGATCGTATCGAGATCGGAGAACGTGCCTTCGACGAGCGAAAGCCGGTCACCGTACTGATCGGCCCAGTCCTTCGCCATTTCAAAGACGCTCGGGTCCCGGTCGATACCGATCACGCGGTCCGCGCCAGCCTCGAGCAACCCGCGCGCATAGCCGCCTGCGCCAAAGGTGCCGTCAACCCACAGCCCCGAAACAGGAGTGACCGCTTCAAGAAGCGGCCCGAGCAAAACCGGGATATGCGGTGCGGGATCGGGTGTCCGGGCAGCGGCAGCGGCCATCCCCTACCCCCTTGACCTTGCTGGGAGGAGGCTTCGGGGATCGAAGTCCTCTGGATACTGCTCTGCGAGCTTGCGGGTGCGCGATCCGGCTTGCTCCTCGTAGGTCTCGGGCTTCCAGATCTTGAAATAGTCGCCGGCGGAGATGAAGAATGCCTCGTTCTTGAGGCCGATCTTCTCTCGCAATTTCTGTGGAAGTGTCAGGCGGCCATCATCGTCGATCTGCGTTTCGATCGACTGGCCGTGCATGAGCTCCTCGAGCCAGAGCCGCTCGGTCGAGCCGCGCTGCATGTCTTCGATCTGCTCGTCAATCTCTTCGATGGCCTTCATCGTGTAGGCCTCGAGCCAGTTCTGACGTTCGCCGCCATAAACAATCACGATGTTGGGGCGGAGGCCTTCTTTCCAGTCAGGGTCCGAGGCTTCGATCACGCGGCGGAACGGCGCGGGGATGGAAACGCGACCTTTCGCGTCCACCTTGAACGTATCCGATCCTCTGAACCGGCGTGCCAACGGCCCGCACTCCTTACCACTGTCCCTTCCCCCCGAACTGTCACCGCCGTTTGCCGAGGCCCTGAACGGACAACGGCGGATTGAGCTGCTGCCACTGCCCAATCCGCCGCCCTCGTCCCATCACTGGGTCTGTCCGGCTACACATGCCACCTGGGGGGATGTCTGCTCGCTTGCGCGCCGGATCTCTCGGTTTGATGAAAGCGGGATGCCTGTATGAAACCTGCGTTTTCGCCTTGTTGGGGTCTTGCCGCCCCGTCTTGGCCCGTTCTCATCGTGTAACTAGGGATGCCATGGGAATTCATGGGAAGCAAGAAAATTCTTCCTTCTAATGACCATGAGCACTGCAGTGAGCGGCCACAGAATCCTCGAATAGGCGCGAAGATTCGATCATTTTTGGAATTTGTAGCGGAGCAAAATTTCGTATGCACTAAATATAGTGGTTCCGTTTTTATCCCGTAATTTCCCATAAAAGAGCTCGATCCAATTGAATTCCGGGCGAAGACGCCCTCAATCAGCCCTGCTGAACAGCGAATCTCGGGAGATTTGATTCGTGGAATCGCCAAGTCGGGCGCGTATTCCCATGCGATCCCAGAGGATCGGGACCTGTCCCATGCTTTCCCGGAATGCTTGGCTTTCAGGCCACTCCACCGGCGATCAGGCGTTCGGCCAGTCGCTTGTAGGCGTCTGCCACAGGCCCCTCGCCTGCCGCGATCGGGGTCCCGGAATCGCCGGCGAGCCGCACATCGAGGCTAAGTGGGATCTCACCCAGGAAGGGTGCGCCGATCTGCTCGGCCTCTTTGGCGACCCCGCCATGGCCGAAGATGTGCGCCTCGTGCCCGCAATTCGGACATACATAAGTAGACATGTTCTCGATCAGACCCAGAACCGGGGTCTTGAGCTTGCCGAACATGTCGATTGCGCGTCGCGCATCCAGAAGCGCCACGTCCTGAGGTGTCGAAACGATGAGCGCACCGGTCAGCTGGCTCTTTTGGCAAAGTGTAAGCTGCACATCACCCGTGCCTGGCGGAAGATCGACGATCAGCACGTCGAGCTTGCCCCATGCCACCTGCCCGAGCATCTGCTGAAGTGCGCCCATCAGCATGGGACCGCGCCAGACGACCGCCTCACCCTCCTTCAACATAAGCCCGATCGACATGAAGGTGACGCCGTGCGCCTCAAGCGGGATAATCGTCTTACCGTCTGGCGAGGCGGGCCGTTTCGACACACCCATCATGCGCGGTTGCGACGGGCCATATATGTCGGCGTCGAGAAGGCCGACCTTCCGTCCCGCGCGCGCGAGCGCGACCGCCAGATTGGAAGAGACCGTCGATTTGCCGACCCCGCCCTTCCCGGAACCGACAGCAAGAATCCGGTCGACGCCGGCGATCTGCTGTGGCCCCGCCTGCTGTGTCGGGTGCTGCCCGATCTTGAGGCTGGGCGCCTTGGGCGCGGCCTGATGCGCCGTCAGGATGACGGAAACGGTCTCGACGCCCGGCACCGCGCGCACAGCGGCCTCGGACACCTGCCGTACCGGCTCCATTCTTTTGGCCAGCTCGGCATCGGGCACCTCGATCACGAAACGGACCGAGTCGCCCTCAACCGTTAGCGCTCGCACCAAATCGCGTGAAATAAGGTCGCCGCCGTCGGGCAAAGCGATGCTCCGAAGGGCAGTCAGGATGTCATCGCGTGTTGGCATTTCGGGGGCTCCAATTCTCATTCAGCCCAAAGAATGAGCGCTTTGCCCACAAGAGCAACCCCCACGCATGAGATAGCCGAAAATTTGTGCAAGTTGCCGTAAAGGAAAGTTTATTTTGCGGATGAGGTCATGCATTTTCTGCATGGCAGCATTGTTTTTGCGAGGTATTGTGCACCTGCAGCATTTACCCCATGTTTGCGTCAACAGCGCTGCAAGTGGCGCGATGAAACTGAGTAAGAGGTAAAGGCAATGGCCCATTCACAAGTTAACCGCGGGTTCGAAATTGGTCTGATGGACCGGTTCACCACGCTTCTGAACAACCTGCGCGACAGCCGTCAGCGCTACAAGCTGTACCGCGCAACGCTCAACGAACTGCGGACCCTGAGCGACCGCGAACTCGCCGATCTCGGCATCGCGCGCTCCTCGATCCAGGCGATCGCCATGGAGGCCGCGTACGGCAACTGAATTTTCCGGGACCCTTCCTCCTCCCTGGATCCCGGAGTTCCGCGGCGGCGCCACCTCCTCCCGGTGCCCCGCGCGAAATAGGACCGAAAAGGTCCAAAGCGATGCGTTCAACCCCTCCTCCTCCCTGGGTTGGCGCAGTGAAATGCGGCGGTGACTTCCTCCTCCCTGTCACCGCCGCATCTTCACAGGTTTCGATGCTCCTCCTCCTCCCTGGGGTATCGATATGAAGGCGTGCGGCGTCTCTTCCTCCTCCCTGAGGCGCCGCACGTTTTCGCTTCACCCGCAGTCTTGATTGTCGAAGTAACGCGCGTTTGCGCGACGCACCCCTACCGGGGCGCGGATGCGTTCAAGGCTGTTGAAAACGGCGGGAGCGGAAAAACCCCCTCAGAACGGGATGTCGTCCGCGGCTTCGGCGCCGACGATAAAGCTCGCCACCACGTGTTTGACGCCCGCCTTGTCGAAGGCGATTTCAAGCTTGTCGCCCTCTATCCCCTCCACCGTGCCGTAGCCGAACTTCTTGTGGAACACCCGGTCGCCTTCCGTGAAGGCCGAGACGGCATCGAGATCGATCACGACGTTGCGCGACTCGCGCGGCTGACTTACCGGACGCGATGCGCTGCGTTCCTGAAGACGTTTCCAGCCAGGCGAATTGTAGACATCCGCGCGCGCGGCGCGATCTTCGATGCCTGCCGACATGCCCGCCGCGCCGTATCCGCCGCCGTACAGGCCCGGGGGCGTAAGGACCTCGACATGCTTGGCGGGCAGTTCGTCGATGAACCGCGACGGCATCTGGCTTTGCCACTGGCCATAAACGCGCCGGTTCCCAGCGAAAGAGATCGTGCAAAGCCGTTCGGCGCGCGTGATGCCCACGTATGCGAGGCGGCGTTCTTCCTCGAGGCCTTTCAGCCCGCTTTCATCCATCGATCGCTGCGAGGGAAACAGGCCGTCTTCCCAACCCGGAAGGAACACGGCCGGGAATTCCAGCCCCTTCGCGGCATGAAGCGTCATGATCGAGATCTTCTCATCCGCATCCTCGCTTTCATTGTCCATGATAAGCGAGACGTGTTCGAGAAAGCCCTGGAGATTGTCGAACTGTTCGAGCGCCTTGATCAGTTCCTTGAGGTTTTCCAGCCGCCCCGGCGCCTCGGGCGTCTTGTCGTTCTGCCACATCTCCGTGTAGCCGGATTCGTCGAGGATCGTTTCGGCCAGACGGACATGATCGTAGTCGGCGACCTGCGTCGCCTTATGCCAACGGTCGACGTTCTCGACGAAGACACGAAGCTGCGCGCCGCCCTTTCCGCCGATCCGGCCCGATGCGACGCAGTAGCGCGCGCCTTCCAGAAGACTCACGCCGTCTTCCCGCGCCTGCATCTGGATCGTTTGCTGCGCCTTGTCGCCCAGCCCGCGCTTTGGCGTGTTGACCACCCGCTCGAACGCCAGATCGTCGTCGGTCGACACGGCGAGGCGGAAATAGGCCATCGCGTCCCGAATCTCCAAGCGTTCGTAGAAACGCGGGCCGCCGATAACGCGATAAGGCAGCCCGATCGTGAGGAAGCGGTCCTCGAAGGCGCGCATCTGGTGGGAGGCGCGGACAAGGATCGCCTGGTCGTCAAGGCTGACCGGGTCCATGCCCCTTGTGCCGCGTTGCAAAGCCTCCGCCTCTTCGCCGATCCAGCGCGCCTCTTCCTCGCCGTCCCAATGCCCGATCAGGCGGACCTTCTCGCCCCCTTCGGCCTCGGTCCAGAGTGTCTTGCCGAGCCGCCCGGCATTGGCCGTGATCAGGCCGGACGCCGCGGCGAGGATATGTTCGGTGGAGCGATAGTTCTGCTCAAGCCGGATGACTTTCGCGCCGGGAAAATCCTTTTCGAAACGAAGGATGTTACCGACCTCGGCACCGCGCCAGCCATAGATCGACTGGTCGTCGTCACCCACGCAGCAGATGTTCTTGTGCTTGGCGGCAAGCAGCCTGAGCCAAAGATACTGCGCAACGTTCGTATCCTGATACTCGTCGACCAGAATATAGCGGAACCAGCGCTGGTATTGTTCCAAAACGTCAGGATGCTTTTGCAGGATTGTGACGACATGCAGGAGAAGATCGCCGAAATCCACGGCATTCAGCGTCAGTAGCCGCTGCTGGTAGGCCGCGTAAAGTTCGGTCCCCATGTGATTGAAAGCACTCGCTTCCGACGAGGGCACCTGCTCTGGCCCCCAGGCCCGGTTCTTCCAGTGATCGATAAGTCCGGCAAGCTGGCGGGCGGGCCAGCGCTTTTCGTCGATGTTCGCCGCGGCGATCACCTGTTTGAGCAGCCGGATCTGGTCATCCGTATCGAGGATGGTGAAGTTCGACTTTAGCCCGACAAGCTCGGCGTGACGGCGCAGGATTTTCACTGAGATAGAGTGGAACGTGCCCATCCAGGGCATGCCCTCGACTGCCTCTCCCATGAAGCGCGCGACGCGGCTCTTCATCTCGCGCGCGGCCTTGTTGGTGAAGGTCACCGCGAGGATTTCATTCGTCCGCGCCTGCCCGCGCGCGAGAAGATGCGCGATGCGTGCGGTCAGCGCCCGGGTCTTGCCGGTGCCGGCGCCCGCCAGCATCAGGACCGGACCATCGAGTGCTTCGACTGCTTCGCGTTGCGCGGGGTTCAGGCCATCGATGTAGGGCGCGGGCCGTGCCGCCATGGCGCGGGCTGACAGGGATGCGCCTTCGAAGGCGTCGCTTTCGTCGTAACTGCTCATGCGCTGCAATCTAGCCTCATCGTTACGCGAATAAAAGAGAAGTTCACACTCTGTTCCCAAGCTAGCACTGGACATTTCGCACGCCGCTGCGGAGAACTTCGCCATGGACCTGCATCAACGCTACCCCGCGATCTCTGACCTCAAGGCCCGCGCGAAGAAGCGGATTCCGCATTTCGTTTGGGAATACCTCGACAGTGCGACGGGAACAGAGGCGACGCTGCGACGCAACAGGGAGAAGCTGGATGAGGTCTTGTTCAACCCCTCGATCCTGCACGGGGAATTCACGCCCGACCTGACGACGACGCTCTTCGGACAGACCTTTCCCCTTCCCTTCGGCGTGGCCCCGGTGGGCATGTCGGGTATGATGTGGCCCAACGCGGAAAGATTGCTGGCGCGCGCCGCGAACGAGGCGGGCCTGCCCTATTCCATGTCCACCGTCGCGAGCCAGACGCCGGAACATGTCGCGCCCGAGCTTGGCGCGCATGGCTGGTTCCAGATGTACCCACCGCGCGACCCAAAGATTCGCGCCGACATGATGAAACGTGCGAAGGACGCCGGGTTCTCCGTTCTGATCCTGACCGCCGACGTTCCCGTCGCGAGCCGGAGGGAGCGGCAGACGCGCAGCGGCCTGACCCAGCCGCCCAGGCTTACGCCGCGGCTTTTGGCGCAGGTCGCCCGATGCCCAGCCTGGGCACTGGGTACGGCGCGGGTCGGCATGCCGAGGATGCGGCTGATGGACGGATACGCGGAAAACAAGGTCAGCCTCTCGTCCACCGCGCATATCGGCTACCTGCTCAGGACCTCTCCCGACTGGGAGTATCTCAAGGCATTGCGCGACGAATGGGACGGGCCGCTTGTCGTGAAGGGTGTCCTGCGCCCCGACGATGCCGCGCGCCTTGGTGACGAGGGCGTGGACGCGATCTGGGTTTCGAACCATGCGGGCCGGCAATTCGACGCCGCGCCCGCGTCGATCGAAGCCCTGCCCGAAGTGCGCGCCGCGACGACGCTACCCGTTATTTTCGACAGCGGGATCGAGGGCGGGCTGGACATTGTGCGGGCCATCGCGCTCGGCGCTGATTTCGTCATGCTCGGCCGCGCTTGGCATTATGCGCTCGGCGCGCTCGGGGCTGAGGGCCCCCCGCATCTGGTCGACATGCTCTCGAAGGATATCGCTTCGAACATGGGCCAGCTTGGCGCGCGGAAGCTCGCCGATCTGGCGGCCTGCGTCACACGCCGCTGAACGTCGCTTTCAGCGCATTTCGTTCGCAATGACGGCTGAATGTTCCCTGCGAAGGCATATGCAGGGCAGAATGTTGCGGAATTCTTACAAACCGCCAGCGCCGGGGATTGCGCCGCAGCGCAGCATCCCTATTGTTCGCACGGTACGCACCGGGGGGAAATACCGATGACCGAGTTCAAGAAGATCCTTGTTGCCAACCGCGGCGAGATCGCGATCCGCGTGATGCGGGCTGCGACCGAACTCGGCAAGCGTACAGTCGCGGTGTTCGCGGAAGAGGACAAGCTTAGCCTCCACCGCTTCAAGGCCGATGAGGCCTACCGGATTGGTGAGGGCCTGGGCCCCGTTCAGGCCTACCTTTCGATCCCCGAGATCATCCGTGTCGCAAAGGAATGCGGCGCGGACGCGATCCATCCCGGCTATGGCCTGCTGTCCGAGAACCCCGATTTCGTCGAAGCCTGCGCCGCCAACGGCATCACCTTCATCGGCCCGAAGGCCGAGACCATGCGCGCGCTTGGCGACAAGGCCTCTGCCCGGCGCGTGGCGATCGAGGCGGGCGTGCCGGTCATCCCCGCGACCGAAGTTCTGGGCGACGACTTCGACGCGATCAAGCAGGAAGCGGCAAAGATTGGCTATCCCCTGATGCTGAAGGCCAGTTGGGGTGGCGGCGGGCGCGGCATGCGCCCGATCGAAAAGCCCGAAGAACTGGTCGAAAAGGTGCGCGAGGGCCGGCGCGAGGCCGAGGCAGCCTTTGGCAACGGCGAGGGTTATCTTGAAAAGATGATCCTGCGCGCGCGGCATGTCGAGGTTCAGATCCTTGGCGACCAGCACGGCAACATCTACCACCTCTATGAACGCGACTGCACCGTCCAGCGGCGCAACCAGAAGGTCGTGGAACGCGCCCCGGCGCCCTACCTGACCGAGGCCCAGCGCACCGAGATCTGCGAGCTTGGCCGCAAGATCTGCGCCCACGTGAACTACGAATGCGCGGGCACCGTCGAGTTCCTGATGGATATGGACACGGAGAAGTTCTACTTCATCGAAGTGAACCCCCGCGTGCAGGTCGAGCATACCGTCACCGAAGAGGTGACCGGCATCGACATCGTGCAATCGCAGATCAAGATCGCCGAGGGCAAGACGCTGGCCGAGGCGACGGGAGTATCCAGACAGCAGGATATCGAGCTGTCCGGTCATGCGCTTCAGTGCCGGGTCACGACCGAGGACCCGCAGAACAACTTCATCCCGGACTATGGCCGCATCACCGCCTATCGCTCGGCGACCGGCATGGGCATCCGTCTGGACGGCGGCACGGCCTATGCGGGCGGGGTGATCACAAGGTATTACGACTCACTGCTGGTGAAGGTCACGGCCTGGGCGCCGACGCCGGAACAGGCGATCGCGCGGATGGACCGGGCGCTTCGGGAATTCCGCATCCGGGGCGTGTCCACCAACATCGCCTTCGTCGAGAACCTGCTCAAGCACCCGACCTTCCTCGACAACACCTACACGACGAAGTTCATCGACACGACGCCGGGGCTGTTCAACTTCAAGAAACGCCGCGACCGGGCGACGAAGATCCTGACCTACATCGCCGACATCACGGTGAACGGCCACCCCGAGACCGCTGGACGCCCGAAGCCTCCTGCCGAGGTGCGTGCGCCGAAGGTGCCGAAGCCGTTGGTGGCCCCTGCCCCGGGTACGCGCAACCTTCTGGAAGAAAAAGGCCCGCAGGCCGTTGCCGACTGGATGGCGAGCCAGAAGAAGCTGCTTCTGACCGACACGACGATGCGAGACGCGCATCAGTCACTTCTGGCAACGCGGATGCGGTCTATCGACATGATCAAGATCGCGCCCGCCTATTCAGCGCTTCTGCCGCAGCTGTTCAGCGTGGAATGCTGGGGCGGTGCGACGTTCGACGTGGCCTACCGCTTCTTGCAGGAATGCCCGTGGCAGCGCCTTCGGGATCTGCGCGCCGCCATGCCGAACGTCATGACGCAAATGCTGTTCCGGTCGTCGAACGGCGTTGGCTATACGAACTACCCCGACAACGTCGTGAAGGAATTCGTGCGCCAGGCGGCAGTGACCGGAATCGACGTCTTCCGCGTGTTCGACAGCCTCAACTGGGTCGAGGCGATGCGCGTCACGATGGATGCGGTGATCGAGAACAACAAGGTCTGCGAAGCGGCAATCTGCTACACGGGCGACATCCTCGACCCCGACCGCGCGAAGTATGACCTGAAATACTACGTCTCGATGGGCAAGGAACTGCGCGACGCGGGTGCGCATGTTCTGGGTCTGAAGGACATGGCCGGGCTTCTGAAACCGGCAGGGGCCAAGGTTCTTTTCAAGGCGCTGAAGGAAGAAGTCGGCCTGCCGATCCACTTCCATACCCACGACACGTCGGGAATTTCCGGCGCCACGATCCTTGCCGCCGCCGAGGCTGGGGTTGCCGCCGTCGACGCGGCGATGGACGCGTTTTCTGGCGGGACATCGCAACCTTGCCTCGGCTCCATCGTCGAGGCATTGGCCCGTACGGACCGGGACACCGGGCTCGATATTTCCGCGATCCGGCAGATTTCAAACTATTGGGAAGCCGTACGCCAGCAATACGCCGCGTTCGAAAGCGGGCTGGAGGCCCCTGCGTCCGAGGTCTATCTGCACGAAATGCCGGGAGGGCAGTTCACCAACCTCAAGGCGCAGGCGCGGTCACTGGGGTTGGAGGAGCGTTGGCACGAGGTCGCGCAGACCTATGCGGATGTGAACAAGATGTTCGGCGATATCGTCAAGGTGACGCCATCCTCAAAGGTCGTGGGCGACATGGCGCTGATGATGGTGGCCCAGGGCCTGAACCGCGAACAGGTCGAAGATCCGGCGGTGGAAGTGTCGTTCCCCGATTCCGTGATCGAGTTGCTGCGCGGCAATATCGGCCAACCGCCGGGAGGCTGGCCAACGGCGATCCAGAAGAAGGCGCTGAAGGGCGAAAAGCCGATCACGGAGCGCATGGGCAAGAGCATTCCGCCCGTCGACCTGGAAGCGACGAGAGCCGCCGTGTCGAAGGAGCTGCTGGGTTTCAAGGTCGATGATGAGGACCTGAACGGTTACCTCATGTATCCCAAGGTCTTCCTCGACTACATGGGGCGGCACCGCATGTACGGGCCGGTGCGCGCCCTTCCGACGCGGACGTTCTTTTACGGGATGGAACCCGCCGAAGAGATCACGGCAGAGATCGACCCGGGCAAGACGCTGGAAATCCGGTTGCAGGCGGTGGGCGAGACCACCGAGGATGGCGACGTCAAGGTCTTCTTCGAACTTAACGGCCAGCCGCGCGTCATCCGGGTTCCGAACCGTCTGGTAAAGTCGAAGACCGCTGCCAAGCCGAAGGCCGCCGAGGGCAACCCCAACCACATCGGCGCGCCGATGCCGGGTTCGGTCGCGTCGGTCGCGGTCACGGCAGGCCAGAAGGTCAATGCCGGGGACCTGCTTCTGACGATCGAAGCGATGAAAATGGAAACCGGCCTACACGCGGACCGCTCCGCGGTGGTCAAAGCGGTTCTGGTCCATCCCGGCAGCTCGATCGAGGCCAAGGACCTGCTGGTGGAACTGGAAAGCTGAGGCAGTTAGCCGGTTCTTAGCAATTGCCTCGATAGCGTCTCACCCCAGGGGAACTCTGGGGTGAGAGAATGAGCGACCAACAACTAACGGCTTTCGAATCCTTCCTCGTGGAGGATGTGATTCTGACATTGGGCAATCTGCGCAGCTCGCTGGATTGGATGCGTGGCGGCCGAACGGACGCAGAGGCTGAGCAGAACCGCGCTGGAATCGATCGTTTGGACCGGCAGCTTGGTCTCCTGCAGGAGCGGGCGCACGACGTCTGCCGGCAGCTTCGGTCGGTTGGCGCAGAGAGGGAAAGGTCATGCGCCCCGGTAGCGGCCCGCGACGCGGATACCGACACTGACGCGGACGGAGATTTGGTACAGACGCTGCCCACTGTGCATTCGGCTTCCGCGAGCAGCAACGCGCGGTCGAACGAAGCCACGAAGGTAGACCTCAGCACACTTGAAGCCGCCGTCCTGACCATGCTGCGTGCCAACGGCCAAGAAGATCAGGCGGACGCGGCTGTGTTTCGCTCGCAGCGCGGTTGAAAGGTCGTGAGAAGCGGAAACGGGGGCCATGAGCCCCCGACTTCTTCGATCCCGTCCACGCGCTCAGGCGGCGGCCATTTGATCGCCGCAGCCCGCGCCCTCCGCGATCAGCGAGAGCATGGCACGCGCGCGGTCTTCGGTCAGAACATCGAAAAACTCCGAATGGATGCTGGCATCGACATGGTCACGACCGGCAGCCGCGCAATGGATCAACGCGCCGGAATTCACGTAGACGATCTCTTCGTCCTCGAACCGAAGGCTGAGCACTTCGACAGAACCGCATGCGGGGCGCGAGGCGATCCCGCGATAGCCGACGAGCGATGCCGCCGGCACCAGCGCCCCCGCGGCATCCAGCACGTCCTCAGCCACAGACGAGGCGAGGAAGACATGCTGGTCCGACAGAACAGAGAACGGGCTGCAGTTGTCGATCGCGCCAGCGGGCACATCGACGATGCGGCTGGCGGCACCCCTCAAAAGCCGGCTGCGGTCGAGCGCGGCGAGGGCGCGGAAACCGCCGTCATAGGTCGCCACCCGCACCCCCGGCGTGAGGGTTTCGACGGGCTGCCAGCCGGTTGTCGTTTCCACAAGACTTCCGGACACAAGACCCGTCGAGACCGGTTGGGATGCCGGGTTGAGCGCCAATGCCTTGAGGGTGATCAGTGCGGCCGGCTCGAAATGCGTCGAATGCTTCATGAACATTGTCTGGTCCTTTCGGTTCAGGGCGACCCTCTCGGATCTGCGTGCTTGCCACTTCGGCGATGAACCAAGTCGGCACCAAAATTTCGCCCGGATTTCGACATAGTTGCGACAAAGGGAAGGCACTTTTTCGCCCTGATCGTTAATCAGGCACTGCGGGGCATCTTTGGCGACAAATCCGTAAGGTTGTAAGCTTTGATTAAGCATTTTATTGAGCATTTTCTGCCTCTTAAAGACTGAACGGCGGGCCATTGAGAATCAGGCGCACTACACAAGCCAACCTCGATAGGCGCCCCAGACTGTTCGCGGGTACTGCGTGGCCGACTTGACCGCCCTTCCTGCAAACGCCGCACAATTTTCTGACCGCGTAGAGCTATTTTCCTCTTGCGGCCCAGCGGCAGAGTTTATACATGGCTCTCACCCAAGGACGCGGGCGTAGCTCAGGGGTAGAGCATAACCTTGCCAAGGTTAGGGTCGTGAGTTCGAATCTCATCGCCCGCTCCAATCAAACGGGACACCTTCGGGTGTCCTTTTGTTTTTCAACCTCCCGGAGTGCAGGTGCGAAGGCTGCTCTGCCAGAGCGCAAGAAACGCGCATTGCGGACCAGTCACGCAATGCGGGCTGAAGACCGAAAGCGGTACCGTGGAAGGCGAATAATGTGTGGCAGATGCGCCTCAATTCGCCCCTTTGTTCACGATCTGGCCACAGTTGCGCAAGATTTCGCTCAAATTCTACCGATCCTCATGTATGTACAACATACTAGAAGCTGAGGTTCCTGGTGGGGAACCTAGCATATATCGGTATCCCCTGGGTGGAGGGTGGACATGAGTACGAGAAGAAGCTCGCCGAGCGCGAGAATGCTTTTTATTGCCACGGCATTGGTGGTGCCAGGCACGATCGCTACTGACGTTCGCGCAGGTGGCTACGAAGTCGCCACGACTTCCGAAGTCGTTGTCAGAACGATCTGTGCGCGCGAGACGCTAACGGCAGCAGAAGCGCGCGAGATCCGCAATCGCCCCGATTATCCGGACGTTTTGGCGTACACGATCGAGTATTGCCCGCAACTCGCGGCGCTGCTCACGGACTTGCCAACGGCGTCAATCAGCGGGCCCGGCGGCGATGACAAGCGTGATGATCGCCCACGGACGCGCGGCAGCAGCACTGGCGGTGGTAGCACCGGCGGTGGGGGCAGCGGCGGCGGCACGGACGGCGGTAGCACCGGCGGCGGTAGCACCGGTGGCGGCAGCACGGGCGGTGGTAGCACCG
>CBDUOT010000021.1:0-38020 GCA_965368915.1 uncultured Rhodobacterales bacterium | reverse complement strand
ACCTGGCGTCCCTTGGGGAGACGGCGTCAACGACCCTTCTCACTGATTTGCCGCCCGGCTCGGGCCAATACGATCTGGCCATTTTCGCCACCAATTCAGCTATGCGGCGGGCGGCATTCGATGCCGCGAACAGCCAATTCTCTTTGAAATCTGTCGTATTCGAGAAGGTTTTGTTTCCAACCCTCGGAGATCTGGACGCCGTAGGTGCTGCGCTTCGGGAGAACGGCATCAAGGGATACGTCAACTGCGGTAGACGAACAGCGCCGGGCTATCAGTCCCTGCGCAGTGAACTATCTACCCGGCCGGTCGACATAACAGTCAAAGGCGCAAATTACGGGCTTGGCTCTAACGCCATACATTTCCTGGACCTTGCCGAATTTTTGAACTCGGCGGCGATAGCGGACCTCAACACGGCTGGACTGCGACCTGGCTCGGTTCCGAGCAAACGCGACGGATACATCGAAGTTTTCGGGACGATCGAGGCGCGCCTCTCTAACGGCGCTGCAATCCGCATCACCTGCGATCAGGATGGCGATCCGCATGTGGACTTGCACTTGTCCGCTGACCCTGACCAGTTCGACATTGATGAGACTGGCCGCAAGCTCATCCGCAATGGAGAGGTTCACGACTTCGCCATGCGTCACGTGTCCGAACTGACGGACACCTACGTAGAGCTGTTGAACGAGAGGCGCTGCGTGCTGACCCCATATGAGGACTCTGCTCGCCAGCACCGCTTCTTCCTTAGCGGGCTATTGAAGCATTTCGGTCAGCCCGCCGAACCAGATGAGATCTGCCCTGTCAGCTAGTCGAAGGGGCATGGAAGGACAAACCACATGATTTCTCAAGTCAAAGCGCCCGAGGTCTTGCTGGTAGGTGCGGGTGACATGGCGCTCGCCTATGCAGCGGTTCTGACTTCGCTTTCAATCCACCCGATCATCTTCGGGCGCGGAGAGGACTCGGCCCGCCGCTTTACTGAAAAAAGCGGACTGCAGGCGGGGACTGGCCCGCTCGTCGATCAGATCAACGCCCGCGCGACCCTACCTGAAACTGCCATCGTTACGGTCAACGCCCACGCGCTGGCAAGTGTCACAACCACGCTTGTCGAGGCCGGCGTAAAGCGCATTCTCGTCGAAAAGCCTGCAGCACTCGACATCGCGGAACTGGACGCTCTTTGCACTGCCGTCCACGGTGCCGGGGCTGAGGTCTACCTCGCCTACAACAGGCGCTACATGGCCTCGGTTCTCATGGCCGACAAGCTGATTGCGGAGGATGGCGGCCCGAGCAGCGTGAAGTTCGACTTCACAGAGGCTTCCGCACGCATCGTGCAACTCTCCAAACCAAAGCGCGAATTCGAAACCTGGTTCTACGGCAATTCTACGCACGTACTTGACTTGGCCTTCCATTTCTTCGGCGCTCCTTCGACGCTCGAAGCGACCGTCGCCGGACAGGGAGCATTGGACTGGCACCCATCAGGCGCTGTCTACGCCGGCTTCGGCCGGAACACGGCGGGCGCGCTCGTCAGCTGGCACGCCAACTGGCTGTCTGCGGGTCGCTGGGGGGTCGAAGTCATGACCACCAAGCGCAGGCTCATCCTTCAGCCGCTGGAAAAGCTTCGTGTACAGATGCACGGCAGCTTCGCGGAAACGGAAATGGAGTTGGATGACGAAGCGGACCGCAACTTCAAGCCCGGTCTCTTGCGTCAGACGCGCGCATTTTTGTATGGCGAGGATATTGACCGTCTGCAAACACTGGACGAACACGCCAAATTCGCGCGTTATTACGAACTGATACGAACCGGCGGGCGGCTCTCAAACTAATCGCCGAGGCCGGAAAAAAGCATAGGGCACGGGCATGGGCATTTCGGGCAATTGCGAAAATCAGGTCGCAGGTACAATCGCCTATGCCTTCGCCATCGCTCAAGCGGGCAAAGCCGAATTGGCAGTGAATGCATTTTCGCTCGCCCGACAAATTGCAGTCAGCCAAGCCAATCCTGCCAAGCTTGCCGCGCGTGTCGCCGCCGATGTGGCACGCTACAGGAGGGAACGCGACGAATTCAGAGCGCGCTTCAAATCGGCTCAGAGCAACTCCGGCGAACAGATCCTGATCGTTTCAGACTCTCTCGGCCTGCCCCGCCTCGACCAACCGTCAGACGGCACCGGGCGGACATACTCGGGGCTGCTGGCCGGTGCGGATCACGCGCGCAAGGTGACGCCGATCTGCCAGCGCTTTTTCACGACCGACAATGTGCTTGCCGAATTGCAGCAGGAAGAGACGCTCGGCCGGGAAAGCGACGTGGTGATCCATGTCGGGCTTAACGACTGCGCGAACCGTATGTTCTTGACCGAGGAACGTCTTGCGCTGGGGCTTCTGTCTCCCGAGACCAACAAACGGGTAGTCGATTTTGCCCGACGCTACCGGAGCGATATACTGCGCTACCTGCCCTCACGGCATTATGTACCGCTGGAAAAGTTTCGTTCGAACCTCGACGCGATCACCACGATCCTGAAGTCGCGAGGTGCACGCAACATCATCTTCGCAACCACAATCCTGCCGCCGTCGAAATTCTGGGCCGCCACTCCGGGTATCAACAGAGGCTTCGCCCTGTACAATGTGGAAATCATGGACGCCGCGCACCGCCATGATGTCACATTGCTGGATGTGGACCGGATCATGTGGGAAAACCAACACAGACAACCGCTGCTGCCGGACGGCATGCACCTGTCCGATCTTGGCCACAAGCTTTTTGCGGACGGCGTTGCAGCGCTCTGAAACGGCCCGTCTGTAGGGCACAACCTCTCTCGGAGCGGTAGTGAAGGTCATATTTGTCATCCAGAAACTTGCTGAGCTGCGTGGCGGTGCCGAGCGAGTGACGATTGAGACCGCGAGAGCGCTGTCAGAGCGCGGGTTTGATGTCTCGATTGCCTGCTTCGAACCCAGTCGAGGCGAGCCGGTGTACGACACAGGATCGGTTCGCGTGATCAATCTCTTTCCCGCAATCGGGACGGGCAGACCAACCACGCAACGGGCGCCGAGTGCTACACCTCGCAAACGCAGGTTGGAAAGACTGCTCAAAGCACTGCCGAATGGCTTGGGACTTGGGCATCTGAAATGGACATTCACGCACGGCTTTTTCGCGAGACGTCTCAGGCGGATGATCAAGGCGGAGCGACCAGATGTGATCATCGCCGCGATGCGGCCGGCCATAACAGCATCAGCCTTTGCCGCGCGTGGCACATCAACTTCAGTCGTGGCGGTGCTCCACAACGTTCCGTCTGCCGACTATGACGATACGACGCGCTGGGACCAGAACCCCGTCTATCGTCGGCGGAGTCTTGAGGCCTTCAACTATTGCGACAGGATTCTGGTTCTGCTCGAAGAGTTCCGCGAATGGTTTCCCCCGCTTTTGCGCGAGAGGGTTGAAGTCCTGCCGAACGCAGTTTCTCGGCTGTCGCTGCCCGATACAGCTTTAAAGCGCGACAATTTCATCCTTTCCGTGGGTAGGCTGACTGCAGTGAAGCGCGTCGACCTTTTGATCGAGGCATGGGGAAGAATTGCCAAACATCATCCGGATTGGCGCCTGGTTATCTGCGGCACCGGACCAGAGGAAGAACGGCTCCGCGCCGCCGTGCACCGTCTAAGCCTGCAAGGTCAGGTATCTTTGGAGGGCGACTGCCCTGAGACTGGACCCTACTACGACCGTGCGTCCATCCTTTGCCACCCGGCCGCGCACGAAGGTTTTGGCCTGGCCGTGGCCGAGGCCCTTGTCCACGGCTTGCCGGCAGTCGGATTTGCCAATTGCCCGGGTGTAAATACGCTGATCCGCGACGGGAAAAACGGCTTGCTCGTGCAGCCCTCTGACAACCCGGCGGCGACGCTTTCAGAGGCGCTGGAGCGGCTCATCACCGATGCCGAACTGCGCGAAAAACTGTCCGAACGCGCTCCGGCCTCAATGGCCGAATACGCGCCGGACAAGATCTATGCCCACTGGGAGGCGCTGTTGCGTGAAATCGGTCGTCGTGGCAAAGCTGGATGACCGAACGGCTTCGGCTTTGACTGCGGTCTAAACCTGGAATGCCCTGTGGGGCCCCGAGAGGAAACAGCTCTCAGGCAGATCGGCCTCGTCCCGGATCGCTTGCTCTTTTGGCAGCGCGAGGACCTCGTCCACCAATCGCGCGAGACTGGTTTCGATCCCTTCAGTGACCTGCCGTTCGCGCGCAACGAACTCCGCCGCCGCGGCCTGCATCGGCGAGGGATCTTTAACAAACTCCGCAAGCAACTTGGCCAGTTCCTCTGGAGTCCGCAGTAGCGGCGCCCCGACAATGCGGTTCTGCTCAAGTGGGTAATCTACGCCTTCAGGCGCAAGGCAGACGACGGGCCGGCGCAGTGTCGCTGCCTCGACAACCGTCGCACTATAGGCAGCAAGCACAATATCGGCGCATTCGATGGCCTCTTTGGCATTTCCGTTCCACATCTCCACCCGGTCACGGACGCCACACTCCCGCGCAACATCGAAATAGCGGGATGCCCGCGTAGGAGCCTCTTCAGGATGAGTTTTTAGAAGAATCTGAACATCCCGCGCAGCGCTGCCCTTAAGGAGGATCCGCCAAACCTTTTCGAGCTGGCCCCAGTCCGTGGGCTGCGAGAAGAAAGCGAGCACTGTCCGCCCGGGCTTGAAGACGTGTCCATGCTCGCTGCTCGCAGCTTTTCGCGCAGCGATGGTACGCGATTGCAGATCGTACTCAACAGGCGCCGTCAGGCGCGGGGATCCGACCGTTTTGCAGCGCTCCAACGGAATACCGAAGCCGGAAGCGGTCTCGTGCCGGAAGGCTTCGGTGATGACGCCGCAAAAGTCGCTGTAAATCGTTGAGTAACGACAGTAGTTGGCATTCAATCCATGGGGCTCCAGAGCGATGCTGCGGACACCGTAGCGACGGGCGGCCGCGACCGCATTAGCCACGAACATGTCGCGATAGGGCGTCATCACGACGATGTCAGGCAAGGCGTCCAGTGCCTTCATGTTGGCGAACCAGCGGTCAACCAGATGCGCCTCGATCAGAAAGGAAAGCAGAGCCTCTCGAACGTAGTACGGGGTGCGCGCAGACATGACGTGCACCGCAAGGGAACGATGCCCATCCTCAGAGAGGTCACGGATGATCTTGGTAAAGAAGTCGTCGAGCCAAGCTTTGATGCCACCCAAACGCAGTTCCTGAGATTTCGATAGGGTCGTCTGGAGCCGATAGATGTCTGAGGAGGCGATCGCGTCAGGCTCGGCAAGCCCATCTAGTACAGGGAGAGGATTACCTCCGGCAAACCCCATCTTTGTCTGATAGCGCTTAACAAGGGCATCCAGATAGGCCGCTGTGGAGTCGTCATAGGCACTTGTTGCGGCACAAACGAACAGTACGCGGGCCTTATCCGTCTTGGTCCATTGAATGGTCGGTGGAGTCGCATCGCGGATGACATCGGACAACTGGCGGCCATACGCTGACAAAGGCGGACCCCAATAGCCACCTTGAGTTTTTTCGGGCGGGCCGTTTCTCAGCTCGGCCAGACGCGACGGAAGGGCGAGCCTTTCCGTCAGAGACGGCGAATGGGAGACCACCTCCACCCTTGGGTCAGTCTTCAGTTCTTCCAGCCCCGCGAGCATCGCACACAGGTCGCGATCCTCTTTGCGCGACCCCATCGCGATGACCACATGGTCGAATTCGGGTTGAGCAATCAGTTTGCGCAGGGCCGCCAGCGTTAGCGAGGGGAAGAACAGACGGTCGGCAAGGTTCATTTCCGCGAAGCTGCGTCTGCCCGTTGGCAACCAGTCGATCCCTGTGCCGGTCTCCGCCAGTTCCCTGTGTACGCGCTCAGCCAACTCCCGAGTCTCTTGGTGGAGCGCGTGATACTCTGCGGAAAAGCGGGTCACCCTGCTACGCGCGTTCTCAACGTTTATTGGCAGACCCTCGTCGCAGTGAAGCTGTTCCTCGGAAAAGTCCGCTTTTCCATAGAGATCGCTGAGCGAATAGAGCGTGACCGCGTCGGCACCGCCGAAAAGAAGCGACAAGGCGCGCTTGTCGCGGAGTGTTGATGCGATAATCAGGCGATGTCGTTTTTTCGAACGAAAGCCGCTGGAGGGAAGGCTGCGCAGATAAGCGTCCGTCGGCGGCACGTCGAGCCGGGTACCGAGACTGTCGATTGCCCCGCTATAGCCGTCGGTTTGCCACGGCAAGAGAGTTTCGACTTCGCGGGCAAGCCGCTCCATCTCGCTGATGTCGAGGCAAAGCGCCCCCGCACCAACGACAGCGGCGGCCGAGACGTGGCTCGAGCGGATCTGACTCGCCAAACCAGCGTTTTTAGTGGGGGAGAGCGCACCCAGAACCTCTGCTACGCGCGCCTTCGTCAGGGTTGATCGGGCAAGCCCCGTCCAAACGACAAAATCATTGCTGTGTGCCAAAGCCAGGTCGACGAAGTGATCAAGATCCTTGCCACCACGGGCCTGGAGGAAGAAAAGGCGCCTCTCCACGTTGACCCAATTTCTGGACATTGACGGCGACGACCAGAAGAACCGGTTTCCAGCCGCGCAGCCGAGAACCATGTCGACCAGCCGCGCTTGACGGATCGCGACGAAGCGCAGGCCCTGCGAGAAACGCCTTTTCATAGGCGTCCAGACGCGTTTGGAAAACGTGGCCATGCGCGTGTCGCCCAAAAACCGGGGCAAAATACGAGCCGAATGGTAGATACGGCTGACGCGTTTCAAAACCCGGTTCACTGGCATTCAATCCACCTCGTTATCACGCCGTACTGTCATCATGCAGCTTCAAGCCTGACGAGCCTGAAGATCATCCGTTAGGCGCGCGTCATCAAGAGTTCGACCAACAGGAAATCCAGCTCATGGTCGATGTCGACAGAGCGCTCGCGAGGCATCCGATAGACTTTCGCCCGCCCATCCCACAGTCCCTTCTCGAGAGTATCACGATGCCAGACGTAGACTGATCCGTTCATCGACAGGACTTCGGGTGCTTCCTGTCGAGACGTCACGGTGTGACCAAGGGGCTTGACCAGGCCGACGCTGCCATCGGGGCCAACTTCGACCATATTGAAATATGGATTCTTCTCTGCCTCGTAGCCCGTGATGACGACATCCGTTTCGTCATCAAGCAGTGCGATCGCATTCGAGATGTCCGAGACGGCGCGAAGTGGCGACGTCGGATCGAGATCGACGACGCGCGTCACATCAACGCCGCTGTCAATGACATGTGCCACCAGATGCTGGATCACCGGCAACTTCGGCGCGGACACGGTCGCCATCTCGGCCGGGCGACGGAAGGGAACCGTCGCGCCGAAATTCCGGGCGACCTCGGCAATCTCGTCGTCGTCAGTGGAGACGTAGACAGCATCGATTTCCGGGCAGGCAAGCGCCTGTTCGATCGTATGCGCGATCAGTGGCTTGCCGCAGAGGTCACGCACGTTCTTGCGTGGAACCCCTGTTGATCCTCCCCTCGCGCAGATCGTCGCGATCGTCGTCATGTCATCTCTCTCCGTTGCGGCCGGATGGCCGAAAAACAAGCCTCTTCACACTTCGCGCGCCGGCACCCCGAGGGCTTTGGCGCCAGCAGCAACGTCGCTTACGACGACGGCGCCCGCCCCGATAACCGCGCCCTCGCCAATGGCTACACCCTGACGCAAAACAGCACCTAGCCCGATCAGACAGTCGGCGCCGATGGTGACACCTCCACCCATCCTGCCCCCCGTGGCAATATGTGTGTTCGCACCGATCCGGCAGTCATGTTCGACGATCGCTCCGGAGTTGACGATCGCAGCCGTTTCCACGACTGCGCCCGGCCCTACAATCGCCCCCGCCCCGGCGAACACCCCGTCCTCCAGAACCGCCGAAGGCGATATGACTGCCGCCGGGTGCACCACAGTCCTTAGTTGCGCTTCACCAAGAAGGTCGAGAATCCTTCGGCGGTGCTCGGCACCGGTCGCGTCAACGAAACCGACACCGATCGCAAATTCCACTCCCTCGGCACAGAGTGCGGGGATGGCACTGTCATCTCCGAGCCATTCGCCGAGTACACCCACGCTCATCTTGGAGGCTACGGGCGCGATGTAGCCGATAGGTGCGCGGTCTGAAAGCGCCAGTGCCTCAGCCAGCACGACGGCGTGGCCGCCGCCACCCACTACGACAACACGGGGCGTTCTAGTCACCATGCAGATGTCCAAGCGACAAGGCTACGTTCTCTTCGAGATCAACCTTCACGCGGCGTCCGATCACATAGGGCAGATAGCGCGGTGCTATCCCCGTCCCGGGGCGCAGGATCGCGATATCCGAAGTGGTCAACTCTTCCCCGGCCCGCAGTGCTCGTGTCGTGACAAGCGACCGACGCCCAAGCTTCGCGGTTTCACGCTCATGCTCTGTGGGAAGCTTGCGCCCGTCTCCGATAGCACTTTCCACCGCGCGAATATTCTCAACGAAGACCTCGAATTCCTTTGGCTCCATGGAGGCCTTGTGATCGGGGCCCGGCATTGCGCGATCAAGGGTAATGTGCTTTTCGATGATAGATGCGCCGCGCGCGACGGCAGCCAGCGAAATCGCCTCTCCCATCGTGTGATCGGACCAACCGACCGGAACGGCGAACGCCTGTGCAATCGTCTGCATTGCGGCAAGGTTGCAATCCGTTGGAGCGGCAGGATAGTTCGACACGCAGTGCAGGACGGAAACCTGCCGGTTTCCTTCTTCATAGATCGCAGTCAGGGCATCTTCGATTTCTGAGAGAACCGCCATACCCGAGGACAGGATGATCGGGCGGCCCTTCCGCGCGATATATCGCAAGAGCGGAAGATGTGTCAGGTCGCCGGAACTAACCTTGTAGGCCCCTACCCCAATCCTCTCGAGAAGATCGGCAGCACGTTCGCTGAATGGGGTTGAAAGGAAGTCGATGCCGCGTTCCGCGCAGTGGTCGTTCAGCCGAATATAGGTGTCATCTTCCAGTTCCAGGGACTTCAACATCTGATACTGGCTATTATCGTTTTCAGTGTTGGCAATCTGATAGGCTGCCTTGCTGGCACTGCGGGTCACCAACTCGTCCGCGTAGAAGGTTTGAAACTTCACAGCATCAGCACCAGCTGCGGCGGCCACATCGATGAGCTTCCGCGCAAGCGCTTCATCCCCGTTATGGTTCACGCCGATCTCGGCTATGACGTAGCAACGATCTGTCATGCGTTTTAGCCTTCCCGCCTAGATCCGTTGATCAAGCGACTTCGTACTCACAACGTGGCTCTTGAGGAAGCCGGCTTCGATGGCGCCGATGGCGGTCTTGAGCTCCTCGATAGTGACGGCCCTCGCAGGAGCGTCACGGCGGAACAGGGTTTTCAGGTCGTCCAATAGCTGCGTGAAGGCGTTCGGATTTTCTGGTGACTTGTAGGCGATGCGCAGAAGGGAACGCATTGACGTTGCGAGAGCTTCTTCGCCCTCGGCCACGAATTCCTCGTAAGGCTTTTCGCCTGCAGTATCGAGCGGCGTCAGAAGCACCGGCCATTTGCCGGCAGCGGCGAACGTCTCCAGGTTTGAAAGCGCCTCGGCCTCGTCCCTTGTAAAGACAGGCTCCAGCCCCTGCGACTGCAGAAACCGTCCCGCAACATCCTGAAGAAGCACCAAGTGCTCTTCCGGCTTAAGGGCGGGCACTGCAATCCCGCCCGGCTCAAGACCAAATGCAGCGAGTGTGCAGAGGTGACCGGATTCCGGCAGAGTCACGAAGAACCTTCGGCAACCCTCGGGGCACGCCATCGGTTGGCGCTGCGACAGACGCATTTGCCAGGATTGCAGAAGCGAGCCGTTGGAATACGCGACATTCGCAAACCGCGCAGAGGTCGTCGCCAGCGGTTTCGCCCGATCCTGCATTGGCAGGAACAGCGCGTGTTCCATCAGCCGCTTGGTCGCGCCCATCATGGAGCTTGGATTGGCGGCCTTGTCGGTCGAAACGCAGAACATCCGTTTGAGCCCGGCCATATTCACCAAGAGGCGAGAAAGGTTCTCCAGATGCAGGACGTTGGTCTCGAGCATCGCCAGAATGCTGTAGGCATCCTTTTCGCTGCGCACGTGTTTAAGCGCGGCGAAGTTCAGCACGTAGTCGTAGTCTGCCGCGCGCGCATTCAGCCACAGTGCGAAGGGGGCCCCGCCGTAATCAAAAGGCAGTGTCAGAAAATCCTCGACCGGGAAAGGCTTGGACGAGGCGCGGATCGTTCGCACGAGTTCCGCCAGGCCATTTTCGTTGTGGTCGATCACATGCAGCGACTTCGGGCCAAAGGCCGCAACCGTACGCAGTGTTTGAGTGCCGATGGAGCCCGCCCCACCGATCACCAGGATTCGCGCGCCAAGGATCATTTCGCGCAGGTCATCTTTCATCGCGTCGATGTCGCCGGCAAAAAAGCTCATGCCGCGCCCGACGGTTTCACGATCGAGGGCCGCGTTCGAAAGGTCCATGTCCAGCATCAGTATCCTGCCTCGAAAATATCCTGTGCCCGTTCGTATTCCTCGGGCGTGCCGACGTCGATCCACCGCCCCTGATGCGTATAAGTCCCGCTGCGCAGGTTCCGGGCCTGTATATCCTCGAACAGCGTAGGCAGATCGTAGAAGCGGCCCTTTGGAACAACGGGCAGAATAGACTTGGACAGCATGTAGATGCCCGCATTGATCTGGAACACCATCGTCGGCTTTTCCTCGCTTCCAAGGAAGGAACCGTCGTCGGACTTCTTCACGACACCGTAAGGGACTGTGTAGTTGTGATCACGCACGACCATGGTGGCGTCCCAGCCGCTGTTCAAGTGCCTCTCTCGCAGCGCGTTCAGGTCGAGATCGTTGAGGATATCGCCGTTCAGACAGACAAAAGGCTCTGACAAAGTGGCCGGGTCAATCAAACTCAGCGCACCGCCTGTACCCATACGGGCGGTTTCGTTCACGTAGGCAATTTCAACGCCTAGCGAGGCGCCATTGCCGTAATGATCTATGATCATGTCACCGAGATAGTTTATCGACAGGACGAACCGACCGACGCCTTCGTTGCGCAAATGTTCGATGATATGAGTCAAAATCGGTTTGCCGCCAAGCTTGATCAACGGCTTGGGACAGGAATCGGTCATCGGTTTGAGACGCGATCCGAGGCCACCGGCCATAATGACCGCGGTAAGTTGCTCGGGCGCGCTGACCGTCCAAAGGACGTAGAGCGCTTCGATCCGGTCTCCACGCAGCAAAGGCAGATACTCGATCCCGCGCCAAAGCATCCGCGAACGGACCTCGGATGGGTTGAGAAGCTCTTCCAGTACGATCGGCGTGCTGTTGACTGCTTCAGATACCGGCGCTTCAAGAGCCCCACCAGCAGCCAGAAAGCGGCGCAGATCTCCGTCGGCGGCAACACCGAGGAAACGGCCAGACTCCGGATCGAGAACCGGAGCGAGTCGCAAACCTGCATCGCTCATCACGGCCATCGTCTCGCGCACCGATTGATCAGCGCGCACACAGACACGGTGCAGATCATCGCCTGTCAGCGTCGTTAGCCGCATTCCGCCTCCGTCCTGTTGGCCGCTGCAACCGCTTGGGCGTCCCGGCCCGCGTGCCGGCTCCAGAAATCGTCGGCTGCGGCAATGACCGTTGCAAGGTCCTCTGCGGACAGCCCGCTAGAACATGGCAAGGGGAAGATGCGCAGCCACACATCCTCAGCGACAGGCATCGGACTGGCAATCGCTTCGGCGTAAGGTCTTTGAAGGTGGATCGGTTTCCAGAACTGACGCAAATCGACGCCTGCATCTTTCATATGCGCGCGGAAGGCGTCGCAAAGTGCCAGATCAGCGCCGTTGTACCAGACCCCGGAAAACCACCGGGTATTGGTTCCATATGGCGGAGAAGGAAAAGCCGAGAGGTCTGCGTACCGACCAGCCAATTCGTCGTAGCTGGCGCTGACCTCCCGCTTCCGGCGCAGGAAATGAGGCAGTCGCTCCAGCTGCGCGACGCCAAGCGCCGCTTGAATATTCGTCATGCGGTGATTGTAGGCGACGATGTCATGCTCGTAGTTTTCGCCGACACGGCCGGTAGAGATAAGATGCGCGGCGCGGGCAATCAGGTCATTGTCGGCGGCCGCAATGGCTCCACCGCCGCCGCAGGTGACGGTCTTGTTACCGTTAAACGAGTAGCAAACGGCGTCTACGCCAGTCTGGGTTAGCTTTCTCCCACCGCACGCTTCCGCTCCGATCGCCGCCGCGGCATCGACAACGACGCGCAAACCGAATTCTCGGGCAAGCGCAACAAATGCTTCCAGATCAATGCTCGCGCCCATGATCATCACTGGCATTATCGCCCGCAGGATTCGACCACTCGCTACATGACGCCGCCCATCGGGGTGCGGCTCTGTTTCGGTCTCGATCAGATGTCGGCAAAGCGACAAATCCAGAGACCAGAACTCGCGGTCACAGTCGACCAGCCAGACATCCGCGCCGGAATGCCGGATCGCGTTGGCACTTGCTATGAAGGTAAGGCTCGGCAGCATGACGAGGTCGCCGGACGATATCCCGAGCGACTCAAGTGCTATCTGCAGCGCGACCGTCCCCGAGTTCACCACGACCGCTCGCTCGCTTCCGCTGAGCTCGGCGATCTCTGCCTCGAACCTGCGCACGAATGGACCGACCGAAGAAACGAAAGTCGACGTGATGCATTCTTGCAGGTACGCCGCCTCATTCCCGGTCAGATCAGGGATCGCCAAAGGAATTTTCATTTTCGCCTTCATCTGCTCCAAAGGTTCGTCCGGCCGACGCGGCCGTGTACGATCTCTTTCATTGCGCGGTCGGTGTCAAAGCGCTTCTTACGGATTCCCCTTTTAGTTGAGAAAGAATCCCAAACAACCGCAGGAGTACTCTGTGCAGAACCTGCAAAGAAGGGCCTGCTATCGACTTTGATCCGCTCATCTGAATACACGCTGCACCAAGTGAGCTGCAAGGTTTCGCCCCGCTTGCCACCGCGACAGACCGACACGCTCGCGATACATGCGCCATGTATCCATTGTCGCCGCCAAGCGGTTGGCCGAAAGCGACTGGGAATGCATCCGATGCACCGCGAGAGGTTCATTCAGACCGCGCGCTGGGCCGCTCTGCTTCACGATTTCAAGCCAAAGTGCGAAATCGTGGCGGCGGCGTATATCCGGCATGTACTTCCGGCCCACCTTCTCGCGGTCGTACATTGCGGTCAGACAGCCGATGACGTTTCCGCGTAACAAGTCATCGTAATCAACACTCTCCGGCACCCGCTTCACGCGCTCGCGGCCCGTACCAAATCGTCGGACGAATGCGGTGAACGTCAAAGCAGCGGCGGTGCTTCGCATGAAGTCCAGTTGACGTTCAAGTTTTTCCGGCATCCATAGGTCGTCGGCATCGAGAAAGGCGATATAACGCCCGCTCGCGACGGATATCGCCCGATTGCGCGCCGCAGCAGCCCCTAAAGCTGAATCCGATGGTATCACCGTGATCCGCTGGTCGATTGCAGCATGCTCTTCGGCGATCCGGCGGGTCGCATCGCGCGATGCGTCGTCAACAATGAGCAGTTCCCAAGACGTGAAGCTCTGCGCCAGAACCGAGCCTATCGCTTCAGCTAGCGTCGCTTCAGCATCCCGAGCCGGCATGATCACTGACACCGATGGGTCCGAAAGGGCAGTACTTTCGTGGGAACTTTCAAGCTCGCTGGCAGACCGCATAGCGCGTGGTCCTTGCGTCAGGCCGCCCGGTCATTCTCCGGCGACGATATTGCGGCCGTCTTCGCGATGGGGCGTCGTCATCGTGGCGAGTGCCGCAACGGGCTCGTAATCCGCGATCCAGCGGCGCAGCGCCGCAGCGAGAGCGACTTCGTCACCGCTATCGACACCATCACGCAGGTCGCGCAACAAGGCGGCAAGTTCCAGCTCGGACAAATGCGCTTCTCGTACCGAAATGATCTTGGGATGAGCAGTCATCTTCGCGCCCTGCCCGACCATCAGTTGTTCATGAAGCTTCTCGCCCGGCCTGAGGCCGGTCGTCACGATCTCGATATCTCCATCGGGATTGGCCGCATCCCGGACGGAGTAGCCGGACATCTCGATCAACCTTGCTGCCAGCTCCCGGATTGCGACAGGCGCACCCATGTCGAGAACGAAGACTTCGCCGCCTTCAGCGAGACTACCCGCGATCAGCACCAGCCGTGCCGCTTCTTGGATCGTCATGAAGTAGCGCGTCACCGCCTCGTCGGTCAGGGTCACGGGCCCACCGGCCGCGATCTGTTCCTGAAACAGCGGGATGACTGAGCCCGACGATCCCAAGACGTTTCCGAACCGCACGATCGAAAAGACAGTGCCGGAGTTTTGCGCGGCGTGACCTTGAACGACCAGCTCTGCGATGCGCTTAGACGCGCCCATGATGCTTGCGGGACGAACCGCTTTATCGGTTGAGACAAGCACGAAGCGGCCCACGCCGCATGCCCGAACCTTCTGAACCAGAACGGCCGTAGCAAGCGAGTTGTTGGCGATCCCCGCGCGCGCATTCGCTTCAACAAGCGGAACGTGCTTGTAGGCCGCCGCGTGAAGAACGACGTCAACGCTGTTCTCGGTCAGCACACGTTCTACCAACACCCCGTCGCCGACTGTGCCAAGAACCGGAACGATACGAATGTCCAGCCCCTCGGTCAGAAGGCGCATCTCCATTTCTGCGTTGTAGAGCGCGACTTCGCTCAGCTCGAACAGGACAACTCGCTCCGGGCGGCAGGCAATGACCTGGCGGCAAAGCTCCAGGCCGATGGACCCTCCGGCACCGGTGATCATGACGCTCGCACCGCAATAGGCGTCGCAGCCGCAATCGATTTCGTCTTGCAGCCCGGCACGGCTCAGCAGGGCGCTTGGGCCCGCAGGCATAAGCTTGTCGACGAGATTGTCTTCGCCGATCAGTTGCGCGAACGCAGGCATAGTCTGCACTTCGAGCCCAAGCTTGGCCAATCGGCTGGAAAGAAGGTTTTGCTTGTGGATCGAAAGCGACGGCATGGCGAGGATCACACGGTCGACGCGATGCTGCGCGAGAATGCGTTCGACATGCGCGCCCGAATAGACGGGCAGTCCCGCGACGATCAGGCCGCGCAAAGTCGCGTTGTCGTCGACGAAGGCCACCGGCAAGATATCCGAGCGGCCCCGAAGGGCGGCAGCGAGCGCCATACCGGTGCGGCCAGCACCATAAATCAGAACGCGGGAGATCGCAGCGCTCTGCCGATAAATCGCGAGAAGCACGTGAAGCAAACAGATGCGGCTGCCTGCCGACAGCGCGAAAAACACCAGTCCGAAGACGACATGGAAACCAGCGGGCGCGCCGAGACCGCCAAGCTTGGTCAGTACGGCGCTCATCGCGCCCAGCAGCGCGGAATAGAGCGCGGTCTTCTGCGCTGCGGTCATGTCGTAGTACTTGAGCCGGACTTCGGCGGTCTTCAGCGGGAATGACAGGACGAGCGCCAAAACCATCAGAACCGGAACCAGTGGCCAGTTCGCAACAAGGAACTGGATGGGTGCGATAGTGCTGTATTGGATGACCGACGCCGCAAGGAAGGCGAGAGGCACGAAGCAGATGTCCAAAAGCAGAAGGACGAGCCGCTTTTGCGCGCGCGTCATCGAAAGGACAAGCTTCACCATTAGCAGTGCAACCTCGTTCGCAAAGCGCCTCGGCAAGCAATCCCCAACTCCGAAGCACATGCAATTATTGTTATCTTCGCTGCAGTAATAGACCTGTAGTCGGACACTTCAAGACCATACCCTCGGTTGTAGGATTTCCACAGGGTTTTCGGCGGAAAATCACCGCTTTGCGCGCGTTTAGGACCGTTTAGCAACAGATGCGAGTGTGCGGGCGATGATCACGACGTCGAAACATATGCTCCGGTTCCTCTGATAAATGAGGTCGAGGCGCGCCTTCATGGGAATGCAGCGCGCTGAATAGACGCGATTCGTTTCCGCCGCACTCTCGCATGAGGCGAGCAAACTTTCCTCACGTCGATGATACAAAACCGACGCGAGTCCCGTTACGCCGGGACGCGACTTCAAGACTGCGCCGTAAGTCTCGGGGAACGCCTCGACATACTGCCTGAGCGGGGGGCGCGGGCCGACGAAGCTCATGTCTCCGCTCAGGATGTTGAATATCTGCGGAAGCTCGTCGAGCCTCGTGCGCCGTAGCATCGCACCCGTTGGTGTGATCCTGTCCGCCTTGTCCCCGCCCGAGACCCCACTGTCTGTGGGCGCGGGCCGCATCGTACGAAACTTCCAAAGCGTGAAGGCGCGGTCGGGTTCGCGCATGCGCTCCGACCCGTAGAGCAGCGGCCGCCCTTGTGTGGCAAGAAGCACGATCGCGACAGCGCCCATGAGCACGAGGAACAGCGGCAGAAGCACAAGCGCCAGAGCGATGTCGAACAGCCGTTTGCCGATCGTCATAAGCGCCCCTCCGCTTTCGGGACCAGCGCGCGAAATTCAGCCACGATCCCGGCAGCATCGGCGCGCGGCAACGAAGGAATGATCGCCTTCAGCCGCGCGACATCGAGCTCGACCCGGCGCGGAAGCGATCCGGGTGCCGTCCTCGCCTCCCACCTGCGATCATCTGCATCGAGAAGCGACTCCATGTGGACGGTGCCCTCGAGCGCGACGTTCAGCACGTCCGGCAGCGGCTTCCCAACATGTGCCAACTCTGCAAGCGCGCCCAGCACCTGCGAGAGAGTTTGCGGCCCGATATAGCTGCGTGCCGGACCGACCCCGTCCTCGAAAATGTCGAGCATCTGAGGTTCCGCCCCCTGCTCCACTCCCAAAAGCTGATCGGCTCCGGCCACATTCCCGATGCGCAAGATCGTGACCGCCGGCCCTGTCGGTCCTGCTTTCTCGCGCCACGCGGCGACTGCACGCTCCATTTCCGCTTTGGCCCGGCCATAGTCGGAAAGCGGCGAAAGCTCAGTGTCTTCTGAAACCGGATCCTGAGGCGCTCCGTAGACTGCAGCGCTTGACACAAGAAACACCCGGCCTACGCCCGCCGCTTGACCCGCTCTCAGTGCCGCGAGCGCCAGATCGGTGTTGAACGCCAACGCTTCGCCATCGCCTCTAACCACGCCCGCGAGGTTGAGGATCGCGTCCGCTCCTTCGGCGGCTTCGGAGAAGCGCTCCGGCTCCGCGAGCGGATCAAAGACCAAAGGTCCCGTCCGTCGGTCCTGCCAAAGCAATCCACCCTGTCCACACTCAACCCAGGCGAGGCGCAGCAGACGGCCGAGGTTTCCGCTTCCCCCCACGACCAGCACACGCCCGGATTGGGCGGCGCAATTTGGCTCGATTGGGCGACTGCTATGTTGCATAGGCTCTTGTTTGGGTGGCTGTGGACGCAATTAGCATTGGCGCGCGAATTTGCAAACGCCTGCACGCCACCGGACGGGTTGTGCTCCCCGATGCGCTTCACCATCATGCCCGCAAAACGGGCAGAGGCGTGGAGGAGCGACGACATGGCGACAGGCAGGAACATCCGCACCTGGTTCGAGGGCGAGTGGCACGACGGCGACGTCGCAGTTATGCGCGCAGCCGATCATGGCAGTTGGCTTGGCACGACCGTGTTTGACGGTGCGCGCTGGTTCGAGGGAATAGCACCCGATCTCGAAAAGCACTGCGCGCGTGTGAACCGTTCGGCAGAAGCGATGATGATCACGCCAACGCACTCAGCCGCAGAGATCGTTGAAATCGCTCGCGAGGGGCTTGCCCGCTATTCATCCGACATAGCCGTCTATATCCGTCCGATGTACTGGGCTTTAGATGGCGGGGAATTGGGCGTGGTTCCCAAGCCCGACGCCAGCGGCTTTGCGCTCTGCCTCGAAGAGATCCCGATGTCATCGGCCGACCGCACGTCTCGCCTCACCACCACGCGGTTCCGTCGGCCGGTGCTGGATTCGGCGGTCACCAACGCCAAGGCGGGGTGCCTCTACCCCAACAACGCGCGCATGCTCGTCGAAGCACGAACGAAGGGCTTCGACAACGCTTTGGTGGCAGACGCGCTTGGAAACGTGGCCGAGACGGCAACCGCGAATATTTTCATGGTCCGTGACGGAGAGGTGTTTACCCCGATCGGGAATGGCACGTTCCTGTCTGGGATCACGCGCGCCCGTCACATCGAGAACCTCACCGCCGACGGGGTGAAGGTGCACGAGTGCGTGCTGGGTTTCGACGATTTCCGACAAGCAGACGAAGTGTTCATGTCCGGCAACATGTCGAAGGTGACACCTGTCGTGGAATTCGATGGCACGCACTATCAGCACGGTCCAATGACGAAACGCGTGCGGGAGCTTTACTGGGATTGGGCGCACTCGACCAATTGACGTCGAGGATTGCCAGCGCAGGCGCGACACGCCATGATCGCGCCGCTTGACGGGGGGTATCATGCGCAAGTTTCTGGTCGTGCTCGACGATAGCCGCGAATGCCTGAACGCAATGCGGTTCGCCGCGCTGCGGGCGGCCCATACCGGGGCGGGTGTCACGATCCTGTCTGTCATCCCGCCCGAGGAATTCCAGCACTGGATCGGTGTCGGCGACATCATGCGGGCCGAGGCCCGCGAGCGGATCGAGGCGCATTTCGAGGTCTTCGCAAAGTGGATGCGTGACCGTCAGGGGATCGAGCCTCAACTGGTGATCCGCGAAGGAGAGCCAGTCTCGGAGATCCTCAGCCAGATCAAGGAAGACGCCGATATCGGGGTCCTCGTCCTCGGCGCGGGCACGGACAAATCGGGGCCTGGACCGTTGGTCACGCAGCTTTCGAAGACCTCCGGGAACCTGCCGATTCCGATCACGATCGTGCCGGGAGAGATGTCGAAGGAACGGCTAGAGGCCATCACCTGAAGCCAAACTTCAGCGCGCGAAGATTTCCGCCACAGCATCAGTGAGCGACAGCGCGCCGACGTTGCTGAGGTGATCGCCATCGCGGAACACGGGATTGCCGTTGGCGTCAAACAGCGGACAGACCTCGCGGCTGCAGAGACCCGCGAACACAGGCACATAGTCTAAATTAGCATAGCGCGCCGCGAGCGCGCTAAGCGCGGGTTCGTAATCGACGCGCTGCCGGTCGGCAGCGGTGCGCGGCAGACCTGGCGGCGGCGGCGCGCCCGTCGTGGCGTACCGGCGGACATAGATCTTCATGTCAAGCGCCGGCCCCGCCGGCACATCGTCCAACAGCACGATCCGCCTGTCCGGCAGCGCCTCGGCCAGACGGGCCATCGCGCGGTCGAACGACGCCGGATTGTAGGCCGGGCCCGATCCGTCGTACTCCGCATCGACATAGACCGCGGGCTCGTCGCGATAGCTCTCGCCGATCCGGGCACGCACCCACCAAGCGGTGACGAGAATCGTCTCGACCTCGGGCCGGTCATGCAGGAACCGCAAGACCGCCTGCACGTCGGTGTCCGCGCCCGTCCCGAGAAACCAGCGCCCTGGCGTGGGGATGAACCCCGGCATCGTAATCTGGTAACCCGAGACACCTGCCCGAGCGGCGGCGGCGAAGACCGCCGGGCTCGCCGCATCGGCATGGCTGTCGCCCACCAGCGCGAATGTCGGCGCCACGCCTTCGGCTCCGAGTACACACGGATTACCCTGCGCCAGAACCGCGGGGTTCGAGAAATGGCAGCGGCGATGGTCATGGAGCCAGCGCGCGCTGTCGAGCAGCCCACGACTCTCGACCATGGCGACAAGCTCGGGCGGGTGCCGGCCGGGCAGGCCCTTGGCGAGGATCAGCCCCCCCGCCACCAGTGCAGCCGCCACGCTCGCCAGCGCGCCCCCCGCCAGGATCTCCCGCCTGCCCGCGAAGGCGCGACGCGTTCGTACCGGCGTTTCGACCCAGCGCCAGGTCGCATAGGCCAGCGCGACACTCACCGCGATGGCCAAGACCGCCATCCCGGGGCCGAGCGGTTCCGGCCGACCATATACGAGCACCACGATCACAGGCCAGTGCCAGAGATAGAGCGGATACGAGATCTTGCCGATCAGGACGGGCACCGACGCCCCAAGAAGGCGGCCGACCAATGTGCCGGGCGCCATCCCCGCCGCGATCACCATCGCCGCGCCGAGGCATGGCACCGCCGCGCGCCAGCCCGGCATCGGCAGATAGCGATGAAGAGCGAAGACCGCGTAGGCGATGAGCGCGAGCCCAGCAATGCCCAGCACCTCGGCCAGCCACCGCCGGCTGACAAGCCATTCGAGACGGATGAGCGCCAGCACGCCGCCAAGGCCCAGTTCCCAAGCCCGGAACGGTGCCAGGTAGAACGCCGCATTACGGTCGCGGCCCGTCATTACAACGCAGGCAAGAAACGCGAGCGCCACCAGCAGGACGAGCAACGCGACTCGCCCGCGAAGCGAAAAGCGCGCGACCAGAAGGAGCATGAGCGGGGGCGCCACGAGGTAGAACTGCTCCTCGA
Source organism: uncultured Rhodobacterales bacterium (assembly GCA_965368915.1). Classification (GTDB taxonomy): domain Bacteria; phylum Pseudomonadota; class Alphaproteobacteria; order Rhodobacterales; family Rhodobacteraceae; genus Albidovulum. Next base: position 17,565 of record CBDUOT010000021.1, on the reverse strand, counting down.
CCGCTAGGGACCAAGTGTGCAGTAGCGGCTTGATCGTCGCTGCCTCCGTGAAATAGCCGGTCTGCGCGTAAAAGTAGATGTTCGACGCGTAGACGAGCACAGAGAGGAGGCTTTCGGCATAGTCGACCAGATCGACCCAGAGCATCCGCACGGCTGCCCATGCCGTCGTTGCGGCAAACGTCAGGAACAGCGCCGGATAAAGCCGTCGCACCCGACGCGCGTAGAAATCGAGGAACGAGAAGCGCCCCTCGACCATTTCGCGATGGATGAGGCCGATGATGAGGTAGCCAGAGATGACGAAGAAGACGTCAACGCCCAGATAGCCGCCGCGCAACCCGAGACCCGCATGATAAAGGACGACCGGCATGATCGCCACGGCGCGCAATCCGTCGATGTCACTTCGATAACGCGCCGCCATTGACTCCGCCGTATCCTCGCCTCGAATACAAGGGTGCCCGCGGAAGCGGCTGTGAATCAACCGCAAATCCGCTTTGTCTCACGGATCAGGAGCGACGCCGCGCCCTCGTGCTTTAGCAGCGCGACCTTGGTTTCCACACCGCCCGGCGCAGAAAACCAGACCAAGCCGGACGCGCCGGGAATGCGGTGGCAGGGTATCGATCACCGGTACAGGGTTAGTGCAGCAGGCTTGGTCGACGGCCTGCGTCAGCCAGCCCTGATTAATCATGTGTCATAAGCTGCCATCATGGCAGCCCGCAGGCGGGCAACATCGTCATCCACCGACGCGTCCGGATCGCACACGAAAGGCGCCAGCGCTTCGATACGGATGGTGCCGCTTTTCGGAACGAACTTGCCCCGCGGCAACAGAAGGTCGGAATCGTGAATGACGATCGGGCGGATCGTCCGGCCGGTTTCGCGCGCGACCAGCACGGCGCCTGCCTTGAACGGGCCCAGAGAGGCCGTCGTCGTCCGCGTCCCTTCCGGGAACATCACGACGGAGCGACGCGCGGGCATGTCTCGCACTGCGTCGCTCAGCGTTTCCATCGCGAGCTTGCCGCTTTTCCGGTCGATCTCTACCAGCCCAGCGCCGGTGAAGCCTGTACGCAGCAACGCGGCATCGCAGAGTTCCTTCTTGGCGGCGAAGGTGAACCACTTTTCGTCAGGAACGACATCCATCAGCGTGAACCCATCCAGATGGCTGCGATGATTGATCACGATGATGCTGCCCGTATCGGCGCTCAGGTCACGCTTGTCGGCATCCGACATTTCTGTCCGGATGCTGAGAAGCCACAAAAGCCGCGAGCAGGCCCGCTTCACCAGCCGCCAGTACCAACCGCGAAACCCTTTCCGCTTGGCGCAAAGCAGCGGCGCAAATGCGATGAATAGAAAGTAGAACGGCCCCAGCACCACCAGCACGATGCGTTTGATCAGCCTGACGGGAAACGGATCGATCGCCATCGCTGCCGCGTCGCGTGAAATAAGAACGTCTACCATGGAACCCCTTAGAATATTGCCGCCCTGTCGGGACATATGGGCCATGAAGAACGAGCATCTGCCTTCACAGATCAGCATCATGCCATGTGCCGGACGTGCCGGCTCTGACCAGCGTGAATGCGCCTCTATCGGCGAACTGCCTCGAAATTTCAATGAAAACCCTTGGGCAACGACACACGTCGGAAACCGTTTCGGTCAGACCTGCCCCTTGCGAGATCGCCAGACCTTACGGACGCCGCCACCTCAGATCAGGAGCGACGCCGCGCCCTCGTGCCTTAGCAGCGCGACCTTGGTCTCCACTCCGCCGGGGGCGGAGAACCCGCCCAAGCCGGATGCGCCGAGAATGCGATGGCAGGGCACGATCACCGGTACGGGATTTGCGCCGCAAGCCTGACCGATCGCTTGCGCGGGCGCCCCGAGTTCCTTCGCCAGATCGCCATATGTTCGTGTTTCGCCGAACGGGATGGCGCACATTGCGCGCTGCACGTCCCCTGTCAGCCCCGGCGCGAAAGCGATGGGAAGTTCGAACGCCTGCCGCTTCCCGTCGAAATACTCGGAAAGCTGACGGCAGGCTTCTGCCAGCAGGGCGGAGGATTCCCCGTCCGCGTCTGCGCCGCTCCATTCCAGCCGGGTGATGGCCCCGTCCTTCTCGGTCAGGATCAGCCGGCCGAGCGGCCCGTCAAAGGCCGCCCGGTGTATCATCCCAGAACGCTATCACAACGCGCGCAGGTGCCTTCATGCGCGTGGCTGCCGACATCGGGCAAAATCTTCCAGCAGCGCTGACACTTGGCACCGTCGGCGGCTTCGAACACGACGCCCACACCCGGTATTTCGGGCAGGCGGAAGGCCTCGTTCGGGGCCGGATCGGAGGTCAACTGCATGCCCGAGGTGATACAGATATCGGCGAAGGGCACTGATTGCAGCGCCTTCAACACCTCGGCATCCTCAACATGGACGACGGGTGCGGCCTCGAGGCTGGCCCCGATGACCTTGGCCGTGCGCTGCACTTCCAGCGCCGCGGTCACGACGCGGCGGACGCGACGGATCTTGTCCCATTTCTGCGCCAGCGGCTCATCGAGCCAGTCTGCGGGCGTTTCCGGCATGTCGACCAGATGGACCGAAGAGTCCTCGCCCGGGAAGCGCGAGAGCCACACGTCCTCCATCGTGAAAACGAGGATCGGGGCGAGCCAAGTCGCAAGCCGGTGGAAGATCAGGTCGAGCACGGTGCGCGCCGAGCGGCGCGTGATGCTGTCGGCCGCGTCGCAGTAAAGTGCGTCCTTGCGGATATCGAAATACACCGCCGACAGGTCCACCGTGCAGAAGGTGAAGAGTGTCTGGAACACGCCCTGGAAGTCGTATTTCGCATAGCCCTTGCGGACGGTGTGGTCGAGTTCGGCCAACCGGTGCAGGACCCAGCGCTCCAGTTCGGGCATGTCGTCGGGGGCAACGCGTTCGGCGTCGCTGAACCCGTCGAGGTTGCCGAGCATGAAGCGCATGGTGTTGCGAAGCCGCCGGTAGCTGTCGGCGGTGCCCTTCAGGATCTCTTTCCCGATCCGAAGGTCGACCGTGTAGTCCGACTGCGCGACCCAGAGCCGCAGGATATCGGCGCCGTATTCGTCGATGACCTCTTGCGGCGCAACGGTGTTGCCGAGCGACTTGGACATCTTCATGCCCTTCTCGTCGAGCGTGAAGCCGTGGGTCAGCACCCCGCGATAGGGTGCACGACCCTTGGTGCCGCAGGCCTGAAGCATGGAGGAGTGGAACCAGCCGCGATGCTGGTCCGTCCCTTCAAGGTAGAGGTCGGCGATCCCGTCTTCGGTCCCGTCGGGACGGTCGCGAAGGACGAAGGCGTGGGTGGAACCAGAGTCGAACCAGACGTCGAGCACATCGAAGATCTGTTCGTAGGCCGAGGGATCGTGGTCGTTGCCGAGCACCCTCTCCTTGAAGCCGTCCTTGTACCAGACGTCCGCGCCCTCGGCCTCGAATGCCTCGACAATGCGCGCGTTGACCGCCGGATCGCGGAGCAGGAAGTCGGCGTCGTCGGGCTTTGCCCCCTTCTTGACGAAGCAGGTGAGCGGCACACCCCACGCACGCTGACGCGACAAAACCCAGTCGGGCCGCGCCTCGATCATCGAGTGCAGGCGGTTGCGGCCGGTCTTTGGGGTCCATTCGACGAGGTGGTCGATGCTGTTGAGCGCGCGGGCGCGGATCGTGTCGCCATGCTCGCCCATGCCGTCGTCCAGCTTCTGGTCGATGGCCACGAACCATTGCGGCGTGTTGCGGTAGATCAGCGGCGCCTTGGAGCGCCAGCTATGCGGATAGCTGTGCTTGACCTTGCCCTTGGCGAAAAGCTTGCCGGCCCAGGCGAGGTTCTTGATCACCGAGACGTTGGCGGGACCGTCCTTGCCGTCGGGTTGGATGATCGCCTCGCCGCCGAAGATCGGCAGGTCGGCACGGTAAGAGCCGTCCGGTTCGACGTTGTAGGTCATCTGCAGGCCGTATTTCAGGCCAAGCTGGTAGTCGTCGTCACCGTGGCTCGGCGCGGTATGGACGAAACCCGTGCCCGCATCGTCGGTGACGTGGTCGCCCGGCAGCATCGGAACGTCGTAGTCCCATTCGCCATCGGCTCCCTCAACGCCACGGAAGGGGTGGGCGAGGGTCAGCGCGCCGAGTTCCTCGGCGGTAACATCGCGCAGGCGCTTGTGGTCCTCGACCCGGGCCGATCCGAAGATGCCTTCGGCGAGCGCATCGGCGACGATCACCTTTTCGCCAGTCGTGGCGGCCGAATTTTCGGCCACCGCGCCGACTTCGTAAAGGCCGTAGGCGATGTCCGGGTTGAAGGCGACCGCGCGGTTTTGCGGGATCGTCCAGGGGGTCGTGGTCCAGATGACGACGGACACGCCGTACAGCGCGCCTTCGGAAACCACCGGAAACCGCACCCAGATCGTGTGGCTCGTATGATCGTGATACTCGACCTCGGCCTCGGCCAAGGCGGTCTTCTCGACCGGCGACCACATAACGGGCTTGGAGCCCTGATAAAGCGTGCCGTTCATCAGGAACTTCAGGAATTCACCGGCGATCACCGCTTCGGCGTGGAAATCCATCGTGAGGTACGGATCGGGCCAGTTGCCCGTCACGCCCAGCCGCTTGAACTCCTCGCGCTGGACGTCGATCCAGCCTTCGGCGAACTTGCGGCATTCCTGGCGGAAGGCGACAACGTCGACGTCGTCCTTGTTCAGCCCCTTGTTGCGGTACTGCTCTTCGATCTTCCACTCGATCGGAAGGCCGTGGCAGTCCCAGCCCGGCACATACCGGGAATCCTTGCCCATCATCTGCTGAGAGCGGACGACCATGTCCTTCAGCACCTTGTTCAGCGCGTGGCCGATATGCAGGTGGCCGTTAGCGTAGGGCGGGCCGTCATGCAGGACGAAGGGCGCGCGGCCCTTCTTTTCACGCAGGCGGTCGTAGACCCCGATCGTTTCCCAACGGGCGAGCCATTCCGGTTCGCGCGCGGGCAGGCCTGCACGCATCGGGAAATCGGTCTGGGGCAGGAAGACGGTATCGCGGTAGTCGGGCGCGGTCTTTTCAGTCGTATCGGCGCACATCTTGGCAGTCCTCGGAATGTCTTAAGGATCAAGGGGCGGCGCGAAGGATCAGACGCCTATTCCCGGCGTCTGAGCATTCAGTACGCCGGGCCGGTAATTCGAATGATGATCGCGAATATGCGCTTCATGTGCGCCTTATAGGCGGGCGCTTTGGGGGGGTAAAGGGGCGCGGCATCGCGTCGCTTGCATCCCGCTTCGCATGGGCGCAAGCATCGCGCATGACCGCCCTGCCCCCGCGCTTCAATGTCACCGCCGAAGAGATCGACCGCGTCGTGGCCGTGTTCTACGCCGCCATCCGCGAACATCCCGGACTTGGTCCCGTCTTCGCGGCCCATGTCACCGACTGGCCCGCGCATGAGGCGAAGATCGCGGGGTTTTGGCGCAACGCGATCCTTCATGAGCGTTCCTACGACGGCAACCCGATGGAGGTGCACCGCCATGCGGGCAACGTCCGGCCCGGCATGTTCGACAGCTGGCTCGGGCTGTTCGAGGCCGTGCTTGCGCGGGAACTGCCGCCGGAAACGGCGGCGGCCTGGTCGGCGCTGGCCCACAGGATCGGGCGCGGGCTGCGCTACGGGCTGGTCGAAAACCAGACCCTGCCCGGCGGGATACCGAAGCTGGTCTAGCCCGCGCTTTCCCCGTCGCCCTGCCGATCGGCGGCCCAGCGGTTAAGCCAGGCAAGACCCGCAAGCGACAGTCCAAGCGCGAGGAACGAGAAGACCCGCGTCAGCCCCGTCAGCCCGGATATGTCAATCAGGAAGACCTTGGCGATGGTCAGGCCGATCACCGCCATCGCCACGCGCCTGAGCCCCTGCGACCGCCGGGCGATCGCTTGGTAGAGAAGCCCCGCGCCAACAGCCATCATCGCGATCGTGTAGCTGTAAAGCTCTGCCTGCGTGACGCCGGGCACGGACAGGTCGTCACCGCGCCAGAAGCGTCGGATCTCAAGCCCTGCATAGAGCGCCAGAAGGGCCGACCCGATCGCCGCGAGGCAAAGCGCGAGCCAACGCGGCAGGTGGCCAAGCCGGATCGTCGCGGCCAGAAGCAAGAGGCCCGGAAGCGCGTAAGCGACGAGCAGCGTGTCGAGCACGAAGGGTCCCCGCACCAGCGCCTCGCGCCCGCCTGTCAGGCCGAAGAGCGGGTTTGCCGGGCCCACGGACAGGACATATCCGCCAAGCGCGATCAGACCGGCAACGCCCGCGATCATCCATCGCAGCCAGCGAAGCGCGCCGCCGAGTTGCAGGCGGTAAAGCTGAACGATCACAAGGATGAGCCACGGCATGGCATTCAGGCTGAGCCCCCAGTGGGTAAAGAAAGAGTCGCCCATCCCCTCGCCCGTCAACCAGCGTGTCAGGAGAACATTCGCCAGAAGCGCGGCGAAGCCAGCACCCGCGCTTTCGGCAAAGACCTTCGCCCCGCGCCGGTCGAGCCCTTTCAGGATGCCGAGAACACCGGCCATCGCCGCCGCCGCACCGCCGTAAGAGGCCAGAACCTCCCACAGGGCCGCGTCCTCGACCGCCCAGGGAAGGCCAGGATCAAGGATGAGCCGCCACGACAGCGCAACCGCGCCCGCCTGGATGAAAAGCCCCATCTCGGGCAGGCGGAACCGCCGGTCGATCAGCGCTGCGACCACGACGAGCACCGCCAGCGCGAGCGTCAGCGCGCCCTTGGTCGTGATCAGGAAGAGCGCCAGCGCGATCAGCGACAGCGCCGAGAGCGTGACATAAGCCGTGCGCCTTTTGTCTTCGCCGTCATTGCGCGCGAACATGACTGCGAGCGCGACCATCAAGGCGGCGAGTGCGATCACGTGCAGCGCCCATGGGTAGGCGCCCATCACCGCGGACGGTATCCAGAAAAGCTCCAGCACGACGGCGGAAAGGGGCGCGGTCAAAGCCGCGCCGACCGCCCAGAACGGCTTCAGCCGCCCCGCCCCTTGGCTTGCCCATGCCGCGCCGAGCGTCATCGCCGTGGCGAGCGCGAGGATCAGCGTCACCGTCATAGGGGCAGAGGTTTCGGGCGCGCGGAAGGCGATGGCGGCGGCTGCGAAGTCGCTGGCGAGTGGGCCACGCTCTACCGCTTCGAGGATCAGGCGAAGAATGAAGCCCGCCGCCGGCACGACAGTCAGATCCGACAGCGCCCGCGCGGTGCCCGACCAGACGGTCAGCGCGAGGGCAAGCACCGTCAGGCAGATCAGAACCAGCGTGCTTTCAGCGCCGTTGTCGGTCGGCATAAGAAGCAAAAGCACCGACGAAACGATGACTGCCCCAGCGGCGAGAAGCGTCGGGAACTCCGGCCTTTGCTTGCCGAAAATCGCTTCGGCCAGCATCGGCCCGGACTGATCCGGCACGAGCGCGCGTGCGGGGATGCAGATCGCTAGACCGGGCAGTACCGCGAGCATCAGCGCCGCCCAGCCCGCCCCGCCCGTACCCGCGAGCACGAGCCAGGCCCCGGCATAGGCGAGGACCAGCGACAGGACCGAGAGCCACGCCCAGCGACGGACCGTATCGACGGCGAGCCCCGCAGCGGCGATCAGGGCGAAGTAGGCGTAAAGCCAATAGGGCGCTTCGCTTTCTCCGCCCACGAGGAAAGGCGCGGCAGTCGCGCCGATCAGGCCGAAGGCAGCCAGAAACGGACCGTGGAACCAGCCCAGCACCACCGCGAGCATGGCTGTGGCGACAAAGCCCGCGAAAGCGGTTTCGGATCCGATGAGGCCGTAAAGCTGGCGCGCGGCAAGGACGCCCGCGAAGATCGAAACGAGCCCCGCGCCCGAGAAGGCCGAGGGGAGGTAGGCCGTCGACGACCGCTCGTCGTCGCCATAGCGGCGGCGCAACCATTCGCCCGCGCCGATCAAGGCGAAGCCGAAGAGGATCGCGGCAGCCACGCGCGCCGCGGGCGGAAGTAGCCCCTTTTCGACCCCGTACTGCACGAAGAAGATCCCGGCGAGCGCCAGTGACAGGGCCGAGATCGCGTAGACCCAGTTGTCTTTCAGCCACGCGCCGAGGGCGGCGGCGCCACCGCCGCCGCGTGCACGTCGCAGTGTGGCCGGGGACGGCGTGGGCGCGGTCCAAGGCCCTGCGGCGGGAAGGGGCGCCTCGGGGGCACCCGTCGCTTCGGCGTCGGCGGGTTCAACCTCGACAGGAGTCGTTTCAGCGGCCAGCGTTTCAACGGGTTCAACCGCGCGTTCGGGGGCGGGCGGCTGCTTCGATGTCGGGGGCGCCTCGACGGGCGCTTCGGCCACAGGGGCGGCGGCAAGGGAACGAAGATCGCGGATCGTCCGCATCTGATCGTCTTGCGTACGCTCCAACTTGGCGATGCGCCGCTTCAGCTGCGAGACCGAGACCAGAAGCACGACGACCGCAACCGGTATCGCCAGCACCGCGAGCGCTGCCAGCACTAATAGACCTTCCATCATCGCCGCTCCTTGCCCCTCCGCCCCCTTTCTAGCGCGGATGGCGCGCGAGGGAAGTCAGGATTCGCGTTCGGGCGTCTCTGCCTTGCCGGAACTGAAAAGTCCGGTCAGTGCGCGACTTACGAGGTTGGACACCCGTGGCTTTTGCAGCGTCATGAACGGCAGCGGCCTGCAAACCTCGATCGCCGCAAGACCTACGCGCGCGGTCAGCGCGCCATTGATCACGCCCTCGCCGAACCTGCGCGATATCTTCGACAGGAGACCGCCACCCGCCACCGACTGGATCAGATCGTCGCCGACCGCGACCGCCCCGGTCGCGACGAGATGGGTCAGGACCGTGCGCATCAGCCGCCAGCTTCCGAAGGTGCCCGCGCGGCCGCCGTAGATTTCGGCTATGCGGCGGATCATGCGCAGATTGGAGATCATCGCCGTCGCCACGTCGGCCAGCGCAAGGGGAACGACCGCCGTGACGGTCGCGACCTGCCGGGCCGCGCCCTCGACCTCGGCCCGTGCAGCGCGATCGAGCGGCTCCATCAACTCCGCCTCGGCGAGGCCCAGAAGCGCGTCCGCATCGAAGACGTCGCCCCGACGCTCGGCAAAGCGCTGTCGGCCCCATTCGGTTTCCGGCCGGCCTGAGTAAAGCGCGACGAGGCGATCGGTGACTTTACCGGCCGCCGCCACGTCGCCCGACCCGGCCACCGATAGTGCCTCTTGGTGAATCCGGTCGAGCCGCGCGAGGCGCGCATAGGCCGCCATTTCCCGCATGGCGATCAAGATCGCGGCGAGGACGAAGACCCCGACAAGCACCGCGGCGACCCAGCCGAGCAGCGGATTCGCGGCAAAGAGGCCCTCAATGAAGCGCCAAGCCGCAACCGACAGCACGAAACCAAAGAGCGTGGCCGCCGCGCCCCAGAAGAAGCGGCCAAGCTTCGAGCGTGGACGCGCGGCAAAGGCCGCCACGGTCTGCATCGCGCGCCCCTCGGCCGCGCCTGGCGCGATCTCGGGCACGGGCGGAACGCTCTGCGGACCCTCGCCAGAGGGGGCCTCCATTTCGATCAGGACGGGGCCTTTCGGTTTCGTCATGGCTTACCTCGGCTCATGGTTTTCGGCCCACGGGTCTCGCGATGTGGAAAAATGTTCGATTTGTGCAACTTTAGGCGCTTTTCTGCGCGCTTTGGCGTCTCAGAGTGCAAGAAATATTCAATAGTGTTTGTCTCACCCCACTGGCTGTAAACAATGATCACAGCTTGTCTCCGAACAGAAACTCAGCCGCCCGGTCGAGGCGGATATGCGGCGGCCCGTCGCCGGGCCTGAGCGTCAGAGGCGCGGGCGCGAACTCCATCACTTCATAATCCGCGTCCAGCCATTCGCGCGCGCCTTCCCGCGCGGGATGCAAAAGCTGAGACGGATTGTCCGGCAAGTCCCCGGGATAGAAGGCCGCCACTCTTCCATCGGAAAGAAGACGGCCCCGCACGCAATCGAGTTTCCCGCCATTGTGGCTGACGGTTTCCTCAACCGTCGCGCGCAGCGCGGCGATCGCCATCGCCGCCGTATTGGCGCCTGCGAAGTCGGCCCGGTCCTTCGCCTCACGCGTCAAAGCGGACATGATCTGGGTCAGCTTGGCGTGCTGGGTGTGGTGCAGGTGATCGGCCTTGGTCGCGGCGAAGAGGACCCTCTCGACCCGGCTAATGCCCAGAAGGCCGCCAAGCCAGCTCGCCCGCCCCGGACGGAACGCCCCGAGGATCCCCGCCATCGCACGGCGCAGGTCCTCGACCGCGCGCGGTCCGGCATGGATAGCGCCCAGAACGTCGACAAGGACGACCTGCCGGTCGATCCGGGAAAAGTGGTCGCGGAAGAAGGGCGTCACGACCTGGGATTTGTAGGCTTCGAACCGGCGCTCCATCTCGCGCAGAAGAGAGCCGCGCGGGGCACGGTCACCCGCCTGCGGAAGAGGCGCGAAGGTCAGGACCGGCGAGCCCGCCAGATCGCCCGGCAGAAGGAAGCGCCCCGGAGTGCAGTCGGAATAGCCCGCCTCGCGCATCGCGGTGAGACAGGCGGTATAGTCCGACGCGAGCGCCTTGGCCGTCACCTCGTCGAGCCGCGCCATGGCATCCGTCGCGTGCGCGGCGGCGATGTAGCCCTCTGCCTCTTCCCGCCCCTCCAGACGCTTCAGAACATCCTGCGACCAGCCAGCATAGGTTTCGTCCATCAGCGAGAGGTCGAGAAGCCATTCGCCGGGATAGTCCACGATGTCGAGATGCAGCACACGCGGGCCCCGCACCATACCGAGAAGCCCGCCTTCGCGCAGACGAAATGACAGGCGCAGTTCACTGACCGACCGCGTGCCCTCCGGCCAGCGCGGTTCCGCCCCGGTCAGCGCGGCCAGATGCGCCTCGTAATCGAAGCGCGGCACGGTGTCGTCGGGCTGAGGCTGGAGGAACGCCGAGATGATGCGCCCTTCGGAGGCCGCGCGCAAGCTGGGCATACGGCCCCGATCCAGAAGATTGGCGACGAGTGAGGTGATGAACACCGTCTTCCCGGCGCGGCTAAGGCCCGTCACGCCCACCCTGACGACAGGTTCGAAGAAGGCCTCCGAGAAGCCCGAGCTAATCCCCTCGATCCCGTGGGCCAGCCTGTCCGCGATATTTCCGATGACCAAGCCCTGCCCCCGCCACTTCGTTTCTTGCCGTTGCCACAAGATAGGCGCGGACGGCGCGGGTGTGTAGGGCATACGTTCACCCGCCCTTTTCGTCGCCCACGGAACGGGTTAGGGAATGCCATGCCCCGCTATGCGATCAAGGTGGAATATCACGGCGGCCCGTTTTCGGGCTGGCAGCGCCAATCCGGCCAGCCTTCGGTCCAGGAAGCGATCGAGACGGCGCTGAAAAAGCTTGAACCCGACGCGCCGGGGATCGCGGCGGCGGGACGCACCGATGCGGGTGTACACGCAACCGGTCAGGTCGCGCATGCCGATCTCGCGAAAGACTGGGACCCGTTCAGGCTGTCGGAGGCGCTGAACTTCCATCTGAAACCCGCCCCCGTCGCGATACTCAAGGCCGCGCGGGTGGAGGACGACTTTCATGCACGGTTTTCTGCGGTCGAACGGCGCTACCTCTTCCGCCTGATTTCGCGCCGTGCACCCTTGACCCACGACGCCGGGCTTGCTTGGCGCGTGCTGAGCCCGCTCGACGCCGAGGCGATGCGGGAAGGCGCGGGCCATCTTGTCGGCCACCACGACTTCACCACCTTCCGCTCGACGATCTGTCAGGCGAAGAGCCCCGTGAAGACGCTGGACGAAATCACGATAACCGAGCACGAAATCCCGCACGGCACCGAGTACCGCTTTTTGCTGCGCGCGCGGAGCTTCCTGCACAATCAGGTCCGCTCCATCGTGGGGACGCTGGAACGCGTCGGTGCGGGTGCGTGGAACCCCGAAGACGTCGCGGCGGCGCTGGATGCCCGCGATCGCGCGGCTTGCGGTCCGGTCTCGCCGCCGCAGGGACTTTACCTGACCGGGGTGCGTTACGACCGCGATCCGTTTGCCTGACAGGCCAACTGCCGTCAGCGCACGTTCCGATGACCCGCCTATCAGGCGTTCAGGTCCTTAAGTAGCCGTCCGTGTTTTCTGACCTCGGACAGGACATCGCCGAAGGTGACGAGACCCCGCCCTTCGAGCATCGGCAGCAGCTTCAAAAACGCATCCGCCGTTGCGATCGTGTCGCCGATCGCGGTGTGGCGCGCCTCTTCCGGGATGGTGATGCCGAGCCTTTGGGACAGGGCGTCGAGCGAATGGCTCTCGGTCAGGCCGTAGACGACGGCGGACAGCAGGACGGTATCGAGGATCGGATGGTCGAAGCTGCGGCCGATCTCGGCCTCGCGCCGCCTGAGGAAGGTCATGTCGAAGGGGGCGTTATGCGCAATCAGGACCGCGCCTTCTGTGAAATGGTGGAACCGCGTCAGCGCCTCTGCGACATCCGGTGCCCCCTGAACCATGGCGTCCGAAATGCCGTGCACCTCAGTCGCCTTCGGCGGGATCGGTCGGGCGGGGTCGACGAGGATATCGAAGACCTCGCCCGTGACGCGGCGACCGTTCACCAACCTCAGGCCAGCGATCTGAACGATCTCGTCCCCCTCTTCGGGAAGAAGCCCCGTCGTCTCTGTGTCGAAGACCACGTAAGTCAGGTCGCGAAGCGGCGTGTCGGACAACTCGGCCGTCTGCGGCTTGAAGAGCAGGTCGAAATCGTAAACGACGCGGCGCGCGACCGGCGCGACGCGGGCCCCGGCATGGCGCGCCTCGCGGATCGGCAGCCGGATCACCGCCGAGCCATCCGCACTTTCGGGCCAGCATTCTGTCGCATGCGCGGCAAGCACCGAGCGGCCCGTCACCTCATCCAGCGCAGGATCGACGGGTTCGTCGAGCCATGTTTCGAGCGCGCCGATCGACAGGGCCTTGCCCTGCCAGCCAAGGTCAAGCATCGCACCCGCCCCGTCCGCAGCGATTGTCAGCCGGAATGCCTGCGCATGCCCATTCTCTGCCAGCCTGCGGGCAAGTGCCGCGAAAAGCGCCACGATCTCGAATCCGTCGCAGCGCAGGATCATCTCTTCGCTTTCACAGGCCATGGTCAGGCCCGCCGCCTCAACTCGCGCCCGGCAGCCGTCGATCAGGTCGGCCGTGCGCGTCATCGGCAGTGTCGTCCAGCTTCCCCGCGCCACATCGTAGCGCGCCGCAAGTTCGTTCACCGACCGCGCAAGCGTGCCGACCTCTTCCAGAAGTGCGGCGTTAAGCGCCTCGCTCCCGCCCTCTTCCGCAAGCGCGCCGATCACGGTCTGCAGGTTCGCGGCCGGGCGACGAATCCGATCGAAGATCTCCTCCAGCAGCCGATCCTGCCTGGCATGGGCCTGCAGGTCGCGCGTCACGTCGCGCAGGGTGAGAACGTAGCCCGGCGCCTTCCCGCCCCCTTCGAGAAGCCGCATGCGGCCCGACAGGACCCGCGTGCCTTCCTTGGTGGCCACCAGAAGATCCGAAACCGCATCCTCGTCGCCCGTGGCGGCAAGCCGGTCATAGGCGTGACGCAGCGGCGCTTCGCGCAGGTATCCGAAGACGCTTCGGTCTAGACCCGGCGCGCCCCCGGTGCCCAGCATGTCGGTTGCTGTCCCGTTGTAGAAGACTAGCTGGTGGTTTCCTGAACACAGCAGCACCCCTGCGGGAATGTCCGACAAAAGAGCCTCGAGCCGCGCCTTTTCTTCCTGCAGGATGGTGGTTTCCCGCTCGACCGCTTCGGCGAGGGCCGCGCGGGTTTCAGCCAGCGTATCGCAAAGCGCCGTTGCGGCGGGACCGAGATCCCCGAGATACTTGCCCGGCGCAGCGTCGAACGCGCCCGCCCCATCGGCATGGGCCTGTGCCCGCATCCCAACCGACAGCCGGTCGAGCGCACGGCCAACGTTTTCGTCGAACAACAACCAGATACCCGCCGAAAGCCCGAGGATGAGGAAGCAGGCCACCGCGCCGGCGGTCACGAAGGCCGATTGCGCCGCAGGATCGCCAAGCCGGTTGTAGCCGAGCCACAAACCGCCCGCGACCGCCGCCATGCACCCCACGGCGATTGCCGCGAAGAACAACAGCAGCCGCTGGCGAACGCTCAGGCTTTCAAGCATCCCCTCCCGCTCCTTCACCACCCGGCTCCAGAAGTTTGCGAACCTCGTCGCGCAATTCCTTGAGTTCGAACGGTTTCGCAATAAACCCGTCGGCGCCGAGGGCCAGGCCCTTGCGTCGCTCCATCGCGGACCCGCGCGCCGTCATCATCAGGATCTTCACGTCCTTGAGTTTCGGGTCCATACGCACGTTCTGGCAGATCTCGTAGCCCGAGACCTCGGGCAGCATCACGTCAAGAAGCACGAGATCGGGCGACGTGTCGCGGATCTTGGGCAGCGCCTCGGCGCCATTCGCGATCCGGTCGTGCTGATAGCCTTCGCGCGTCAGCACGTAATCGAGCGCCAACGCGATGTTATCCTCATCTTCGACGATGAGAACCCGATGGCGTTTCTTTTCGTCAGCCATTTCCACCTCCGCCGCAAGCTGCCCGAAGCGCCGGATCCTCCGGGTCGAGTTGAATCCAGTCGGCCTCTTCGATATTCGCATTGCTCGCGCCCGCGTCGGACGTGTCGAGGCGACGCGCCCGGGCGCAGTCGTAAAGCATCGTCAGCCCGTAGGTCGGCTTCCACCGCTCCATCAGGTAGACTCTTGCATGCCGCATGTCGGGGTTCGGATCGGCGGGAAGCTCCGCCGCCGCTCCGCGATCGAGAACCGACATGCGCGTCGTCAATGGTGCAAGAAAGGTCCAAGGCCGCCAGAAATCGCGCCGCTCGTTCTTGAAGGTTATCACGGCGGTGTCCGACAAGGCGGACCGGCTCCGCTCGGCCCAGCTGTACTCGTTCCAGAGCACAAAGGTGATCATGGCAAGTCCCGCACCCGCTGGCAGCGTCCATTTCGGAAGCTTGCGGCCGGTAAGCCGGTTCACCGCCATCGCGATACCCCACGCGGCGAAACCCGCGGCGATGGTGGAAACCAAGAAAATCAGCATGAGCGTTCCTTCAATTCAGAGCTCCCTTCCCGTGGCCGAGCGCTGATTGCATCGTGCGCACGACGACGAAGGCGTCGCGCAGGTGGCTGCGTTCGAAATCCGACAGGCCCGACGGCGACAGGAAGTTGTCGGGCTTTTCGCCCGCCCTCACCCGATCCGCCTGATGCTCTAGCCGCGTTTCGGCAATCAGGTCGTAGGCCTCGGTCAGGTCGCGCCCGCCGCTCGCCGAAATGATCCCATTCTCGACCGCCTGCTCGAGTCGTGCGTGGGTATTCACCGCCGTGAGCCGGCCCTGCAGCGCGTAGACACGCGCTAGATCGGTGACCGGGACGACGCCCGAATGCTTCATGTCGATATGGTTGCGATGCTCGCCAGACCGGATGGTCGCGAAGCCGCGGATGAGACCGAGCGGCGGAGAATGCTTGAGCGAATTGGAGATCATGTGCGCGACGAAGATCGAATTCTTCGAGGCGGCTTCAAGCGTTTCGGACTGAAGGTCGCCGAACAGATGCGCCGCGCCGCCGATGGCGCGCAGGTCGAACATCACCGACGCCAGCATCTGCGCCTCGGGACTGGGCGTCGCAATCCAGCCGCGGAAGTATTCGTGCCATATGCGAACCGGCTGACACCAGCGCGGGTTGGTCGCCATCATGTCGCCGGGGCAATAGACGTAGCCGCATTCGTTCAGCCCGTCCGACACGAACTTCGCCAGTGACTGGAAGTAAGGCATGTCGCCTTCCGTCACCGCGTCATCAAGCATCATGCAATTGTCCTGGTCGCTGACACCCGTCTGTTCCTGCCGCCCTTGGCTGCCGCAGGCGAGCCAGAGGTAAGGCACAGGCGGCGGCCCGAACGTCGCCTCGGCCAGCGCCAGCAATCGGCGCGTCACGGCGTCCGCGATGTCAGTGATGAGCCGCGTCGTCACTTCATGCGCGTTATGGCCGCCGACGAGCTGACGCAGCAAAAGCGGTATGCGCGCCGTCGTCTCGGCCATCTCGGCCGCGGTGTCGGCCATCGCGATGTCTCGGATCAGGACAGCCGAGCTTACCGCCTGGTGGCGCGTGAGGTCGGTCTGCGTGACGATCCCGACAAGCTTTCCGTCCTTCGTCACCGGGACATGACCGACGCGGCGTTCCAGCATCAGGTGCAGAATGTCGGTGCCAAGCGCGTCGGGCGACAGAGAAACCGGATCGGGAGTCATGATCTCTGACACGGGAGTGTTCAGATCTCGGGCTTCTGCCACAGCGCGGTGGGTGACGTCGCGCGTCGTCACCAACCCGGTCAATCGACCGTCGGGCCCGGTGACACCAAGACATGATACGCCTGCGTCCCGCATCATTCGTGCGGCTTCGGTCAGCGGAGTTTCGGGTGTGCAGGCGACGGGGTCGCGCGCCATCAAATCGGCAATGCGCCGGGTCGCAAGGTCGCTGCCGCGCGGCTCCGCGCCGCGGCCCCGACTGAAGAACTTGGCGAAGGCAGGCGCATCGCTCACAAGGCGGCGGAACTCATCGGCCGGCAGCACCAGAAGCGTCGCCTCGCTTGTGGTCCGCGCTGTTGTCGCGGCGTTTCCGTCGCGCATCAGCCCGCGTTCGCCGAAGCTGTTGCGCGGCCCCAGAAGCGACACGAGCGCGCCGTTCGCATCGAGGATCTCGACGCCGCCGTTCTTGATCAGAAAGAGACCGGGAAGCTTGTCGCCGCGCGCGTAAACCTCTGCGCCCTTCGGCAGTTCTCTGCGGCCGAAGGAACCGGCGACTCGCGCCAGCTCGTCCTGCTGCAGACTGTCATAGGGATGGACCGTTTGAAGGAATTCTTGCACGGTCCGGACATCCTCGTTCACTGGTTCCTCCGAGATCTGGCGCGCCCCCGACCGGGGACGCGCCGTTGTCAGTATTGGATCAGTGACCGGTGGCCGCGCCCGCACCCTTCGGGACGCGGATCGATTCCACGAGTTCCTGGATCTCCTCCGGCGTGTCCTCGGTGGCGTTGGACACCACATAAGCCACGATGAAGTTGATCAGGGCGCCGACCGCACCGAACGAGGTCGATTTGATCGACAGCAAGAGCGGATCAGAGTCGCTGAACGAGTTGGTGTCCGGAATGAAGAACCACCCTTTGTGCAGGAAGATGTAGACCAGGGTCACGATCAGACCGACCAACATCCCTGCCACGGCACCTGTATTGTTGATGCGCTTCGAGAAGATGCCCATCATCAGTGCCGGGAAGATCGAGCACGCTGCGAGACCGAAGGCCAAGGCCACCGTCTGCGCCGCAAAGCCCGGGGGGTTCAGACCCAGATAGGTCGCCACCGCAATAGCAACACCCATCGAGATACGGGCGGCCAGCAGTTCACCTTTTTCCGAGATTGCCGGATTCAGCTGCCCCTTGATCAGGTCATGGCTGATCGCCGAAGAGATGGCGAGCAACAGACCTGCCGCTGTGGACAGAGCCGCAGCCAGACCACCAGCAGCGACCAGCGCGATCACCCAGCCCGGAAGCTGTGCAATCTCGGGGTTGGCCA
>CBDUOT010000020.1:0-38021 GCA_965368915.1 uncultured Rhodobacterales bacterium | reverse complement strand
GTCACGTCGCCCGGTGGAACCACGGCGGCGGCGCTGGCTGTGCTGATGGATGAAAAGCGCGGTTTTCCCGCGCTACTGAAAGAGGCTGTTCACGCGGCGGCCGAACGGGGACGGGAGCTTGGGAAATGACGATCAGCTACGATGATTTTCAGAAGGTCGATATTCGCGTTGGCCGGATTATCCGCGCCGAGCCCTTTCCCGAGGCGCGCAAACCCGCGTTCAAGCTGTGGGTCGATTTTGGTCCCGAGATCGGAGAGAAGAAATCCTCCGCTCAGATCACGAAGCACTATCAGCCGGAAGAACTCATTGGCCGTCAGGTGCTGGCCGTGGTCAACTTTCCGCCGCGCCAGATCGGGCCGGTGAAATCCGAAGTTCTGGTTCTCGGCGTGCCTGACGAAGAGGGCGAGGTGGTGCTGATCGGGCCGGGGCACGAGGTCCCGTTGGGCGGGCGGCTTTATTGATTGGCTCACCGCGCGGCGACGTCGTTGTCTCAGCCCTGCGGTGTCGTCGATCGGTCGCCGATCTCTTCTCGCCAGTGTCTTCGGCATAGGGAGACGTAGGTCTCGTTACCGCCGATCTGCACTTGTGCGCCATCCCGCAACGCTTTGCCGTCGGGCCCGCGACGCACGACCATGGTCGCCTTCTTTCCGCAGTGGCAGATCGTGCGCACCTCGCGCATCTCGTCGGCAAGCGCGAGAAGTGCTGCCGAGCCCGGAAAAAGCTCGCCCCTGAAATCGACACGAAGCCCGTAGCACATGACGGGGACGCCCAGGTCATCGACTGCGCGGGCAAGCTGCCAGACCTGTTCCGTTGTCAGGAACTGCGCCTCGTCCAGAAAGACGCAATCGACCGGGCCGTCCTTGAGCCGGGATGCGATCATTCGGAAAAGATCGGTCGTGGAGTCGTAGGTGTCTGCTTCCGACCCAATGCCGATGCGGCTGGCGATCCTGCCTTTGCCTGCGCGATCGTCGAGGCGCGCGGTCAAAAGATAGGTGACCATTCCGCGTTCACGGTAGTTGTGCGACGCCTGCAAAAGCAGCGTCGACTTGCCCGCATTCATTGTGGAGTAGTGGAAGTAAAGCTTGGCCATGGGGCCTCTTAGCGCCGAGCCGCTGCTGGCTCAAGGCTGCGCCGGGAAGGACCCACCCTGAAAGGTCCCTCCCGGTCTGGCCGGACACCTGAACATGTAACCAGAAAACTCGTAGGCTGGTGCCCAAACGCAAAATTCATCGATCAACGAGAGCCTCGTCGCGCTGCTGCCGGAATTCCGGCTTTGGCCATCCCACTCGCCAAAAGCACGACGAAGCCCTAAACTTCTACCGGCGTCGGGTCGCCGGAAACTCTTACGCATCCCCTCACTCGGGACGCTTTAAAAATGACAAATTCGCATGAGCGTATTAATGGGAATGAAAGCGGGTGTTTCCCCCCCGGTTGAGCAAGGCATTTGGGAGAGTTCGTTTTGTCGAACAAGGTCGGTAACTATCTGAAAAAGCACACTGAAGCGCTGGTGAAGGATGTCGGCGTGGAAGCGGCTGCAAGTCTGTGCGGAAAGTCGAAGGCGACGCTGGGACGCTATTACTCGGCCGATATCGAACACGCCGACCGCTTCATGCCGATCGATGTCGTGGCCGCGCTGGAAAGCTCCGCAAGGTTTCCGCACGTGACGGCAGCCTTGGCGGATTTGCGTGGAATCACCTTGAGTTACGATCAGGATAGGCGGAACACGAAATCGGGTGGCGTGAACGCTGACGTCGTCGCGTTGTCTCAAAGGTTCGCGATGTTGATGGCCGAATACAATCAATCGATCGAGGACGGAAAGATCTCCATCAACGAGGCGAAACGCCTGCTGACCGAGACGCTGGCGATCCAGCGTGTGCTGATCGACATGAAGCTGAGCCTCGAACACGAGGTGGACTGAACGCTGGGCCGCATCCGTCGGCCCAGTGTATGGCATCCGTCCCGACAGCGTCCCGACAAGTCAGGCCGATCCCTGCGTTCGAACGCCAACCCGTCCCATCTTCCCTTCCACGTGTTACACTCCACGCGTTCGGGGCCTCTGAACCCCGACGCGAGCGGGAGGGACGTTCATGAATATCGAGGAAGCTGCCGATCTGGTCCAGCGCGCCTATGACGGCAAGCTCGGCAACAGGCTGGCCATGGCGCTCAATCTCGACGGCGCGCAGGCCTATCTGCTGAAGGACAAGACGCTGGTCATACCCGGGACCAACGAGGTGTCGGACTGGGGCTCGTTCAACCTTGACGTATCGAACGGGGATAGCGGACGCATCTGGCACGCGGGATTCATGAAACATGCACGCATCGTCTATCCCTTCGCCAAGGCCGGAGGGGCGAAGCGGATCATCGGCCATTCGCTCGGCGCGGCCTCGGCGCAGATCGTGGGATGTTCGCTGGGCGTGCCCGCCCTTTGCTTTGCCTCGCCCCGGCCCTTGCGCGGTAAGAAGAAGTTCAAGGGCGAGCATCTGGTGCTGAACCTTTGCCGCTTCGACGACGGTGTGTGCTATCTGCCGTTCAGCTTTCTGAAGTTCCGCCATGTCGGCAAGGTGCACTGGATTTCCCCGCACGAACCGCAATCGCAGGGAAGTCACCGGATCGCCGATTACCTGAGGGCACTGGCGCAGGGTATCGCGAAACCGAAACTGCCGGGGACGGTGTTGGTGTGAAGGGACGGAAAGGACGAGGGTAATGATGGTTGAAGTAGGGGTCGCGCGGGAATTGCGAATTTGCCAGCGTTGAACGTCAGGTGCGTGCAGTCGCTGCGTTCTTGAGCGAGGCTGACAGCGCGGTTCCGCCGCAGAGCATGGTTGCGGTCGGCGGGTCGGTTCGTGTGTGGGGGAGAGAGCGATGACGCTTCCAGCCTCGGTGCACAATGCCTTTGGCCGTTTCCGTATTCTCAACACCGGCCTCGGCGTGGCCGCAGAAATATGCGCTTTCGTCGGTGCGGCTGCCTCAGTATCGTCGGCAGGCTCATGTCGCCCCGATCTCTCTGGACCGAAAAGTGGACTGAAATGACGATCAAGACGGTTTTCGAGAACAAGCGGCCCAAGCCAGAGAGCTTTTTCGAGGCACTTGTGAAACGGTTCATGGAGAAGCGCCTGAAGCGGCTGGCGGCACACTACGGTGCGAACGGTCAGCGGATGGTGATCTTCTCGCATGATCTGATGGGCACGCAGATCAACCTCTACGGCAGGGGCGAGCGCGATGAGATCGAAGATCTCTTTCTGTTTCTCGCCCCGGTGATGGATCAATTGAGTGATGGCGTCGCGCTCGATGTCGGGGCCAATGTGGGCAACCATGCCACCGCCTTTGCCGACCATTTCGCCACGGTCTTCGCCTATGAGCCAAATCCCAAGGTGCACGAACTCCTATCCATCAATACCCGGACGCTGCCAAACGTCCGCACATTCAACTACGGGCTCGGGGCGAACCAAGCCACTGCGCGGTTTTTGGAAGGGACGGGCAATCTTGGCGAGTCTCGGGTGGTCGGCGAGGCGGAGGACGGCAGCGGCCCGGTTGGCCGGTCGGTCATCGAGGTAGAGATCGAACGAATGGACGAAGTGCTGACCGATCAGGAGCGAGCGGTTTCCTTGATCAAGATCGACGTTGAAGGCCACGAATATCAAGTGCTGGAAGGTGGCGTAGAGACGCTGTCGTCGCAATCCCCCATCGTTGTGTTCGAACAGCACAAGGGGGAGTTCTCCGGCGGTACCACCCCGTCGGTGGAACTGCTCCGGTCGCTCGGCTACACCATCTGTTGGTCGGAGTTTCCGCGCGAACGGGCGCGGCTCTCGCTCGTCAGGGAGGCGATGAAGATCGTCGACCGGGTGACGCGCCGGCGGCCGCGGATCGTGACGGGCGACGCGGTGACGGTGAAGTCGCATAGTATGCTGATCGCGGTCCCGAAAAAGCTCAGGTCAGCGCTCTTGGACTGAAGTTGGTCCTACCCTCGGTGGTACGCCTGATCGGCGTTACCCCTGCAGCGTCCTGACACCGATCCCCTCGCCCCGTGCCTTCATCGCCGCCACGGCCGCGACGCTCGCTGCGGCAGTCGTGTAGTAGGGGATCTTGTCATAAAGCGCGACGGCACGGATGGAACGGCTGTCCTCGATCGCCTGCTGGCCTTCGGTCGTGTTGAAGAGAAGCACGATCTCTCCGTTCTTCAGGCGGTCGACGATGTGTAGTTTGCCCTCTTGCCGGCCTTCGTAGACCTTGTTCACGGTCTCGGAGTCCACCCCGTGTTCGGCGAGGAACGCAGCGGTGCCGCGGGTGGCGATGAGTTCGAAGCCCATGGCGACGAGGTCGCGCGCGGCTGCAGCCATCTCGGCCGTCTTGTCCATGTCCTTGATCGAGATGAAGACGCGGCCTGCGTCGGGCAGGTGTGTGCCCGCGCCCATCTGGGCCTTGAGGAAGGCCAGAGGGAAGGTGCGGTCCCACCCCATCACTTCGCCGGTCGAGCGCATTTCAGGCCCGAGGATCGTATCGACGCCGGGGAAGCGGGCGAAGGGCATCACGGCTTCCTTGACGCTGAACCACGGCATGATCGGGTCGGCGAGCGTCAGGGGGTCGGCGTAGGGAAGATCGGTGTCGGGCCCGACGCCGGCCGGGTAGGGCGCGCGCATCGGGAAGTTCGTCAGCGGCTCGCCCGCCATGAGACGCGCGGCGATGGAGGCGATCGCGCTGTCCGTGGCCTTGGCGACGAACGGCACGGTGCGAGAGGCGCGCGGGTTCACTTCGAGGACGTAGATCGTGCCGTCCTTGATCGC
This sequence comes from uncultured Rhodobacterales bacterium, assembly GCA_965368915.1. Lineage (GTDB taxonomy): Bacteria > Pseudomonadota > Alphaproteobacteria > Rhodobacterales > Rhodobacteraceae > Albidovulum. The sequence continues at coordinate 33,240 of CBDUOT010000020.1, read as the reverse complement.
GAACTGAACGTTCATCAGGCCCTTGACCTTGAGGGCGACGGCCATCGCTTCGGTCTGGCGCTTCAGTTCCTCGACGATCTCGGGCGAAAGCGAATGGGGCGGAAGGCAGCAGGCGGAGTCGCCCGAATGCACGCCGGCCTCTTCGATATGCTCCATGATCCCGGCGACGTGAACGGTCGTCCCGTCGCAAAGGGCATCGACATCGACTTCGATTGCGCCCGAGAGGTAGCTGTCGAGCAGCACGGGGTTCTTGCCCGAAACGTCGACGGCCGAGGTGATGTAGCGCTTCAGGTGGTCCATGTCGCGCACGATTTCCATCGCGCGGCCGCCGAGGACGTAGGAGGGGCGGATGACGAGCGGGAAGCCGACGCTTTCCGCGATCTCAATGGCCTGCTCGTCGGAAGAGGCGATGCCGTTGACGGGCTGCTTGAGCTTCAGGTCCTGCAAGAGCTTCTGGAACCGCTCTCGGTCCTCGGCCAGATCGATGGCGTCGGGTGTCGTGCCAAGGATCGGGATGCCCTCGGCTTCCAGCGCGTTCGCAAGCTTCAGCGGCGTCTGGCCGCCGAACTGGACGATGACACCGTGAAGGGTGCCGTTCTCGCGCTCGACCCGCAGGATTTCGAGCACGTGTTCGAGCGTCAGCGGCTCGAAATACAGGCGGTCGGAGGTGTCGTAGTCGGTCGACACGGTCTCCGGGTTGCAGTTGATCATGATCGTCTCGTAGCCCGCGTCGGTCAGCGCGAAGCAGGCGTGACAGCAGCAGTAGTCGAACTCGATCCCCTGGCCGATCCGGTTCGGACCGCCGCCGAGAATGACGACCTTCTTCGCGTCGGTAGGGCGCGCCTCGCATTCCACGTCGCCCATCGCGGGGGCCTCGTAGGTGGAATACATGTAGGGCGTCTGCGCCTCGAACTCGGCGCCGCAGGTGTCGATGCGCTTGAAGACGGCGTTGACGCCAAGCCGGATGCGGGCGCGGCGGACCTGACCTTCGTCGCGGCCGGTAAGGATCGCGAGACGGGCATCGGTGAAGCCCATCATCTTGAGCTTCCTCAAACCGTCTTCGGTAACTGGCAGGCCGTCCTTGCGGACCTGTTCCTCGGTCTCGACGATTTCGCGGATACGGGCGAGGAACCACGGATCGAACGCGGTCGCGTGCTGGATGTCCTCATCCGTCAGACCGTGGCGCATGGCTTGGGCGATAAGCCGGATGCGGTCGGGCGTCTGGACGGAAATGGCCTTGATGACAGAAGCCTTGTCCGGCGCGCCTTCGATCTTGATCTCGTCGAACCCTGTCAGGCCGGTTTCCATCGAGGCGAGCGCCTTTTGCAGGCTCTCGTGGATGGTGCGGCCGATGGACATAGCCTCGCCCACCGACTTCATCGCGGTGGTGAGTTCGGCTTTCGATCCGGGGAACTTCTCGAAGGCGAAGCGCGGGATCTTGGTCACGACATAGTCGATGGTCGGTTCGAACGAAGCCGGAGTGACCTTGGTGATGTCGTTGTCGAGCTCGTCAAGCGTGTAACCGACCGCCAGCTTCGCCGCGATCTTGGCAATGGGGAAGCCGGTCGCCTTGGAGGCGAGCGCCGAGGAGCGCGAGACGCGGGGGTTCATCTCGATCACGACCATGCGGCCGTCCTTCGGGTTGATCGCCCACTGGACGTTCGAGCCACCGGTTTCGACCCCGATTTCGCGCAGGACGGCGATCGAGCCGTTGCGCATGATCTGGTATTCCTTGTCGGTCAGCGTCAGCGCGGGGGCGACAGTGATCGAATCGCCGGTATGAACGCCCATGGGGTCGACGTTTTCGATGGCGCAGACGATGATCGCGTTGTCCGCCTTGTCGCGGACGACCTCCATCTCGTACTCCTTCCAGCCGAGAAGAGATTCATCGACGAGGATCTGCGCCATCGGTGACGCGTCGAGGCCAGAGCGGCAGATGCGTTCGTAATCGTCCCGGTTATAGGCGACGCCGCCGCCGGTGCCGCCAAGAGTGAAGGCGGGGCGGATGATCGCGGGCAGGCCAACGTATTCGATGGCGTCCAAAGCCGCCTGAACGCCCGCCTTGATGTCGTACTTGCCATTGGCGAGCTTCGGTGCCGCGATGATGGTGGCCTTGGGGTTTTCGATCCCGATCCGGTCCATCGCTTCGCGGAAGAGCTTGCGATCTTCCGCCATTTCAATGGCCTGACGGTTCGCGCCAATTAGTTCAACGTTAAACTTGTCCAGAACACCCATGTCGGCGAGCGCGAGGGAGGTGTTCAATCCGGTCTGTCCGCCCATCGTCGGCAGAAGCGCGTCGGGGCGTTCCTTCTCGATGATCTTGGCGACGATTTCGGGGGTGATCGGTTCGATATAGGTGGCGTCGGCCATGCCCGGATCGGTCATGATCGTGGCGGGGTTCGAGTTCACGAGGATGACGCGGTAGCCTTCCTCGCGCAGCGCCTTGCAGGCTTGCGCGCCGGAATAATCGAACTCGCAGGCCTGACCGATGACGATGGGGCCGGCTCCGATGATCATGATCGACTTGATATCGGTTCTCTTCGGCATGTCTTCACCCCAATCCGCAAATTGTCGGGGGTTATAGACTGAACCATCCGCTGCGCAACCCCTGAAGGGTGCTCATCGCGCCGCGCGGAGAGCGGCGGCGTAGAGCCCGACAAGAATGGCCCCCCAAGCGGCGCACATCGCCCATGTGTAGTTGGCGATGGGCCAGGGCAGGGCGCCGCTCTGGCCGAAGACGAAGGTGAGGGACGGAATGCCCACGAGGGCGATCAGAAGGGACGCCGTTCGCGAAGGCAGAAGACCGAAGAGGCCGGGCAGCAGCAGCATGGGCAGTATGTAGTAGTGCAACCAGCCGAGCGGGCCGAAGAGCGGCAGTATCACGCTGAGTGCGAACAGCGCGATCGTGCGGCGGGACCGACCCGCAAGCGGCGCCAGCGCCCGGCCGAATGTCAGGATCAACACCAGTGCTGCGAAGGAGATGGCCGGTGAGACCCAGGCCGGGAACGTTTGGTAGATGACTTGCGCAAGCTCCGTGTCGGGCATCGGCAGCCAACCCGCCAAGGAGCCGACTGCAAGGAACGCCGGCATGAGCGACGTGTTGAACTTGCTGAGAAACGAGACGCCCTTTACCAGCGCGATACTATCGAGGAACGCGGCGTGCGCAGGCCAGCCCGCAAGCGCAATCGACAGAAGCCCGAGCGCGCCGCCGAGCACGGCAAAGCTCGCAATCGCGCGATACTGACGGTCGAGAAGGAAGATCAGCGCAAAGGCCGCCGGTGTCAGCTTGATCGCGGCCGCGAGCGCCAGCAAAGCGCCAGCCGCGACGGGGCGGCCGGCCTCGAGCCTGTCGAAGGCCAGAAGGATCAGGAAACCTACGGTGATCGTGGGCTGGTTGTGCCAGATGGCCAGAACGGGCTGGATCGTGAGGCTGAGCGTGACGATGCCGATCCCGCTCCAGAGCCACCAAGGCATTGTATCCGGCTTGATAAGCCGCCCCGCAAGCCAGACCGAGACCGCGAGCAGAGGGACCTGCAAGAGCGTTGCCATATTGGCGAACCCCTGCGGGCTGAGCCAGTCGGTAACCGGCGCCAACAACGCCGCCCAGATCGGCGGATACACGTAGGCGTAACTCGTCTGCTGAGCGATCCCCAACGTTTCCATCGCGGGAAGCCAGCTATCGGCGACACCGCCGAAGAATGCCGGCGGAGCGTCGTAGATGAGCGCTTCTTGTCCGTGCTGCCAAAGCCAGCCGGCAAGGTAGACGGCAGACAGGTCCTCCGCCCACTGGTTCCATTGCTGAAGGATCGTCACTGCCGCCCAGAGCGCGAGCATGAGGACCGCGACCATGCGGTCGCGAGAGGGCGTAATCGCGAGGGCGGTGGGCGCATCCGTCATCAAGGGGACGCTATCGGGGCGTGGGCCGTTTGAAAAGGGCCCGGGCCGCATCGAGGCCGCGTGGATCGCGGGCGGAATCAGCTCTCGTCGGGCGTGCGGCTATGCGCTTTGGGGTGAGACCGTCCCACGTGTGAAACGAACCGATATTGCATAGAATATGACCGCGAGGATGATCATCGAGAACGTGCCGATCGACTGCTCCAGCGGTCTGGATATGGTGTGCTCTGGCAGATGAAACCGGAGGAAGGGTGTCGTCGCAAGAACCGACAAGATCGTTATGGCGGAGGCTGTAAGCACGGAAAGCCGCGCGAAAATTACCGGCAGGAACGCGAGCGGCGCGATGTAGTAGTAGGCCCACGCCATCGGGCCCGTCAGCGCCGTCACCGTAAGCGCGAAGGGCCAGAGAGCCGTGTCGAAGTTGTCGCGCCGCCTGCGGAAGAGGACGAAAATGGTAGCGATGGCCGCCAGTTGGACAAGGCCGAACGCCAATTTGAAAAGTGCCGGCTTGTGCGCCACGTACCAACCGACATCCGACGGCTCATCAGGGCCGACCCAGGCCACGAGCATGCGCGTCAGATCGTCGGAAAGCAGGAATCGCGCGGTCAGACTGTCAGGCGCGTAGGTCAGAGTCGTGACCATTGCAGTGCCGCTTACCGTCTCGATCAGTTCGAGGAAGCGCCAGTGCAGCGGCATCCCCCCGACAACGAGCGATGCAAGGCCCAGCATCGCGCCGAAGATCACGAAGTTCATTGCCGCCTTGCGCCGTCCGAGAGCAAGCCAGAACACCACGAGGATCGCTGGATAGAGCTTGAGCGCTGCCGCTAAAGCAAGCGCCAGTCCCGCCACGCGCGGCGCGTTTCGCTCGCTCCGTTCGATCGCGAGCACGGTCAGGAACGACACGAGGATCTGAGGCTGGTTTTGGTAAAGACCGAAGAAACCGGCGGACGAAAGCGCAAGGGCCACCGCGCCGATCATCACGAAGGCGACCTGATTCATCGATGGCGCCACGATGCTGTGCGCAAGGATCAGCGATCCGATGATCATTGTGGGGTTCAGGATGTTCGCGATCAGCGCCGCCTGTTCGTAGCTCATGAACGTGGAGAGCTGGCTGGCAAGCCACGCCCAGAGCGGCGGGTACAGGAACGGATAAACGGTGCCGTTGTAGTCGCCGCCCTCCAGGTGCTCCAGCCATTCAGGCGGCGGCAACATCGTGAAAATATCAGAGTCGGGCGGATAGATCAGGTGAGGCTGACCATCCCCGAAGTAGAGCCCGGCCATCCATCCCGCGAGGAAATCGGCCGATCCATGCCCTTTGAAGAACGTGAACGACAAGAAGATGAAGGCGAATGAAAAGACGATCGTGGCAAGCGATAGCCGAATAGGGGCATGCGGGCTTCCGCCCGCGGATGCGACAGGCGCTACGCTCATGTCCTTCGCTCCGTCGCATACTGCACACAATCCCCCTAAGCCTAATGGCTTAGACGCGCGCGGCAAGCTTGTGTGGCCCGGATGTGACGTAACGGTTGGATTGAGGGGCGCATTTGCAACACTCGCCCGCCCTTGACTTCGCCTGCGTGGCGGGGTGTATCGGCGCGAACCGGATTTCGCCTCTCGAAAGGGGAGCATCATGCACGCCTATCGCAGCCACACCTGCGCCGATCTGAACAAGAGCCACGCCGGAGAGACGGTCAGGCTCGCGGGCTGGGTGCACCGTGTGCGCGATCATGGCGGCGTCCTGTTCATCGACCTGCGCGACCATTACGGCATGACCCAGGTGCTGGCCGACAGCGACAGCCCTGCCTTCGCGGCGATCGAGAAGTTGAAGGCCGAAACCGTGATCCGCATCGACGGACGCGTGAAGGCGCGGGATTCGAGCCTTGTGAACCCCAAGATTCCGACCGGTGAGATCGAGGTCTACGTCACCGACATGGAGGTCCTTGGGCCTGCGGAAGAATTGCCGTTGCTCGTCTTCGGCGAACAGGAATACCCGGAGGAAACGCGGCTGACCTACCGCTTCATCGATCTGCGTCGCGAAAAGCTGCAGAAGAACATGATGTTGCGTTCGCGTGTGATCAAGTCGATGCGCGACCGGATGTGGGCTTCGGGCTTCACCGAGTTCCAGACGCCGATCATCACGGCGTCGTCCCCCGAGGGCGCGCGCGACTTCCTCGTGCCGAGCCGCCTGCATCCGGGCAAGTTCTACGCGTTGCCGCAAGCGCCGCAGCAGTTCAAACAGCTGATCATGGTTGCGGGCTTCGACCGTTACTTCCAGATCGCGCCCTGCTTCCGCGACGAAGATCCGCGCGCCGACCGGTCGCCCACCGATTTCTATCAGCTCGACCTCGAGATGTCGTTCGTCGAACAAGAGGACGTCTTCAGCGCGATCCAGCCTGTGATCCAGGGGGTCTTCGAAGAGTTCGGCGGCGGGCACAAGGTCGACGCGGTCTGGCCGCGGATTTCCTACAAGGATGCCGCGCTCTGGTACGGCACCGACAAGCCCGACCTCAGGAACCCGATCAAGATGCAGCGCGTCAGCGAGCATTTCGCGGGCTCGGGCTTTGCGATCTTCGCCAAGCTTCTGGAGAACGAGGGGACCGAGATCCGCGCGATCCCGGCGCCGAGCGGCGGGAGCCGCAAGTTCTGCGACCGGATGAATGCGTTTGCGCAGAAGGAAGGGCTGCCCGGGATGGGTTACATCTTCTGGCGCGAGGCCGAGGATGGATCGGGTCTGGAAGCGGCCGGGCCGGTCGCCAAGAACATCGGACCCGAACGGACCGAGGCGATCCGGCGCCAGCTGGGTCTTGGAAAGGGCGACGCGGCCTTCTTCCTTGGCGGTAAGCCCGAACAGTTCGAGGCGGTCGCGGGCCGCGCGCGCAACGAGATTGGGCGTGAGCTTGGGCTGACCGAACAGAACGCCTTCCGTTTCGCCTGGATCGTCGACTTCCCGATGTACGAGAAGGACGACGAGGGCCGGATCGACTTTTCGCACAACCCGTTCTCGATGCCGCAGGGCGGGATGGAGGCGCTGAACGGCGATCCGCTCGATGTACTCGGCTATCAGTATGACCTTGCCTGTAATGGCTACGAGATCATTTCGGGCGCGATCCGGAACCATCGTCCGGACATCATGTTCAAGGCGTTCGAACTGGCCGGCTATCCGAAGGAAGAGGTCGAGAAGCGGTTCGGCGGGATGGTCAAGGCGTTCAAGTACGGCGCCCCGCCGCACGGCGGCTGCGCGGCCGGGATCGACCGGATCGTGATGCTTCTGGCCGACGAGGCGAACATCCGCGAGGTCATCATGTTCCCGATGAACCAGCGGGCCGAGGACCTGATGATGGGCGCGCCGTCCGAACCCACGAACGAACAGATGCGCGAACTTCGCCTGCGCGTCATTCCGAAGGAGTGACGGGCGGGTTCATCGTATCCCGCACGTTCCACTTCTTCCGCAGTGTCTGATTGAGATCGACGAGGAAATCCTCGAAAACGCGTAGTTTTCGAGGTTTCAGCCTGTGGCGCGGGTGGACGATGCTCGCGGGCGCCCCGGCGGGACGGTAGGGTTCGAGGATCGGCACGAGACGGCCAGAGCGAACTTCATCGAACACGAGATAACTCGCCAGTTGAAGGATGCCCGCGCCGCGCCGGGCAGCGGCGACAGCGGCTTCGGCCGCCTCGAAGGCGAGGGGGCCGCGCACGGGCATGAGGACGTCCTTTCGCTTGATGCGGAAGCGCCAGGGTTGTGGCTGGCCCGTCGTCGAGGACAGGATCGGAATACAGGCGTGGACGGCCAGATCCTCGGGCGTGCGGGGCGTTCCGGCACGGTTGAGATAAGCGGGCGCGGCGACCGTGATCTGTGGCAGGTGGCCGACGGGGCGGGCGACGATATCAAGTTCGGGTAAAGGGCCGATGATCACCGCCGCGTCGAGGCGTTGGCCCACGAAATCCGGCAGGTCGTTGCGTGACAGGATCTCAAGCTCGATCTCGGGATAGGTGGCGATAAACCCGGGTAGCACAGGCGCGACGACGATCCGGGCGATGCCGGGCGGGAGCTGGATGCGAAGCAGACCCTTGGGTCGCCGCTCGGCTGCGCCGATTTCCTCTTCAAGCTCTTCCACATCGGTGAGGATTTTGCGGGCGCGCTCAAGATAGCGCTCTCCGTCCTCGGTCAGCCGCATCCGCCGCGTCGTGCGTTCGAGAAGCTGCACGCCGAGCCGTCGTTCAAGGTCTGCCACCGTGGCGGATGCCGCGCCGCGCGCATAGCCCAGATCGGTCGAGGCGGCCGTCAAGCTGCCGAGCTCGGCCGACCGAATGAACAGACGCATGGCGCGAAAGCGATCCATCGGATTGTCCGAAAATGTCGGAGACACAAACCAGTTTGCCTGCATTTTCTGAAATCGCAAGGCGAGATATTCGGCCCGCCATTAACGCCGGGTCAGCCGGATATTTTGACAGGAGATAAGACATGAACGCCGAAACCGGATTTGAAACGGTTGTGAAGAAGGATCTTTATTACGCCGTTCACAAGGGGATCCGCCTTGCAAACGCGCGGATGCTGATTGCGCTTGGTCAGGCCGACGCTTCGGACGAAGCAGGGCTGATGGAGGTGCTGGGCAAGCTTGCCGCGCATCTCGACCTGAGCCTCGGACACCTGACGCATGAGAACCAAAAGATCCATGCGGTGGTCGAGGCGCGTCTGCCGGGCGGGTCGGATCATGCGGGCGAGGATCATGACCATCACCTCGAAGCCTTCGCCGAATTGAGGCGTATGGCCGAAGAGGTCGCGATGGCGGGCGACGACGACCGTGCGGCGAAGCTCCGCAGGCTTTACCAGCGGTTCGCGATCTTCGTGGCCCACGACCTTGAGCACATGCACGAGGAGGAAACCGAGCTCATGCCGCTGATCATGGCGAACTTCAGCGCGTCGGAGATCGAGGGGATCGAGCACAGCATCGTCTCGGACATTCCGCCGGCGAAGATGGCTGCTTTCATGAAGTTCATGCTGGGCGCGGCTTCACGGTCCGAGCGTATCGGCATGGTTTCCGGCATGCATGAGGCGATGCCCAAGGAAGTGTTCGAGGGAATCTTCGCCTCGGTCGTCGGCCCCGAGTGGCGCTTCGGCGATTGGGAAGGCATGGAGCGCGCGCTATGCTGAGGGCGGAACCAGAGGGCGCTTGCGCTGCTTGCGCCCGTCGGCTTCAGGGCAAGTGCCCGCGCTGGCCCGCGCCTGAGCGGTCGGACTAAGCCGGACCGCGACCCCTGAAAAAGGTTAAGCCGCGCCGGGAGGAGAGGCGCGGCTTAACGTTCCGTGACTGGTGGACTTCTCAGAACGCCGAAGCGGCGGTGGCAGCGATCGAGAAGGTCAGCGACAAAATTCCGACGCCGAATACGGTCCAATGGACGGCATGCGTCAGTCTCTCGTTGGTGGCGATACGAATGATCTTGTCGGCCATTTCCGTTACATCCCCATGTGGCGGCGGGTTACAGGACTAAATCTCGTGCCGGATCACGGCAGGAATGGGGCGCACCTCGGACCGGAGCAGGGCAATTTGCGCACCATTTCTCGGCGAGGGCGGGGTTGTGACACACGGTGCGGTGGCTAGTATCGCGGCGGTGACGGGCGGGAGGAATGCCATGGACGACGGAGCGCGGCTTGGACGGATCGTGAACGACTGGCGGCCGCCCGAGCGCCCGGATTGGACGCATCTTGAAGGGCGTTTCGTTCGCCTCGAACGCCTCGATCCCGAGCGGCATGCGGCCGAACTGCACGCCGCCAATCGCGAAAGCGATGCGATCTGGGATTACCTGCCTTACGGCCCGTTCGCGACCGAGGCAGAGTACCGCGACTGGGCCAAGAACATGGCGGCGGAGGAGGATCCCCGCTTCTACGCGCTCATCGACGCCAGGACCGGCCGCGCGGCGGGTGTTGCGAGCTATCTCAGGATCAATCCGGCGGCCGGATCGATCGAGGTCGGGCATATCAACCTGTCGCCCTCGATCCAGGGCACGCCTGCGGCGACCGAGGCGATGTATCTGATGATGCGCTGGGCCTTCGAGGCGGGTTATCGGCGTTACGAATGGAAATGCAACGCGCTCAACCGCGCCTCGCGCCGTGCGGCGGAGCGGTTGGGGCTGAGCTACGAGGGCGTTTTTCGACAGATGATGGTGGTCAAGGGCCGCAACCGCGATACCGCCTGGTTCGCAGCGATCGATGGCGAATGGCCCGCGCTGAAGTCGGCCTTCGATCGCTGGCTGGACCCGGGAAACTTCGACGCCGAAGGCCGCCAGAAGGAATCCCTGAGCGTACTCACGCGACCGATTCTTGTTTCCGCAGACCCGGCGCGGGCTGACGCCACGGGCTGATGCGATGCCGTTCAAAAGCCCGGACCTGCAGCGAGCCGTGCCTCGACAAGTCCGCTGAGCCGCGTCACCGGCAGGTCGGATCGTTTCCCCGACGGGCCCACCTTGGAGACCGCCTCTGCCGCCTCCTGCAGCGGTGTGTCATGGGCCGACCGTGCAATGCCAGCGACGAACTGGGCGAGATAGGCGATCTTCGCTCCGTCAGACGCGCGGCCAAGGATATCCGCCGCATGGACGAGATCGTCACGCAGCGCGAGCGGGTCCGGGGTCACACGGTCCTCGCCCTGTAAGGACCTGATGGTGTCGCGGGCGCCGGGCAGGGCCGACAGGACGGTCGCACGGAAAATTCCCAGGCTCTCGATCGGTTTGACGAGGAATCCGTCTGCCCCGGCGGCGAGTGCCGCAGTTTCGGAACCCATGTCGCCGCTCGTCCCGATGAGGGCCGGCACCCTTGGGGTTTGCTCGGCGATTTCCGCGATGAGGTCGAGTCCCGAACCATCGGGAAGGCCGAGGTCGACGATGACGATGGAGGGACGGTAGGCGGCAAGGTGCCGCCGGGCAGAGGCGAGGCAGTCCGCCCGTCGGATACGCGCGCCGAGACGCAGCGACATGAGCCGCATGGCGTCACAGGCGAAGCGGCTGTCCTCGACCACGAGGACCGTCAGTCCAAGAAGCGGCCGCGTCGCGCTTGTCGCGCGTGCCGCAATCCAACCCATCAGATCTTCGGCCATGCTGCCCTCACTTTCCATCCGTCCGGCGCTGAGTCCCAATCTGCGTCCCATCAGGGCACGGATTGCCTAACGAATGGTGAATCCGCCTGCGGCCAAGCGCGCGCTTGCGCCGCGCGGCGCGGGGTCGCATAAGACTGCGAGCAGCGAAAAAGCAGCGGAGACAAGCCATGATCGGACGCCTGAACCACGTCGCCATTGCCGTGCCCGACCTCGAGGCCGCCTCGGCGCAGTATCGCGATACGCTGGGCGCCAAAGTCGGTGAACCGCAGGACGAACCCGATCACGGCGTGACGGTCGTCTTCATCGAACTGCCCAACACCAAGATCGAGCTTCTTTATCCGCTTGGCGAGAATTCACCCATCGCAGGCTTTCTGGAAAAGAACCCTTCGGGCGGCATCCATCATATCTGCTATGAGGTGGACGACATCCTCGCCGCGCGCGACCGGCTGAAGGAAACGGGCGCACGCGTTCTGGGGACCGGAGAGCCGAAGATCGGCGCGCATGGCAAGCCCGTGCTGTTCCTGCACCCCAAGGACTTCAACGGCTGCCTCGTGGAACTGGAGCAGGTCTGATGAATCTCACCGGCGGTATCGTGCTTTTCGCGGTGATCTGGTTCCTGATCTTCTTCATGGCGCTTCAGATCCGACCGAGAAGTCAGGCCGATGCGGGCGAAGTGGTGCCCGGAACGCCGGCTGGCGCCCCGGCCGAAGTGCACATGAAACGGAAGGTCGTGTGGACGACCCTGATCACCATCGTGCTCTGGTCGGTGATCGCGAGTGTCATCCTCTCGGGCGCTGTCACGTTGCGCGATATCGACTGGTTCAACCGGCTCGGCCCGGAAACCCCTTCGCAGCAATAGGCGAGGGCGGTTCGGTCAGTCGTACTGCACGATCACGGCCTCGAAATCCTCGTCGCTGATGACCCGCGTGTGGTGACCTTTTCCGCTCAGGTCTTCCATGTGCCAGACGTCGCCCTGCTCGATATCGCGCGCCTCACCGTCGCTGGCCGTGACCCGGATCGCTCCGGCGAGGCAGGCCAGCTTCTGACGGACCGGCGTCGGATGAACAGGTTCGTCCCATCCCGCCTTGAGCCTGAGGAACATGAACCGGGTGACCGGCTCTGGCGCCGAGATCTGGATGCTTTGCGCGGGCGGCGCAAAGCTCCGCTCCTCAAGCGCGACATCCACGTCAGCCCAGTGGCTTTCGCCCGATTCATCGGCAAAGAGCTTGTGGAACCGCATGGACTTCCCCTTCCGGAATTGGTCGCGTTACTGGAAGAGTAAACGCCATGACCTTGTCAGGCATAGTGAAAAGGGCCCGCCGGATTGCGTCCTTGTCTATTCGGCCGCGGTATCCTTGCGCGGCTCTTCCTTTTCGCTGCGCGTTTCCGTGAAGCGGGCGAGAAGCGCTGCCTCAAGCTCCCTGTTCAGTTCGCGGGCGCGCGCGATGTAGGCTGAGTTCTTCTCGGTTGGCAGGTCGGGGTTCCAGACTTCGGCGAGATCGCGCACCGCGACGCGGTCGAGTTGGTAGAACGTCTTTTGAAGTTCCGCCGCTTCGTATTCCGACAGTCCGACGTTTTCGAGAACATAGCGTCCGGCACGCAGGCTCGAGTCGAAATACTCGCGCACGATGTCATTGGCGCCAGCGCGGTAGAGTTCGTAGACATGCTCACGGTCGCGGGCGCGGGCAACGATGTGCAGATCTTCGCGCACACGCCGCGCATAGGTCACAAGCCTGACCGCCGCGGCGCGGTCGTCGAGGCAGACCACAAGGACGCGCGCGTGGTCGAGACCCGCGGCACGCAACAGCTCGGGCCGTGTCGGGTCGCCGACGTAGCCCTTGAACCCGAACTTCCTGAGAAGCTGAATCACCTTGAGGTCGTGGTCGAGAACCGTCGTGCGGAAACCCGACATCGTGACCATGCGGTTGACGACCTGGCCGAAGCGGCCGACCCCGGCGATGATCACCGGCTGTTGTTCGTCGATCTCGTCCGCTTCGTGGGATGAGCCTTCGTCCTTCATCCTCCGCGCGAGGAAATCGTGGAAGATGAAGAAAAGCGGGGTGAGGAACATCGACAGCGCGATGACGAGAAGAAGCTGCTGCGCCAGCGCATCGGGAAGGATGCGCTGCTTCAGCGCGAAGGCCGTGAGCACGAAGCCGAATTCGCCCGCCTGCGCGAGACCCAGCGTGAACAGCCACTCATCGCGGCCCTTGAGTTTGAATAGTCGGCCGAGCCCGTAAAGCACCGCACCCTTCGCCGCCATCAGCGCAAAGGTCAGCCCGATGATCGTCACGGGCTGGCTAAGCAGCACCTCCATGTCGATGCCGGCGCCGACGGTGATGAAGAACAGTCCGAGAAGCAGTCCCTTAAACGGCGCGATGTCCGATTCCAGCTCATGCCGGAACTCGGAGTTGGCGAGTACGACGCCGGCGAGGAAGGTGCCAAGCGCGGGAGAAAGCCCGACCATCAGCATAAGGGACGCGATGCAGACGACGATCATGAGTGCAAGCGCGGTGTTGACCTCTCTCAGCCGTGCACGGTGCACGAAGGCATAGAGGGGGCGGACGAGATATTGCCCCGCCAGCGCGATGGCCGCAACGGCTCCAAGCGTCACGAGCGTCACGCCCCAGCCTGGCAATCCCTGCAGGAAGCTGAGCGCCGTGTGCCCCTCGGCCGCCTCGGCCTTGGCGAGCGCACGGGCGCCCGGTAGCGCCAGCAGCGGCAGAAGGGCGAGGATCGGGATAACCGCAATGTCCTGCATGAGCAGGACCGAGAACGTGCTCCGCCCGCCCGCGGTCTGCATCAGCCGCTTTTCGCTGAGCGTTTGCAGGACGATCGCGGTCGAGGAAAGCGACAGGATCACCCCGAGCGTCAGCGCGATGCGCCAGCCCTGGCCAAGCGCCAGCGCCCCAAGGGTGACCACGAGCGTCGTAACGACGATCTGAAGCCCGCCAAGTCCCAGCAGTTTCTCGCGCATGTTCCAAAGGGCGCGCGGCTCAAGCTCCAGACCGATGAGGAATAGCATCATCACAACGCCGAATTCGGCGAAGTGCTGCAGGTCCTTCGTTTCGGATCCGACAAAGCCAAAGACCGGACCGATCAGGATGCCGGCGACGAGATAGCCGAGGACCGATCCGAGCCCAAGTCGCGAGGCGATGGGCACCGCGAGGACCACGGCGACCAGGTAGAGAGAGGCTTGAAAAAGAAAGCTTTCCATTAAACCGTATCAGGTTGGCAAAGGGGCGTCGGGTTTGAACTGGTCCATAACGATCTGGCTTTGCACCCGGGCAACGGCCGGATGGGCGAGCAAGACCTGATGAATCAGCCTGTTCAGGTTCGCGAGGTCTTGGCAATAGACCCTTAGAAGATAGTCTGCCTCGCCGGTCAGCGTCCACGCGCTTGTGATCTCTGGCTGGCTTTCCACGAGCCGCGAGAACGCCTGCGTGGTTTCAGCGCCGTGGCGCGCCATCTGAACCTGAATGAATGCCTGGACGGAAAGCCCGAGGCGGACAGGGTCGAGCCGCGCCGAATAGCCCTGGATCAGCCCTTCGGCTTCAAGCCGTTGCCGTCGACGCCCGGCCTGGCTGGGGGACAGGTTCAGCTCGTCCCCCAGTTCCTGTGACGTCAGGTGAGCATTCCGCTGAAGGGCGGCGAGCAGCCGTGAGTCGGTTTCGTCGAGTGATATGCGGGAAAATTGCATGGCTTCCATTTATAGCGCGCATTCTGCGCATATGCACATCACTATTCTACGACAAACGCGCAATATTCGCGTGATATGTGCGGTAAGATGGCGTCAACGCGCACAGGAGGTCTTCCCGATGGGTCCATTTCCCCATTCCGCCCCGAAATCCACCATCACGCCAGAAAACCCCGCAGGCACCGACGGGTTCGAATTCGTCGAGTTCGCGCATCCCGAACCGGACACGCTGCGCGAGCTTTTCGCGCGCATGGGCTACGAGAAGACCGCCAAGCACAAAACGAAAGAGATCGAGCTTTGGCAGCAAGGCGACATCACCTACGTCCTGAACGCAGAGCCCGGCAGCTATGCCGCCCGCTTCGTTGAGGAGCACGGGCCCTGCGCCCCCTCGATGGCATGGCGGGTCGTGGACGCCCAGCACGCCTTCGACCATGCGGTCGCCAAGGGGGCGGAGCCTTACGAGGGTGACGACAAGACCATGGAGGTGCCCGCGATCAAGGGCATCGGCGGGTCGTTGATCTATTTCATCGACGATTACTACGAAAGCTCGCCCTACAACGCGGAGTTCGACTGGCTGACGCAATCCAAGCCGAAAGGCGTCGGCTTCTACTATCTCGATCACCTGACCCACAACGTCCACAAGGGCAACATGGACGTCTGGTTCAAGTTCTATGGCGACCTCTTCAACTTCAAGGAAATCCGCTTCTTCGATATCGAGGGAAAGTTCACCGGGCTTCTGAGCCGCGCGCTGACTTCGCCCTGCGGGCGCATCCGCATCCCGATCAACGAGGATCGGGGCGAAAAAGGGCAGATCGTCGAGTACCTCAAGCGCTACAAGGGTGAGGGGATCCAGCACATCGCGGTCGGGACGGAGAGCATCTACGACTCGGTCGATGCCATCGCTACGCGCGGCTTGAAGTTCATGCCGGCCCCGCCCGACGCCTATTACGAGATGAGCCATGAGCGCGTGAAGGGCCATGACGAGCCCATCGAGCGGCTGAAAGAGCACGGCATCCTGATAGACGGTGAAGGCGTCGTGGATGGCGGCGAAACCAAGATTCTGCTTCAGATCTTCTCGAAGACCGTGATCGGGCCGATCTTCTTCGAATTCATCCAGCGGAAGGGCGACGACGGGTTCGGCGAGGGAAACTTCAAGGCGCTCTTCGAGTCGATCGAAGCCGACCAGATCGCACGGGGCGTTCTCAAGGCCGGATAGGCTGGTATCTTACAGGGAGGAGAGGGCGCGTGCCGCGGACAAGCGGCGCGCGCCTTTCCGAATCTGTCAGCCGTTCTTCAGGATCTTCAACACGACGGTCTTGCCGCGCTTCACGTAGGACAGATCGCTGTCTCCGATCGCGGCCACCTTGCCGCCGTCCAGCCGGTCACCGACCTTAACCTTGATCATCCGGCCCGTTGGAAGACGGACCAGGGCGCGTCGATTCTTCGATGAACCGTAGACGCCGATCAACGAGACATCGCGTAGGTTGATGGCGTTCTTGATCGTGGCCTGGCGTGCCACGGTGACCGTGGTGGGGATGTTCGGCGTCGGCGCGACAGGTTCGGGTTCATCGACCTCTTCTTCCTGAACGGGCTCAGGCTTGGGGGCGGCTGCGGGTTTCGGCGCGGGCGCTGGCTGAGCGGCACTCGCCGCGGCGGCAGCGACGCCCTCGGCTACGGCAGCCGCGACGGCATCATCGACGGCAGCCGCAACGGCAGTGTCCACGGGGCGGGCAAGGCCGCTCGGTCTGTCCTTCGGGCGCTGGGACGAGGCGACCGCCTGCGGCGTGGCGCTGGCGATAGCCTCTTCAAGGGCGCGCTGAGCCTCAAGTTCCGCTTGCCGCGCTGCTTCCGCTTCGGCCGCGATCTGGGCTGCCCGCGCGACGACCTCGGCCGGACGTACACGTGGCTTCTTGGCTGCATGAGCGGGATTAACGGGCTCGGGCAGGGGCGCGGTGCCCTCGACCGCCGGGGCGGCTTCTTCAGGCGCGGCGTCCGGAGCGTCGGGCGCCACATTGGCCTCGGGCTCCACTTCGGCCTCGGGCACTGCCACGGGCTCGGCAGGCGCAACGGAACCCGGGCGCGGCGCGGGGACGACCGGCGGCGGACCCGCAATCAGCGTAAAGCCGTCCGGTGTCACGACGCCGTCCTCGGTGGGGCGGATCGTGCCGTCGGGCAGGAATTCGAAGGTCGTCCCGAAGGGGGGTGGCAAAGGCTGCGGCTTGGGTGCCGCATCGATGGTCGCGATGGGCGCTTCCGGGCGTGTTAGCGCGCCGGGACGTTCAGTGACGGCAACGGCGCGCGCGATCTGCGGGGCGCCCGGGGCGTCTGCGCTGGGTTCATTCGTCGCGGTTTCGGGTGCGTCGTCCCAGATCGTCTCGGCCGGAGGCGCGACTACAACGGGCTCTTCCGCAACAGCATCGGCAGGCGGGGCGGCGTCGTCGGCGCTGGCCACGGGGTTATCTTCGACAGACGTTAGCGGCTTCTCAGACGGCTCCGTGGGAAGCGATGCCGCAGCCGTTTCGGCGGCAGAGCCTTCGACGGTGTCTGGCACCGGCGTTGCGGCAGGAATCCCTGCCGTTTCTGCAGGCGTGGCCAGGTCTGCGGTCTGATCCTCTACCGGTTCCTTGAACAGCATCCACCACAACGCGACCGCCAAAAGCAGAAGCGCGAGGATCGACCCAAGAATGGTGCTGGGTTTAAGCTTCGACCGCTCTTCCGGAAATGCGCGTGTCGCGCTGAACACCGAGGGGCGTGGAGAGATAGGATCGGCGGCGGCAACGGCCTGGACGGTAGGTGCGGCCGGTTCGCTGACGTCGAGCGCCTTTCGCTGCGCCTGGGTGCCGTGTTTCGATTCTGTCAGGGGTGCCTTCGCACTGACTGGCGCCACCTTTTTCGATTTCGGGGCGGCCAAATCATCGGGTTGGTTGTCAGGCGAGCGCTGAGGCACCGGCACGATCGCCGCCGTCACGCCCTGATCAGCGGGAGCGACATCTAGCGAAGAGAGCTCCGCTTCGGAGTGGTCGGCAGGGTCCGGGGACGCATGGGCCAATGCGAGCGTAAGGCGGGAGGCGGGGCCCGTCACCGCCGGTTTGGCATCGTCGAGGCTGCTGTCGGGCCGACGTGTCGCGAAGGCGACGTTTGCGGCCTGTTCGGGGATGGGCGCGTCATCGAGATCGTCAAGATCCTCGATCGCTATGAAGGGGGCGTCGGTGGTTGCGGGCTCCGCCTCGGGGGCGAGCGTTGCCGCCAGAGCCGCAGGCAGGACAGCGATCGTGTCGTCCTTCTGCGTCGGTGCCCGCTCGGGTGTTTTGTCACCAGACTGGTCCGATGCCTTGCCATCGTCAGGCGGCAGGGCGGCGGTGATGTTTGGTTCGGCGGCGGGTTCCGGCTTTGCCTCGTCTTCAGCGGGGGCGGTTTCCGTTTCGTCCGCGGGCTGGTCTTCAGCTGCTTCAGCCGCTTCAGGCTCGGATGCCGGTTCGGAGGTTTCGAGTTGTGCCTCTTCATCAGGGGAGGGCGCTGGAGCGGGTTCGTCTGAGCCGGAGGTCTCCTCGGGGGGCGCAGCATTCTCTTCGGTGGCTTCGGCTGGCTCAGCTACCTCGACGGGGCTGGCTTGCTTTTCGATGCTCTCGTCGTCTGGTTCGGCGGCAGCCTCGGCGAGGGATGCTGCCTCTTCCTCCTCCTCGGCGTCGATCACGCGAACGGGGTCCTGATCGCGGTCCAGCCTTTCGCCTGTCGGCAGGTAAGTGGATGCGGCAGAGGTCTCGCCGAAGAATGGTTCCCCGGCAAATTGGCCGGGTTCGGGACGGGCGACGAAGGCGACGGGGTTGAAGCCGTGGGTTTCGGCGAACGCCTCGGCCTCTTCCAGTGTTACTCGGGCGATGACGGCTGCGTGGACCTCTGGTCCGATGCGCGACCAGTCGAAGACGAGATCCTTGACCGGGTAAGGCGTTCTGCCCTCCAGCGCCGCCGCGATTTGCGCACGCCGCGCCGCGCGGTCCGGGCCCGGTGCGTCGATCTCGGTGTAGAGAATTTGCGAGGCGGGCAGGATCAGCTTCGTCGTGACCCGGCCGGGCGCCAGTGTTTCGGCCTTCCCGCGCAATGCTGCCAGCTTTTTCTCGACTTCCGGATCGTCGAAGTCGACATGCCCCAGTGCCACCCAGCCAGTGGTCCGGCGGGCGAGCAAACGAAGGCCTTCATTTGCGAGATCTAGGGCGAAACCTGGTTTCATTCGGGCGCAGTTAGCATCTTCGCGGCTCCCACCAAAGCCGACTTGATCGGTGGCACACTCCTAAAGCAGATTTCCGCCCATGGAAAGGCGCTGAACCAAGGATTGGCTTGCGGCGTGCGTCAGAGAATCGAAGATCGCGAAATCAACAGGAGGATTCCATGCGCTTCGTCAGTCTTGCCGCCGCAGCGGCGCTGTTTCTTGCTTTGCCGGGCATCGGTGCGGCACAAGAGCCACCGGCGACGATTACCGTGACCGGTGAAGGCCGGGTCGAGGCTGCGCCCGATATGGCGACGGTTTCGCTGGGCGTCACGACAGAGGCCGAAACGGCCAGCGCCGCGATGGCCGAGAACTCCAACGCCGTCGCCGCCATTCTGGAACAGTTGTCGGGCGCGGGGATCGAGGCGCGCGATATCCAGACTTCGGGCCTGTCGCTTGGTCCGCGCTACAACTACCGCAGTTCGGGCGATCAGCCGCCCGAGATCACCGGGTATACGGCGTCGAACATGGTGACGGTCAGGGTGCGCGCGCTCGATACGCTGGGCGGGGTTCTCGACCGTGTGGTGTCGGGCGGCGCGAATACGCTCAACGGGCTGGGTTTCGGGCTTCAGGATGATCAGGCAGCGATGGACGAAGCGCGGCGCGGGGCCGTCGCGGAAGCTGCGCGCAAGGCCGCGCTTTTCGCCGAGGCCGCGGGCGTGGCGCTTGGCCCGATCCTGTCGATACACGAAGGCGGTGCGATGATGCCGCAGCCGAAGATGATGGCGGCGGAGGCCAGTTTCGCGCGCGACGGAGGGGTGCCGGTCGCGGGTGGCGAACTGTCGATCCGCGCCGACGTGACGATCGTCTATTCCATCGCCGAATAAGCATGTCGGGCGCCCCTTCGAGGGGCACCCGAACCGGTCAGGCCGTGGCCTTGGAAAGCCCTTGGTCGAGATCTGCGATGATGTCGTCGGCGTCCTCGATCCCGATTGACAGTCGGACGACATTAGGCGCGGCGCCTGCCGCTTCTTGCTGTTCGGGCGTAAGCTGGCGGTGCGTCGTCGAAGCCGAGTGGATGATCAGCGAACGCGTGTCGCCGAGGTTCGCGACGTGCGAGAAAAGCTCAAGCGAATCCACGAGCTTTACGCAGGCGTCGTATCCGCCCTTCACGGCGAAGGTGAAAAGTGCGCCCGCGCCCTTAGGATAAAGCTTTTGCGCACGGTCATGATACGGAGACGACGGCAGACCCGCATAGGTCACGTAATCCACGCGCGGGTCCTTTTCGAGCCATTCCGCCACCTTCTTCGCGTTGGCGACATGACGCTCCATCCGCAAGGACAGGGTTTCGATGCCGAGCAGCGTGTAGTGCGCGCCTTGCGGGTTCATCGTCATGCCAAGATCGCGAAGGCCGATGGCGATCGAGTGGAACGTGTAGGCGAGAGGGCCGAAGGTCTCGTGGAACTTCAGGCCATGATATGCGGGTTCGGGTTCGGAGAGCGACGGGAACTTGTCCGAGGCCGACCAGTCGAACTTGCCCGAATCCACGATGGCGCCGCCTGTCACGGTTCCGTTGCCGGTCAGGTATTTCGTAGTCGAATGAACGACCAGCGTCGCCCCCATCTCGATCGGACGGCAGAGATACGGCGTCGCCGACGTGTTGTCGACGATCAGCGGAAGCCCGGCCTTGTCGGCGACCTTCGCGACGGCCGGAAGATCGGTGACATAGCCGCCCGGATTGGCGATGGATTCGCAGAAGACGGCGCGCGTGTCGTCGTCGATGGCGGCTTCAATCGCGGCAAGGTCGTCGAAGTCCACGAACTTCGCTGACCAGCCGAAGCGCTTGATCGTATGGGTGAACTGCGTGACCGTGCCACCGTAAAGACGCGTTGACACGACGATGTTGCGGCCCGGTCCCATCAGCGGGAAGAGCGCCATGATTTGCGCTGCGTGGCCGGACGAGCAGCAGACCGCCCCCTGACCGCCTTCGAGCGTCGCGATACGTTCGGCCAGAGCTGCGACGGTGGGGTTGGTTAGCCGCGAATAGATGTAGCCGACTTCTTGCAGGTTGAAGAGCGCGGCCGCATGGTCGGCGTCGCGGAAGACGAAGGCGGTTGTCTGGTAGATCGGTGTCTGGCGCGCACCGGTCGCGGGGTCGGGGCGGGCGCCCGCATGAACTTGCAGCGTATCGAAACCGTGTGTCCTGGCCATGTTCGTCTCCCGTTGAATTGTTCGGGGCGACGTTATGACAAGGCAGGATCGCGGACAACAGGGCTGTGCAGCCTCTTGGGGCTAGTCGTCCCGCCCGACGCTTTGATGCTTGCCGAAGGGTTGGGCGAGCTTCGAGGCGGAACTGTATCCGCTGCGGCTTTGAACATCGCAGGCGGCGCTCAGCCGCCCGAGAGCCGGATCACTCCGCGGCGCCCGTCGCGGATGAATTCCATGACCCACGACCTGCCGGGCCGGGCCGCTACGTCGGCCAGATCGCTCGGCGCCGAAAGAGCCTGACCGTTGACCGCGAGCAGTACGTCGCCGGGCCTGAGCCCGGTTCGCCGCGCACGGCCGGACACCTCTGTCACGACAACGCCCTCGGACGAAAGCGGCAAGCCCAGCCTGTCGATAAGCGCGGGGTCGAGCGCCGCGACGGCGAGTCCGTCGAGGATATTGTTCGCCGCGATACGAAGCGGTTTGGTACCTTCGGTGCCCCGTGCCGAAATCAGCGCGACATCGGCTTCGGCGGTCACGCCGTCCCGCCAGTAGCTGACGCGCGCCGTGGCGTCCGGCCCGCGCACCGCAAGCCGATAGTCGAGCGCCTGAGCGCCATCGACCGGGTGCCCGTCGATTGCGGTGATGACGTCGCCCGGGGACAATCCGGCTTTCGCAAACGGGCTTTCGGCATGGGCCTGACGGATCGCGACACCGCCCGGTCCCGGCAGGCCCATCGCTTCGGCGAGGCTTTGGTCGACGGGCTGAACGTCGATACCCGACCACGGCCGGGCGAACTCGGTCCGCCCTGCCTCAGCCTGCGCGACGTATTGCGCGACGAGATTGGAGGGGATGGCGAAGCCGATGCCGTTCGATCCGCCGGACCGGGTCAGAATCGACGTATTGATACCGAGAAGCCGGCCGTCCACATCGACAAGGGCGCCGCCGGAGTTGCCCGGATTGATCGCCGCGTCCGTCTGCACGAAATATCCCGCGCCGCGTGCCGTCGCACCGGCCCGCGCCAGGCCTGACACGATGCCCGAGGTCACCGTTTGGCCGACTCCGAACGGATTGCCTATGGCAAGAACGAGGTCCCCGACTTCGGCCCGGTCGGAATCCGCCAGATCGAGTGCGGGAAGGTCCGCAGCACCGTCGAGCCGGATCACGGCAAGGTCGGCATCGGCGTCGGACAGGATCACGCGACCCGCGAATTCGCGCTTGTCGGCAAGGACGACGCGGATGTCATCAGCCCCACCGACCACGTGAAAGTTCGACACGACAATACCGTCCGCGCTGAGGATCACGCCGGACCCGAGAGAGTTCTGGACGCGCGGAACCGCCTGCCCGAAATCGAAGAACTGCGAAAAGAAAGGGTCATCCGCGAAGGGGCTGAGGCGCTGGGCGACGATCCGGCTTGCATAGATGTTGACGACGGCGGGGGCGGCGCGCTGCACCACGGGCGCGAAGCTGAGCTGGATCTCGGTCTCCGAGCGCGGCACTGCCGTTTGGGCGGCAGCGGGCAGGCATAGCGCCAAAGCAATCAGGGCGGACGCGAAAAAGGTGACACGCATGCTGTCTTTTCCCGATGTCTCAATTCTCACAGTAGGTCGTACGATGCGAAGGGAAATCAAGTGTCGTGCGTCGTCTGGCCCAACGCCGATCACCGCATCCACAGCCCCGCGCGCTTGATCGCGTTCCGCATGGCCTGTTCGCGGCGCGGAAGATCGTCCCGATCGAAAAGCTCGCGAATTCTGTGGCCCTTCTTCTGGTAGACGAGCTTTTTCATGGGTTCGTACTGCTTGAGCACTTTCTTGATCGGATTTGGCGCGACGACTTCTTCAAGTGTCGTCACGACGTCGTCGCTCTCGCGCGCGTAGAGAAGCGGCAGCAAGCGGTAATGGCAGCTGACGTCGCCATCGAGTCCTTCGAGACCGGGCCCCGGACGGCCGCCGCCAAAGGAATGGATGACGAGCGGCAACGCGATCTGATCGAGCCAGGGATCAAGACTTTGGCAGGCAAGCTCCTCAGGAGCGTCGTCGCGGATGGCAAGCGCGTATTCGAGAAAGCGTTGCCCGAACTCCTGCGGGCAGCGGTAGAAGAACCACCCTGCATTGAAGTAAAGATAGCGCTGCCAGTATTCATCGGGCTGAGAGAGATCGAGTGTGCTTTCGAACTCAAGCCCGAATTTGGCGTAGAGCGACTTCCAGATCTGGGTGTAACCGGGCCCGTAAAGTTCGATCTCGGGCCACGTCCCTTCGCGCCGCATAGAGGCGGAGGGGCGATCGAAGTCGAACGCGACCCGGGAGAGCGGCGCGGTGAATAGCGTGTCGGTGTCGAAGAACACGAACGGTTCGCCCGAGGGCAGGGCCGCAAGCGCCTCGATCTTGTTTCCGTACGGATAGCTTTGCCCGAAATGCTGGTTCTCGAACGGCAGGATTTCGGCCCCGAATCCTTCGATCAGGGCACGGATATCGGGTGCGAGGCGAGTGTCGCCCGACCAGCGCGGGCCGGGCTGGGGTTCGCCCACAAAGAGGCGGCCTTTGAAGTCGGGATTGGCCGCGCGGAAGGAAGCCAGGAACAGTACCGCTTCAAATCCCAAGCGGCCCGTCTGGGCGATGCAGAAGACGTTCGGTTGTTCCTGCGCCATGGTGTCGGACTGCCCGATCTTGCGCGCAGGTTTTGCCCCGCGCCGTGTGGCGCGCACTATAGGCACGGAGGCACATCGGGGAAAGTGGCCCGGACGCGACGTTTCATGTTGGTTGGAAAGTGGTGCTGCCGGAGAGATTTGAACTCTCGGCCTCTCCCTTACCAAGGGAGTGCTCTACCCCTGAGCTACGGCAGCCGTTTTCACGCGGCGGGTGTTAGACGCAATTTCCGCGCCGCGCAAGGGCAATCTGGACGCTCCTTCCCTTCCGCTGTAGAGAGAGCGCCATGGACAGAAAAGCCCCGAAAAAACGTGCCGGGACGACTGAAGAGACGCGCGAGGCGCGCCTGAAGGCGGCGTTGAAGGCCAATCTCGCGCGCCGGAAAGCGCAGGCGCGGGCACGTGCCGAAAAGACCACCGGGGACGACACGGAAAGCTGAGGCAGGAATGGATTCGATCATTGTGACGGGCGGGACTGAGCTGAAGGGCCAGATTCCCATCGCGGGCGCCAAGAATGCCTGTCTTGCGCTGATGCCGGCGACGCTTCTCAGCGATGAGCCGCTGACGCTGACCAATGCGCCGCGGCTTTCGGATATCAAGACGATGACGCTGCTTCTGCAATCGCTCGGCGCCGAGGTCGCCGCGATGCAGGGTGGCCAGGTGCTTGCGTTGTCGAGCCACGATCTCAACAACATCACCGCGGACTATGACATCGTGCGGAAGATGCGCGCTTCGAACCTCGTTCTGGGGCCGCTGCTTGCGCGCGAAGGGCATGCGGTTGTCTCGCTGCCCGGTGGCTGCGCAATCGGGGCCCGGCCGATGGACATTCACATTGCAGGGCTCGAGGCGCTTGGCGCCGAAATCGAACTGAAAGACGGCTACCTGCATGCGGTCGCGCCGCGCGGTCTGAAAGGCGCTGTGATCGATCAGCGCTTCGCCTCGGTGGGTGCGACGGAAAACGTGGTCATGGCGGCGACCCTCGCCCGCGGCACGACGGTTCTGAAGAACGCTGCGCGCGAACCCGAGATCGTCGATCTGGTGAAGTGCCTGCGCGCCATGGGTGCCCGGCTCGAGGGAGAGGGCACGGACACGATCACGATCGAGGGCGTTGATCGCCTGCACGGTGCGACGCATCAGGTGGTCGCCGACCGGATCGAGCTTGGCACCTACATGATCGCCCCTGCCATCGCAGGCGGAGAGGTCGAGCTGTTGGGTGGCAGCATGGACCTGCTGCCGGCCTTCTGCGAGAAGCTTCACGAGGCCGGGATCGTCGTGGAACCCACGAACGGTGGTGTGAAGGTCTCACGCTCGAACGGGCGGGCGGTCGCGGTCGACGTGAAGACAGAGATCTTTCCGGGCTTCCCAACCGATCTTCAGGCGCAGATGATGGCGCTTCTGGCGACCGCGAACGGGACCAGCATCCTTGAGGAGACGATCTTCGAGAACCGCTTCATGCACGCGCCCGAACTGATGCGGATGGGGGCCGATATCGAAGTGCACGGCGGCCATGCGACCGTGACCGGGGTCGAGAGGCTGAAGGGCGCGCAGGTGATGGCGACGGACCTTCGCGCCTCGGTTTCTCTGATCCTCGCCGGACTTGCTGCGGAAGGCGAAACCTTGGTCAACCGTGTCTACCACCTGGATCGGGGCTATGAGCGCGTCGAAGAGAAGCTTGGCGCTTGCGGGGCGAAGATCGAACGCGTGAAGGTCGAATGATGGTCGATGATGCGCGGTTCGAGGATGCGAGTGAGCGGCCGGTCTTTCTGAAGGCCGAGACGGCCGAGGACGTGCCGGTGATCTCGGCGCTGGTTCAGGATGCGGTGCTGACTGCGTCCGACATGAGCTGGCAGCCGAAGGCGCGGCGGTTCGCCTTTCTCATCAACCGATTTCGCTGGGAAGATCGCGATGCGGCCGAGAAACGCGGACGATCCTTCGAGCGTGTGCGGTCGCTTCTGGTGCTCGACGGTGTTCTGAAGGTCGCCTCGCAGGGGATCGACAAGCGCGACAAGGACGCGATCCTTTCGATGCTCGCGGTCAACTGGACGCCCGGAGAGGCGCCCACGGGGCGCGTCGAGATCGTTCTCGCCGGAGATGGCGGGATCGCGTTGGAGGTCGAGTGCCTCGATATTACGCTCAAGGACGTGACGCGGCCTTACGTCGCGCCGTCGCACAAGGCGCCGCATCACCCGGATTGATGCGAAGGGTGGGTGGATGGATCGTGGCGTGACGGGCGTCGAGGTTCAAAAGGCTGGGGCCGATGCGGCCGAGGCGTGGCGGGCGATCCGGCTCGAAGCGCTTGGAACAGCGCCGGAGGCGTTCTCCGCCAAACTCACCGATTGGCGCAACCGTCCTTTGGCCGATTTCACTGCGCAGCTAGAAGCGAATCCCACATTTCTCGCCTATGCAGGCGACGCGCCCGTAGGTTGTGTCACCTGGAGGCGGGACCGTGACTGTCCTGACCGCGCCTGGATCGAGGCAGTCTTTGTCAGCGTCCGCGCGCGCGGTGGAGGAATAGCCCAGCTTCTCATTTCCGAGGCGATGGGCGATGCAAGGGCCGCTGGGATGCGGGAGATATGGCTGGAAGTCGGCGCATCCAACGCCGCCGCCCAGGCGACCTATCGCCGCGCCGGGTTTGCCGCGGTGTCCGATCCGGACCGTCCCAGCCCGTCCCGAGGTGCCTGCGAGATCAGCATGTGGCGCGCTCTCGATTGACGACCGCCGCCGGATGATCGCGCGCATTGAGCGGCAGCGGTTCCGCTCTGTGCCCGGGAGTGCTTGAGGCAGGCGTCCGGCCTCTGTATTGGGGGCGCGATACCGGGAGTTCAGCGATGCCAGTCTTTCTTTCCTCCGCCGATCAAGGATTCGAAGCCGCTTTTGCGGCCCTGCTCTCTGCCAAGCGTGAGGACGCGCCGGATGTGGACGAGGCGGTCGCCGCGATCATCGCGGATGTGAGGGCGCGGGGCGACGAGGCTGTTATTGAACTGACTTCCAAGTTCGATCGGCTGGACCTGACGCCCGAGACACTGGCGTTTTCCGAGGCAGAGATCGCGTCGGAATGTGCGAAGGTTCCGGCGGCGGAGCGCGAGGCGCTGGAACTGGCGGCGGAGCGGATCAGGGCCTACCACGAACGCCAGGTGCCGGAAGATGCGCGCTGGACGGATGCGAGTGGAGCAGAACTCGGATGGCGCTGGGGGCCTGTTTCGGCAGCGGGGCTCTACGTGCCCGGCGGGCTTGCCTCATATCCCTCTTCGGTCCTGATGAACGCGATTCCGGCCAAGGTCGCCGGCGTCGAGCGGCTGGTCGTCACATGTCCGACACCTGAGGGGGCCGTCAATCCGCTCGTCCTGCTGGCGGCGCGGATTTCGGGCGTGGACACGGTCTATCGGATCGGTGGCGCTCAGGCGATCGCGGCGCTTGCCTACGGAACCGAAACGATCAGCGCCGTGGACAAGATCACGGGGCCGGGGAACGCCTATGTCGCCGCGGCAAAGCGGCGCGTGTTCGGGCGGGTGGGCATCGACATGATCGCCGGGCCGTCAGAGATCCTCGTCATCGCGGACAAGGACAACGATCCCGATTGGATTGCGCTCGATCTGCTGAGCCAGGCTGAACATGACGAAAGCGCGCAGTCGATCCTCGTGACCGACGATGCAGACTTCGGGCGGGCAGTTGCAGCAGCGGTCGAGACGCGGCTTGAGACGCTGGAGCGCCGGGCAATCGCCGGGGCGAGCTGGCGGGATTTCGGTGCCGTTATCGTCGCACGCGATCTGGACGAGGCGGCGGCGCTGTCGAACCGGGTCGCGCCCGAGCACCTGGAGCTTTGCGTCGCCGATCCCGACGCCTTGGCCGCGAAGATCACCCACGCCGGGGCGCTGTTCCTTGGCCGCTGGACGCCGGAAGCGATCGGCGACTATGTCGGCGGACCCAATCACGTTCTGCCAACTGCGCGATCGGCACGGTTTTCGAGCGGTCTGTCGGTTCTCGATTTCCTCAAGCGCACGACGATCGCGAAAATGACGCCCGAGGCGCTTGGCGCAATCGGTCCGTCCGCCGAACGGCTGGCCAAGTCGGAAAGCCTCGAGGCGCACGGCCTATCGGTCAGGGCGCGGCTCGATCAGTTAAATCGCTGACGCTCCGTCGATAGGGACGCCGGTTGCCATGGCCGATCAGGCTTATTACGAAGCGATGAGTAACGAGGTCCGTCCAATGAGCCGTATCAGCCATATCGAGATCGACGATTCCGCTCTTCCCGCGTCCACGCCGGAGGTTGAGCAGGAGCGCAAGGTCGCGATTTTCGACCTGCTGGAGGACAACTCGTTCTCGCTTCCACCCAAGGACGGTGCGGCGCTGCCCGATGGACCCTACCGGTTGGGTCTTTCCATCCGCGAAAAAAGGCTCGTGTTCGACATCGCGACGGAGGACACGCAGAAAGTCTCGGAGATCCATCTGTCGCTGGGGCCGTTCCGGCAGGTGGTGAAAGATTATTTCCAGATCTGCGAAAACTATTTCGACGCGGTCAAACGCCTGCCGCCCAGCCAGATCGAAGCGATCGACATGGCGCGTCGCGGCATTCACAACGAAGGCGCGCGGGTTCTGCAAGAGCGTCTTGAAGGAAAGGCCGACTTGGACATCGACACGGCGCGCAGGCTTTTCACCCTTATCTGCGTTCTGCATTTCGGAGGGTGACCGTGGCGAAACCGCTGCCCCAGTCGGTTCTCTTCTGCTGCGATCACAACGCTATCCGTTCGCCTATGGCGGAAGGCATCATGAAGAAGTTCTACGGTCACGCCTGCTATGTGCAATCGGCGGGTGTGCACAACGACCTGGAGATAGACGGCTTCGCGATTGCCGTCTGCCAGGAGATCGGCGTCGAACTGTCGCGCCACCGGTCGCGGAGCTTCGAAGAGATGCAGCAATGGGGTGACGACCTGTCAGGCTTCGATCTTGTCGTCGCGCTGTCGCCGGCGAGCCAGCGTCAAGCGCTAGAATTCACGCGGTTTTTCCACTTGGACGTCGAATACTGGCCGATCATGGACCCCACGGGAATTGGCGAGACGCGCGAGGCGAAGCTTGTCGCCTATCGTCAGGCACGCGACCAGATCAAGGCGCGGGTCATCGCTCGGTTCGGGCCACCGGCCGAGGACGCATAGGTTCAGGCCTCAGCCCAAGCGGCGCAAAGCGGCTGAAAACCGACGCAATGAGAATGGGCATCGTCTGAATCGCCGCCTATCGTTCGCCCGCCGCAGCATAAGGAGATGCCGATGACTCGCGCGACGATCGAAGCCTACTATGACGCCTTCAACCGGGGCGACGTCGATGCCATGCTGGCGACCCTTCACGACGAATTTCAGCATCACGTGAATGAAGGCGCCACGCGGCTTGGCAAGGAGGCGTTCGCCGATTTCTGCCGCCACATGAGTGAGACCTACAAGGAAGAGTTGACCGACATGGTTGTCTTTTCCAACGAGGACGGGACGCGCGGCGCGGCGGAGTTCACGGTGAACGGAACTTACCTGAAAACCGATCCCGGCCTGCCCGAGGCTCATGGGCAGAAATATGTGCTTCCAGCCGGCGGGTTCTTTACGCTGAAGGATGGGAAGATCACCCGTGTGACGACCTACTACAACCTTCAGGACTGGATACGGCAGGTATCTGCATGACGGTGAAGGTTCTCAGCCTGACCGGTCCGGCGCTGGAGGATGCGCTTGACGATGTCGCGCGGCTGAGAATCGCCGTGTTCCGGGACTGGCCATACTTGTACGACGGCGATCTGGACTATGAGCGGCGTTACATCGCGACCTATCGCGAAAGCCCGAATGCGATCGTGGTCGGGGCTTTCGACGGCGATCGCCTTGTCGGGGCGTCGACCGGAACACCGATGGAAGAACACGGCGACGAGTTCGGTGCGGCTTTCGCGCCGACGGGGATTTCGCTGACGGATATTTTCTATTGTGCCGAGTCGGTGCTTTTGTCGGACTACCGCGGTCAGGGTCTGGGTCACGCCTTTTTCGACGCGCGCGAGGCGCATGCGCGGGCGCTGGGCCGCAGTTATTCCGCCTTTTGCCGCGTGGTGCGGCCTGACGATCACCCGCTTCATCCGGCGGACTACCGGCCGCTCGACGGTTTCTGGCGAAAGCGCGGCTATGCGCCACTGGAAGGTGCGGTGGCGGAGTATTCCTGGAAAGACATCGGCGAGGGGGCGGAGACCGCCAAGCCGATGCAATTCTGGATAAGGGCGCTTTAGCGTGGCGACGCGCAAGACGGGTTGAAACCCGCGAGCGTGATTGCATGATACGAGCGCGCCTGTTTCGCGCAGAACTCCAAGCAGGATCAAACCATGAAAGTCGCCGCCGCCGCCTATCCGCTCGACTGGTTCAACGACTGGTCGGACTATGAGAAAAAGCTCGATGCGTGGGTCTCGAAGGCGGCGCAGGACGGGGCGGAGCTTCTGGTCTTTCCAGAGTACGGCGCGATGGAACTGGCCTCGCTCGGCGGTCGCGAGGTCGCGGCCGACATCGAAGGCGCCTTGCGCGAGGTCGACAGGCACAAGCCCGGCTCCGACGCCATGCTCGCGCGGCTGGCGCGGCTCTACGGTGTTCACATCCTTGCGGGGTCGGGTCCTGTCTACGATCTGCCGCATGCCGGGGACAGGCCGGTGAACCGGGCCAGCTTTTTCGGTCCGGATGGGCTGATCGGTCATCAGGATAAGGCGATGATGACGAGGTTTGAGCGCGAGGACTGGAATGTCGTTGCCGGACAGGGGCTTCAGGTATTCGACACCGCGCTCGGTCGGATCGGCATCCTTATTTGCTACGACAGCGAGTTCCCCCTGCTAGGGCACGCCCTTGCAGATGCGGGGGTGGAAATCCTTCTCGTTCCGTCCGCGACCGAGGCGCTCGCCGGGTTCACCCGCGTGCGCGTCGGCGCCATGGCCCGCGCGCTTGAAGGCCAACTGGTCGCGATCCATGCGCCTGTCGTGGGCGACGCGGCGTGGTGCTTCGGCATGGAGGAAAATACCGGCGCCGCGTCCATCTACGGCCCGCCCGACCGGGGGTTTCCGGCGAACGGTATTTTCGCCGAAGGCAAGCTGGGCCAGCCCGGCTGGGTCTATGCCGAGGTATCGCGAGATGCGATCGCCGAGGTTCGCAGGGATGGCGGCGTACTGAACCTGAAACACTGGCCAGAGCAGATTCCGCAGCTTTCCAAGGTGAACCTGAAGGGCCGAAGCTGAGATAACGCTTGAATTCCCGGCCTATCGGGCGCATTTAACCCGCGCCCGGAGGAAACCGGGCGTGTCAAATATGGAGTGACCATGGCCAAGGAAGAAGGTCTCGAATTTCCGGGCGTCGTGAAGGAACTCCTGCCAAATGCGACGTTCAGGGTCGAGCTGGAAAACGGCCATGAGATCATCGCGACGATGGCAGGAAAGATGCGGAAGAACCGCATCCGGGTTCTTGCGGGCGACAAGGTGCAAGTGACGATGACGCCCTATGATCTGACCAAGGGGCGGATCAATTACCGCTTCAAGTAAGGTGCGTCCGCGCCTTGTACTCGGATCGGCAAGCCCGCGCCGGAAAGAGCTTCTGGCGCAACTTGGGCTGACACCGGACGATATCCGTGCCCCAGACATTGACGAAACGCCCCTGAAAGGCGAGTTGCCGCGCGCGTACTGCGCCCGCATGGCGCGTGAAAAGGCGCAGACCGTTCCTTGCGGGACGGATGAAGTCGTGCTGTGCGCCGACACGACCGTCGCGCTCGGCCGACGCATTCTCGGCAAACCTGAGAGTTCAGGCGAGGCGGCCGAGTTCCTGCTGAAGCTTTCGGGCCGCCGTCACCGGGTCATCACCGCCGTGGCTGTGCGGCGTGGCGACAATGTCTGGGAACGGACAGTCGAAACCGTCGTCAAGGTGAAGCCGCTTTCCGACCATGAGTTGAATGCCTATCTCGCCTCCGGTGAGTGGGAGGGCAAGGCCGGTGCTTACGGCATTCAGGGCCGCTTTGGCGCCTTCATTCCGTGGCTTCAAGGATCATTCACCGGCGTCGTCGGACTGCCGGTCGCGGAAACCGCCCATCTTCTCGAGGCGGCGGGCATAGATATTCACGGAGTGGACGCATGAAAGGCCGCGTCGTTGTTCTGGGCGAATACAAAGGCCGCGAAGCGGCAGCGCTGATCGTGGATGGCCAGCTCGAGGACCTGTTCGTCGATGCCGGCGACACGGCCGCCTTTTCGCCGGGAGCGATCCTGCGCGGCGTTACCGACCGGCAGATGAAGGGGCAGGGCGGTGTCTTTCTCAAACTGCCGGGCGCCAAGGGCTTCGTGCGCGAAACCAAGGGGCTCGCCCCTGGGCAGCCGGTCCTCGTTCAGGTGACGGGTTACCCCGAGCCGGGCAAGGCAATACCTGTCACAACTCGGGTGCTGTTCAAAAGCCGCCTTTGCATCGTGACGCCTTCGGCGCCGGGGTTGAACATATCGCGCCGAATCAAGGATGGTGACGAGCGCAAGCGGCTCGAAGGGATTGCCACGGCTGGTATGGCCGGCTCTGAACACGGGCTTATCGTCCGTTCCGCGGCGGCGTTGGCCGAGGACGACGACGTCGCAGCCGATATCGCCCAAATGCGCAGCCTCGCAGAAGCCGTGATCGCCGACACATCCGGCGAGCCGGAACTCCTTGTCGATGCGCCGTCGCCGCACGAGGAGGCATGGCGCGAATGGTCCGATCCCATTCCCGACGAGGTTGCCGAAGGAGCGGATGCCTTTGACCGCCACGGGGTGGACGAGATGATCGACGCGCTCTTTGCTTCGGAGGCGCGGTTGCCGGGCGGCGGGCACATGATGATCGAACCCACCCGTGCGCTGATTGCGGTTGACGTGAATACCGGTTCCGATACCTCGCCCGCCGCGAGTCTCAAGGCGAACATCGCTGCCGCCCGAGACCTTCCCCGGCAACTGAGGCTCCGCGGTCTTGGCGGTCAGGTCACGGTCGACTTTGCGCCGATGTCCAAACGCGACCGGGTTGCGCTTGACCAGCAGTTGAAGGCGGCCTTCCGAGGCGAAGCCGCCGAAACGAGCCTGGCCGGTTGGACGCCTTTGGGCAATTTCGAGCTGCAGAGGAAGCGCGACCGCTTGCCTTTGGCGGCGTGCTTGAAGAAAAATGACCCATGAGCTGTCCGATTTGCCAGAAACCGACTGATCCTGAATACCGCCCCTTCTGTTCGAAGCGCTGCGCCGATGTCGACCTTGGCCGCTGGCTGACCGGCGCCTACGCCATTCCTGCCGAGGAAGAGGACACGCCTGACGAGGCCGACGCCGACGATCCTCGGCTTCGTCCGAACTGATTGCCCAGAGCGACCGCAATCGCGAAAACCCTCTGGACAGGCTGGTTCACCTCGCCTAATAACGCCGGGCCGGGCGGAAACGCCCCCGGTGCCCAGATAGCTCAGTTGGTAGAGCAGCGGATTGAAAATCCGCGTGTCGCTGGTTCGATTCCGGCTCTGGGCACCACTTAAC
>CBDUOT010000019.1:0-38064 GCA_965368915.1 uncultured Rhodobacterales bacterium | reverse complement strand
GGCTCGATGTTTTCCAGCCAGTGGAAATAGGTCTTGGCGTCGCGTTCGGGCAGGATGCGGGTGTAGCCGGCGTTTTCGTCGAAGGTCCCGGCTTCCTGCGCCGCCATGCCGTCGCGGACGGCTTTCAGCGCGGGTTCCACGATCTTGGCGGTATCCACGAACCATTGGTCGGTCAGCATCGGCTCGATGACCACCTTGGAGCGGTCGCCATGCGGCTGCATCATCTTGTTCTGCTCGACCAAGGGTATGCGTTCGAGGTGTTCGGCGCCGGTTTCCTCGTCGATGCTCTTTTGCAGGACGGTGACGGCCAGACCTTCCGCCGTGATCTGGTCGATCACGCGCTTGCGCGCCTCGTAGCGGTCGAGGCCGCGGAGATCGTCGGGGACGAGGTTCAGGGCGTCGGTCTCGGCCTCGGTCAGTGTGCGTTCGCCTTTGGCGACCTCCATCGCGATGTCGGCGGCCTCGGCATAGGGCGCGCCGTCGTCGCGCATGTGGGCCTTGGTGTCCATCAGGCGGTAGCAGGGGATGTCGCCCCGCTTGGCGACGCCGTAGTCGTTGAAGTCATGCGCGCCGGTGATCTTCACGGCGCCCGAGCCGAAGGTCGGGTCGGGGTATTCGTCGGTGATGATCGGGATCAGGCGGCGGTGTTCCTTCGGACCCACCGGGATTTCACAGAGCTTGCCGACGATGGGCGCGTAGCGTTCATCCGACGGGTGAACCGCGACCGCGCCGTCGCCGAGCATCGTCTCGGGCCGGGTGGTGGCGATGGAGATGTAGTCGCGGGTTTCACGGAGGGTGACGTTGCCGTCCTCGTCCTTCTCGACATACTCATAGGTCTCGCCGCCCGCGAGCGGGTACTTGAAGTGCCACATGTGGCCCTGAACCTCGACCTGCTCGACCTCGAGGTCGGAGATCGCGGTCTCGAAATGCGGGTCCCAGTTGACGAGGCGCTTGCCGCGATAGATCAGGCCCTTGTTATACATCTCCACGAAGACCTTGATGACGGCATCGTGGAAGTTGCCCTCTTCGCCCTCCGGCGCGCCGGGGGCGCCGGACATGGTGAAGGCGTTGCGCGACCAGTCGCAGGACGCGCCGAGGCGCTTGAGCTGATCGATGATGGTGCCGCCGGATTTCTTCTTCTGTTCCCAGACGAGGGCGGTGAATTCCTCGCGGCTCATATCCGTGCGGCGGCGGTTGGATTTGGCCAGTTCGCGTTCGACGACCATCTGGGTCGCGATGCCGGCATGGTCCTGTCCGGGCTGCCAGAGCGTGTCGAAGCCGCGCATCCGGTGCCAGCGGACGAGGATGTCCTGAAGCGTATTGTTGAACGCGTGGCCCATGTGAAGCGAGCCCGTGACGTTCGGGGGCGGGATCATGATGCAGAAGGTATCTTCGCGCGAGGCGTTGGCCCCGGCCTTGAAGGCGCCTGATTTCTCCCATTCGGCGGAGATCCGGGCTTCGGCCTCTTGGGCGTTGAAGGTCTTTTCCATCGGCATCGTGAACGTCCCTTTTGCTTGCGCTTCCCTTAGCGAAAGGGCGCGGGAAGGGGAAGGGGCGCGGGCGCCGGGAAGGCGCGCGGTTGCGGGAAAGCCGGTGACAATGCCGCGCGGACCGCGCAATCTGTGCCGGACGGGCAAGATCGGAGTGGGCGGCATGGCGGAGCTGACGGCGTTTGCGATGAACGGGGCAGGGCGCGCGGAGGCGATCGAGGCCGCCGGGCATCCGCTGGCCGAGTTGAGCGCGCCCGAGAAGGGGTTCGTCTGGGTCCATATCAATTTCGCGAGCGAGGCGGGGCAGGCATGGATCGCGGCGTCCGGGCTGGACCAGATCGCGCAGTCGGCGCTGACGGCGGACGAGACGCGACCGCGGACGACGCTGCACGGCGACATGGTGCTGATCAACCTGCGCGGCGTGAACCTGAACCCCGGTGCAGAGCCGGAGGATATGGTGTCGCTGAGGCTGTGTCTTCTGCCGGGCGCCGTGGTCTCGACCGGGCGGCGCAAGCTGGCCGGGGTGGACGACGTGATGGCGGGGCTTCGCTCGGGGCATGGGCCGTCGACGCCGGGTGACCTGATCGCGCGGATCGCGCTGAGGCTGGCCGACCGCGCTGAGCCGGTCGTCGCCACGCTGAATGAGCGGATCGACGATCTGGAGGACCGGGTGCTTGAAGAGACGGGCCCCGGGATCATGCGCGAACTGTCGGACATCCGTCGTGTGTCTTCGGTTCTGCGGCGGTTCATGTTCCCCCAGCGCGATGCCCTTTCGACGCTGGAGATCGAGGACCTCGACTGGCTGACGGCGCATGACCGGAGCCGCCTGCGCGAGGCGACGGAGCGCGTCACGCGGCTGGCCGAGGAACTGGACGCGATCCGCGACCGTGCGCAGGTGGTGCGCGATCAGGTTGTGGATACACGCGCCGAGTCGATGAACCGGCAGATGCTGGTCCTGTCTGTCGTGGCCGCGATCTTCCTGCCGCTCGGCCTTGTGACCGGGCTATTGGGGATCAACGTGGGCGGCATTCCGGGGGCGAATGTGGGCTGGGCGTTCTGGGGGGTCTGCGGGCTGCTTTTGCTGATCTGCGGGTTCCAGATCTGGCTGTTCCGAAAGCTGAAGCTTCTGGGCTGAGGCGCGGTTCTGCAAACCTTCGACGCGCCAGATTTTCGTCAAGTTTCAGCGGTATGCATCGACCCGAACGAACGAGGGGTTTGGTATGTTGCGTTTGGTTTCGGTCGCGGTTTTGAGCTTGCTGATTGTTATGATCCTGGCGGGCTGGATACTTAGTCCACAGATGGTGACCCTGGATGAACCGACGAGCGCGAAAGCGCGCGTAGAGGTGAGCGCGACGGAGCCTGCGGAACCCGAAGCTGCCGAGGCGCCGGTGGTGGAGCCAGCAGCCACGCCCGCGCTTGTCGATTCCGAGGCATCTGAAGCGCCGGAGGCTTGCGAGAGGAACGGCGTCAGCGGGATCATGATCGGGCGGACCTGTGCGACCGCCGAGACGACCGCACTGGACGTCACGGGCGCGGATGCGGATTTTTTGAATCTGATGAAGGAGTTCCCGAAGCTCAGCGCGCTCAACTCGCAAGCCGTGAAGATGGACGGGCTGGATGCGGTTAAAGAGTTCCCGTCGCTGAATAGGCTGGTGCTTCTGAACGCGGAGGTCGCGGATTACTCGGCCCTGGCCGATCTGAAGTCAGTCGAAGAACTCGTTCTGGCAGGTTCGAATTTCAGCGACCTGTCGTTGTTGAAGGGGCTGGAAAAGCTTCGCTACCTCGACATTTCGAACACGAGTATCGAGGACTTGTCGGCGCTGAGCGGGCTTGCCGGTTTGCAGGAACTGCATCTGGCCAGCACGAACGTGACCGATCTCTCGCCCTTGTCGGGATTGGCGGAACTGACGGTGCTGGGTATGAAGCATACGGCCGTGTCTGATCTGTCGCCGATTGCGGGCCTGACCAAGTTGAGGAAGCTCTCGGTATTCGACACGCAGGTTGCCGACCTTTCGCCGCTGACCGGGATGAAGGAGCTGACATGGCTCTACGCGGATGAAACCCGCGTGACGGACCTGTCGCCGCTGGCCGGTCTGACTGCGCTGAACTATCTGGACGTCGACAAGAACGCGATCTCGGATATCGGGCCGCTGGCCGGGCTGACAAATGTGATGACGCTCGATCTGGATGAGACGCAGGTGACGGATCTGACGCCTTTGGCCGGGATGCAGAAGCTTTACCGGCTTCATCTGGACGGAACACCCGCAACGGATTTGCGGCCGTTGTCCGGGCTGTCCAGCCTCAGGACCTTAAGTCTTGTGGGGGCGGCGGCGACAGATCTTAGCCCGCTGGCAGGCAAGGAGCGGTTAGATATCAAGCAGTAGCGTCAACGTTGCCTAGCGGGTGGCGGCGACCTTGGGGTCCGTCAGGGGTTCACGCTCGCCTGACCGGATCACTGCCGGGTCATAGGGTTTGCGGTCGAAGACCGCGCGCACCATGGGGGCGAAAAACTCAAGCGGCAGGTCGTCGTAGTCCGGGTCGAACGAAGCCTGGTCCCAGCGTTCACAGAATTCGGCGCAGTCGTCGAAATAGGGGCTGGCCCGGTGGCGTTCGCGCTTGTGCTGGTCGCCGCCGACATGATGGCCATAGTAGAGCATCTGGAAGTCGCCGTGCGTCTGAACGACCCATGTGCATTGCTCGCGGACGAAGGGCTTGAGAATCGTCGCGGCATATTCGTCGTGATTGTAGGGCGCGTAGATGTCGCCGATATCGTGCAGCAGCGCCGAGACGACCCAGTCTATATCCGCCCCGTCGCGCCAGGCGCGCGTCGCCGACTGGACCGAGTGGCCAAGCCGCGTGATCTGGTAGCCCGAGAGCGACGTGTCGAGATCGACGAGCGCGGTCAGAAGCCGGTCGGCGGTGTGCTTGGTGTGGTCGATCTCATGCGCGGTGAGGAATTCGTACTCTTCCCGCGTGCCGTCCTTCATCTGGGTGAAGCTGACCTTCTCCATCAGCGTGCCTCCGCGTATAGACCCTTGTCGTTCTTGGTGCCCTGCATCAGGATTTTGGACTGAGCCGAACGGATTTCGTCGTAAAGCGCAAGGCTCCCCGGCGTGAAATTTGCCGTCGGCGGGGCGTAATTGATGAAGTTCCCGGTCCGGTCGGCGCCGCGGGCGAGCATGGCATAGTCCTTGTCCCCGACAAGCTGGGCGATTTCCGGTGTCACATAGCGCACTACCGCACCGATGCGGCGGTCGTCGGAGGTGTTGGGGCCGGAGCCGTGGATCGTCAGCCCGTGATGCAGGCTGATCTGACCGGGCATCAGTTCGATCGGCACGCGGTCTTCGGGGGCGACGTCGACCTTGACCTCTTGCCCGCGGCTCAAAAGGTTGTCTTCGGAGAACGTGTCCTCGTGCGGCAGTATCGGGTTGAGGTGCGAGCCTCGTACGAAGTCCATGCAGCCCGAGGCGATGGTCGAGGGTGACAGGGCAAGCCACATCGTCACCATGCCGTCGATCGCGCCGAGGCCCCAGTATGTGAGGTCCTGATGCATGGAGACCTTCTGGCGTGTCCTCGGTTCCTTGATGAAGAATTCAACACCGTAGATCAGGAGGTCCGGCCCGAGGATACCCTCGACAATGTCTAGGATCGCAGGGTCGGAGCCAATCCGATGCGCAAGCGGCATCACGCAGTTGGC
Source organism: uncultured Rhodobacterales bacterium (assembly GCA_965368915.1). GTDB lineage: Bacteria > Pseudomonadota > Alphaproteobacteria > Rhodobacterales > Rhodobacteraceae > Albidovulum. Next base: position 32,877 of record CBDUOT010000019.1, on the reverse strand, counting down.
GTTGACGCGTTTGTATGTGTTGAGCGGCAGAGGCAGGCCGGCATCGAGCCAATCGTGTTCGATATGTTCCAGTTCAGCGCGCCAGGCGCGGGCCTTTTCCGGCGGAATCGCCTGGATCGGGAAGATGTAACCGTCCTCCCAGTATTTCGCCTTTTCAGTTTCCGATAGCCGGCCGTCGATCAATGGCACGCACATCAGGTCCTCCTGTCCGTCATCTGCGGGGACGCTAACGCGGCGCGGGCTGGGTTCAGAATTGTATCTCTTGCCGCTGAGAATAAGCTGAGCTTAGTCTGGAGCCATGGATCAACTTCATATCCCCTCGCTCAATTGGCTTCGCGTCTTCGAGGCGGCGGCGCGGACGGAAAGCTTCGCCCGCGCGGCGGAGGAATTGAACATGTCCGCCCCGGCGGTAAGCCAGCAGGTCAAGGCACTGGAGACCCATCTGCGGTGCGATCTCTTCACCCGCCACGCCCACGCCGTCAGCCTGACGGAGGCGGGGCGGGCCTATCTGCCGTCGGTGCAGATGTCGCTCGTGTCGCTTGAAAGCTCGACGCAGGGCCTGTTCGGACGGACGCGGGAAGAGCGCCTATACGTGCAGGCGGTCCTGATCTTCGCGCAAGGCATCCTGGCCCCGCGCTACGCGGACTTCACGGCGCGCCACCCGGACATTTCGCTGAACCTGACGACCGGCAACGCGGTAGGAGATTTCGCCCATGCTTTCGCCGATCTGAAGATCATCTTCGGTGCGCCTTCGGCCTATGGCCGGTCGCATGACCGGCTGATCGGGGAGGTGCTGTATCCCGTCGCCCGGCCTGAGATCGCCGATCAGGTCCGGTCGCCCGCCGACCTTCTGGCCCATCCGCTTCTTGAAGTGGCGACCCACCGGGCGGGCTGGCCGCATGTCTTCGAGACCCTGAAGATGCTGGGCGCGGGGGCGCGTTTCGTCATGGTGGATTCCACCGTCATGGCGGCGTCACTGGCCGGGAGCGGCGTTGGCATCGCGCTGGCCCGCGCGCCGGCCAGCGATCCGGTCATCGCGGCGCAGGGGTTGGTGCCCTGCCTGCCGGGCGTGTCGGTGCCGGGCCTGGAGTACTACCATCTTGTCTACCCCGAGCAGGCGACGCTGCGCCGCCCGGCGCGGGTCTTCCGTGACTGGCTGCTCGAAAGCTGCGCCGGGATCGCTGGGGCTTGATCCGCTATTTCGGCCCGACGAGCGCGAAGAGCGCCCCCTGCGGATCGCGGCCCACCATGATGAAGGCGCCGCCCGGCACTTCGTGCGGGCCGTGGAGCGGCTGACCACCGGCCGCCGTCACCCGGCCGATCGCGGCTTCGACACCATCGACGCCGAAATACGGCAGCCAGAACGGATGGCCCGGGCTCGGCATTTCGGCGGCCTGCTTCATCATGCCGCCGATATCGGTCTTGGAATGGCTGAAAAGCTGGTAGGTGCCCATGGGCCCCATGTCCATCGCCTGGCTTGGCTTCCAGCCGAATTGCTTGCCGTAGAAGGCAAGCGCCGCTTCGGGATCGGTCGTCATCAGCTCGTGCCAGTTCCCGTGACCTGACTGCTTCTGATCGAACGCGCGGCTGTCGTCGTCGAGCGGCTGGAGGATGCCGAACGGCGCCCCCTGCGGATCGCTGACGGCGGCGAAACGCCCGGTATCGGGGATGTCGGTCGGTTCCTGGTGAACCGCGCCGCCTGCCTTCGCGATTGCCTTCGCCGCCTTGTCGCAGTCGGTGACGGTGAAGTAGACCGTCCAGAGCGGAGCCGCTCCTGCCATCATGCCTGCGACCATGTCATCGCCCGACCGCGCGAGGCGGTAGTCGAAGCCGGGCATGCCGGCGTCGCCGATCTGCCAGCCGATCACGCTTTCATAAAAGCGCGCGGCACCGTCCGGATCGGTCGTGGAAAGCTCGTACCAGCAGGGCTTGCCTCTTTTCGCCTTGGCCATCTTCTTCCTCCCATTTCGATCGTTGTTGCGGTGTCGCCGGCGGTCCGCCCGCATGGCCGAAGCCTGCGCTGCATGGCTGGCTAACGCAAGCGCAGCCGGTTGTCGACGACTTGATGCAGGTGGCCGTTCGCGGTGAGTGCGCCCTCAGATCGCGCGATCGAGTTTGGTCGAAAGGTGGATCAGGCTTTCGGACCCCTTCACCCCTGTCATCTCGCCGATCTGGTCGAGCACGTTGTCGAGCACAGCGGTCGTCGGCGCGGCGACCTGCAGCAGGAAATCAACCCGGCCAGAGGTCGTGTGGATGCGCTCCACCTCGGAAATCGCCTTGAGCCGGGTCAGCACGTTTGCCTGCGCGCGCGGCTCGATCGTGAGAAGCACGGTGGCGCGTATGCGGTTTTCGCGCGCGGCTTCGCCAAGCTTGACGGTGTAGCCCGCGATCACGCCCGAGGTTTCAAGCCGTTCGAGCCGGGCCTGAATCGTGGACCGGGCGACCTTGAGCCGTCGGGCGAGGGTGGCCACCGAAACGCGGGCGTCGGTGCCGAGATATCCAAGGATCGAGCGGTCGAGGTCGTCCATTCTGCAACACCGGCGATTTGACTGCGATTTTCGTCATTCTAACGAAGCGGGGACGCAAATCTACTCTTTTGATCGGTCGAAATGTGTCTCATATGCTGCGAACTCGTTCAGGAGAAGGGCGGCTCATACGCACCTGGCCTGGTTTGGTTAAATGCGTAAGCGCTTTCCAACCGGTTGTCCCGGGCAAGAGGTGGCTGCGCCTTGTTGGCAAGGATGACGCCGATGGGGCTCTCTAAAATGATCTGGGCGAATCCGTCCGAATTTCTGCGTATCGAACGGCCGCTGAACCCGGTCATGTTCTTCGCCCCCACGGTCCTTCAGGCCACGGCGCGGCGTTTCATCGACGGCTTTCCGGGCTTCGTCACCTATGCGGTGAAATCGAATCCCGAGGAGATGGTCATCCAGAACCTGGTCGCCGCAGGCATCCGCGGTTTCGACGTGGCCTCGCCCGCCGAGATCGAGCTGATCCGGCGCCTCGCGCCCTCGGCCGACCTGCACTACAACAACCCCGTCCGGGCGCGCCACGAAATCGCCTATGCCGTCCAGATGGGCGTCAAGTCCTATTCGGTCGACAGCCGGTCCGAGCTTCAGAAGCTCATCGAGATCGTGCCCGCCGAGGGAACCGAAATCTCCGTGCGCTTCAAACTGCCGGTGGCCGGTGCCGCCTACAACTTCGGCGCCAAGTTCGGCGCGACGGTCGAACTCGCGACCGAGCTTCTGGCCACCGTGGCGGATGCCGGTTTCGTTGCGTCGCTGACCTTCCATCCGGGCACACAGTGCACCGACCCGATGGCGTGGGACGCCTACCTGCGCGCCGCAGCCGAGATCTGCCGCAATGCGGGCGTCAAGGCGCACCGGCTGAACGTGGGGGGCGGCTTTCCCTCGCACCGGCTGCACACCGAGCTTCCGCAGCTCGATGCGATCTTCGCGCTGATCAGGCGCGTGGCCGACGAGGCGTTCGAAGGCACTCCGCCGGCGCTCGTCTGCGAGCCGGGCCGCGCGATGGTCGCGGAAAGCTTCAGCCTTGCCGCTTGCGTGAAGGGTCTGCGCGACGACGAGCATGTGTTCCTGAATGACGGAACCTACGGCTGCCTCGACGAACTGCCGATCACGGGCATCATCGACCGCATCAATGTCGTGTCGCCCGAAGGCGAGCGCCGCGAGGGTGATGCCCGCGCGCGTGTGATCTTCGGACCGACTTGCGACAGCGTTGATCGTCTGCCCGGCGAAGTCGATCTGCCCTCCGATCTGGCCGAGGGCGACTACCTCGTGTTCTCGGGGATGGGCGCTTATTCGACGGCGACGAACACGCAGTTCAACGGGTTCGGCAACATGTCGATTGCGACCGTGATGCGACTCGCCGCCTGATCTGGCGACGAATTGAAGAATGAAGGCCGGCGCCGATCGCGCCGGCCTTTCTTTGTCTGGTCGTAGGGCTTCGGCACAAAGACGCCTTGGAATGGCCTCTCGACCGATCAATCTTTCGTCAAACTTTTCTGGCTAATCATAGGAACCAGTCGCCTCCAGCCCAAGTTGGGCCGGTAGATGGCTGACCGGTCTATGAGGCGCCGTCGCCCTGTTGGTGGCGCACGCGTCAACGCCGGATACGGTGCTGCTGAACTGTCGCGAATGAGGAAACGGAAACATTCAGTAACGGGAAGTTACGTATTCCTGACTTTCGAAAACTCGGAGCGATGCGGTATGCTGGAGCCTAGGGTGACGTACTTGATGAAGAAGGGAATAGGGTGACGCGGCTCACTGACAAGCTGCTGCGACTGTTCCGGATTGGCCGGCGTGTTGAGACACGCCACGCGCTTCCGGGCCGGGGACCTACGGACCATGTTATCCTTCTCGACGGAACACTCTCGACGCTCAGCGACGGCAACGAAACGAATGTCGGGCTGATCTACAAACTCCTTCAGTCACAACCTTCGTCGGCGCGTCTGTCGCTTTACTACGAAGCGGGCGTGCAGTGGCACATGTGGCGCCACACGGCCGACGTCGCAATGGGGCGGGGCATCAATCGGCAGATCCGCCGAGCGTACGGCTGGCTCGCCACGCGTTACCGCCCCGGCGACCGCATCTTCCTGATCGGCTACTCACGCGGTGCCTACGCGGTTCGTTCGCTCGCCGGGATCATCGACCAGGTCGGGCTTATCAAGGCCGAGCACGCGACCGAACGAAATATCCGCCTGGCTTACCGCTACTATCAGCGCGAAAGCGAAAGCCGGTTCGAGGCGACGTTCCGCCGCCGCTTCTGTCACGAGCAGGTCGGGATCGAGATGATCGGCGTGTTCGATACCGTGAAGGCGCTGGGCCTCAGGCTTCCGTTCCTGTGGATGTGGACCGAGCCTCAGCACGAGTTCCACAACCATGCGCTCGGCCCCGTGGTCAAGCACGGCTTCCACGCGCTGGCGTTGAACGAAACCCGGGCGGCCTTCGACCCGGTCCTGTGGAATACGCGCGACGGAAACTGGAACGGGCGGATTGAACAGATGTGGTTCCGCGGCACACACGGCGATGTGGGCGGCCAGCTTGGGGGCTTTCAACCGGCACGGCCGCTGGCCAACATCTCGCTCGTCTGGATGCTGGAAAAAGCCGAAGGGTGCGGGTTGCGCCTGCCCGAGGGGTGGCGCGACCTTTTCCCGGCTGATCCCGCCGCGCCATCGGTCGGAACGACGCGCGGGTGGGGCAAGGTGTTCATGCTGCGGGCACGGCGCAAGGTCGGAAATGATCCGTCCGAGGCGCGGCACCCAACCTCTACAATCAGCCCACGGCGATGGGAGCTGCGGTTGCCGGTATCCCTGACCGGCCGCCGCGCTTGAGGGGCAGGATCAGATCTTCATCTTCTTGAAGATGAACTCTGGAATGTGCTGGATAATCAGCATGATGTAGCGCCAGAAGAACGGCGTGTAGATCACGTTGCGGCGCTTCCGAACGGCTTTCATGATATCTGCGGCAACGTTTTCGGGCGAGGCAACGAGGAACATGCCCGGGAGCCCCCAGGTCATCGCCGTATCGACGAAGCCCGGCTTGACCGTCACCACATGTCCGCCCGCGCGGGTCAGACGGTTCCTCAGTCCCGACAAGTAGGTCGCGAACCCGGCCTTTGCGGAGCCGTAGACATAGTTCCCGATCCGTCCCCGGTCGCCCGCGACCGAGCCCACGCCGACGACGGTGCCGCCACCGCGGGCCTCCATAACGGGCGCAAGCATCTGGAGGAAGCGCGCAGGGCCTGTATGGCTGTCGGTCACAACCCCGTCGATAAGCGAGGGATCGGCGTCGATCGCGGATTGTTCGGGCATGGAGCCGACGAAGACCGCTGCATTGATCTCACCCTCTTCTGCTTCGAGCCGCTCGATAAGGGCGGCGAAACCTTTGGGCTTCCGGGCGTCAAAGGTGACGGCTTCGGCCAACCGTGCACCGCGCAGGGCGCAGTCTCCGGCGATTGCCTTCAGGTCGTCCATGTCGCGGCCCGCGAGCAGGACGGCGGCGCCATCGGCCGATACGGCACGCGCGAAGGCGCGGGCCATCGCGGAGGTTGCGCCAAGAATGATCCAGGTCGAGTTCATGGCGCGCTCCTCAGGGACAGGCGGCGGACAAGGTCGGTCGCGAGCGCGCCTTCCTTGTCGGCCTTTGCGACGGCGGCCTGCCAGTCGGCGAGTTCAGGATACATCCCGCGGATATCGGTCCCGCGCGCGAGGCTGTCCTTGGCGAAATAGATCCGCCCGCCGGCATCGGCCGCGTGGTCTTCGAGTTTCTTGATCAACTCGCGCGCTTCGGCGCGGTTCGGGAAATCGACCGCAAGCGTGTAGCCTTCCATGGGAAAGCTCAGGTATCCGGCACGTCCCGGGCCCATGCGCTTCAGTACGGCGAGGGGGGAGGCAAGGCCGGAATCTGCGATTTCCGCCAGCATGTCGCGCAGCGCGGGCGCGGATTCGAGCGGTACGACGCACTGGAACTGGTGGAATCCGCGCTTCCCGTAAAGCTTGTTCCAGTCGTGGATCTTGTCGAGCGGGAAGAAGAAGTCCGAGATCGGCTTCACGACCGTGCGACCGGTATCCGGCACGCGGCGATAGTATGCCCCGTTGAAGGCGCGCACGATCGGACCCGAAAGCGCGAAACGCGGCGCGTTGAAGGGCACCTTGCGGTACGTCACGCGCTTCGGCACGAGGCCGGAGCCGGTTTCGCCTTCCTCCAGAATGCCGCGGCCGAGCTTCGCGCCCTTGGCGGTCGCGTCGATCCAGCCGACGGTATAGGTCGCCTCGGACGTGTCGAGGAGCCCGAGGAATTCGTCCCAGCCTTCGACGCGCCGTTCTGTCACCACCATGACGTCGCCCTTGCAGGCGAGAAGCTGGAGCCGCGCCGACACGATGACGCCGGTCTGGCCAAGCCCGCCCGCGGTTGCGCGGAACAGGTCTGGTGTCTTGTCGGGCGAAACCTCGACCGTGCCCTGATCGTTGCGAAGCGTCAGAGAGACGACGTGTTGGCAGAACGATCCCGCATGGTGATGGTTCTTGCCATGAACGTCCTGCGCGATGCAGCCGCCGACAGTCGCGAAGCCGGTACCGGGCATCACGGCGGGCAGCCAGCCCCGCGGCGCGAAGGCGGAAGCAATCTCGCCGACGCGTGCGCCAGCCTCAACGTGCAGGATGCCGGTTTCGGGATCGAACGAAATCATCCGGTCGAGCCGGGTCATGTCGATCGCACGGCCACCGTTGTTCAGCGCCGCGTCCCCGTAGCTGCGGCGCATCCCGATCGCGGGGACGAGCGCGTCCTTCAGGATCTCTTCAAGCGTGCGTCGCCGTTCGGGACGCGCGATTTCGCCGTGGGCGGTAAGTGCCCGACCCCAACCGGCATAGTCAGCCTCTTTCCAGCGCATGTGCCCCTCTCATCGAAGCTTTTTCGGCGAAGGGAAAGATCACCATGCCGATACCAAGTGCAAACCAAAGTGTCGTGACGCGAATGATCGCGGTTGCCGGGACCGAAACCTCCATCGGTACACCGTCGAGCGCGAGAAGCGCGATCATTGCGGCTTCCGCCCCGCCGACCCCGCCGGGCGCGCCTGTCAGGCCGCCCGCGAGGGTGGAAAAGACGAAGATCGCGATGGCCTTCATCAGCCCGATATCAGAGCCCATCCAGCCGAGCAGCAGGTGGAAGGCGTAGCCCTCCGCCAGCCAGCCGAGAATGCCAAGGCCAAGCGCGGGCACGATGATACGCACATCCGAAAAGCGTGTAAGAGAGCGCGCGGCCATCCGCAGCCGTCCAAAGAGACGTGGCCAGCGGCCAACGGCTCGGTGAGCCAGAGTGACGAGCCCGGCGAGAAGACGAGGATGCGTCGCGACATAGGCGGCGCCGAGTGCGAAGATCGTGACCGGGATCGCGCCGGTCATGCCGCCTGCGGCAAACGCGATTGTAAGCGCGAGGATGAGCGCCATCGCGGCAAGGTCCGAGGCCCGGTCGATCAGCGCGAGCGGCGCGGTGCGTTCGTAGGCCCAGCCGGTTTCGCGTTTCAGCCAGCGCATGCGCACGAGCTCTCCCACCCGTCCAGGTGTGACAACCATGGCGAAACCGCCGAGGAAATGGCGCATGTCCTGCCCGAGCTCCGTGGGCAGACCAAGCCTGCGCGCGAAGAGGTGCCAGCGAAACCCGCGAAGCAGGTAGTTCGCCAACGAAAGAGCAAGCAGAAAGACGCCCTGCAGAAGTGTGAGCCGCGCGATCTGGGCGCGCGTTTCTTCCCAGCCCGTCGCGGCTGCAAGGCCGATCAGACCGGCGATGAAGATCCCGAACAGCGCCGCGACGATAACGGTGTCACGCACGCGCCGGACGCGCGTCTTGGGCTGTTTCTCAGGAAGGGGCAAATCGGCACTCATCATTGCCCGCTCGCTAGCAACGGAATGGGGCAGGATTATGGATTTGTTCCGGAAATGTTGACAATCGTGGGGCGATTCACGCGAAGACGTCTTTCCACTCGGGATGCCGTGCCGCGACCGACTTCACGAAGGGACAAAGCGCGATAACGGTAAAGCCCCGTTCCCGGGCGTCAGCCACCAGTGCCTCGACCAGACGGCGGCCGGCGCCGGTGCCGCGCAGGGCATCGGGCACCCCGGTATGATCGGCGATGATCTTCGTCGGACTGACCACTGAGAAGGTCAGTTCAGCCTCTTCACCCGACTGAACCAGCACGTAACGGCCCTTGGTAGGGCCGTCTTCGCGCCGGATGTCAGGTTCAGACAATCGTCGCCTCGGTCGCGGCGCGGAGTTCTTCTTCCGTAACGCCGGGGGCGATTTCCACGATGTGCAGTCCCTTGTGGGTCACGTCGAGCACGCCGAGGTTGGTGATGATGCGATCGACGACGGCCCTGCCGGTCAGGGGCAGGGTGCATTCCTTCAGAAGCTTCGATTCGCCATGCTTCGAAGTGTGGTCCATGACCACCACCACACGACCCACGCCGGCCACGAGGTCCATCGCGCCGCCCATGCCCTTCACGAGCTTTCCGGGGATCATCCAGTTCGCGAGGTCACCCTTTTCCGAAACCTCCATCGCGCCGAGAATCGCCATCGCGATCTTGCCGCCCCGGATCATCGCGAAGCTCTGGGCGCTGTCGAAATAGCTGGTGCGCGCCAGTTCGGTGATTGTCTGCTTGCCGGCATTGATGAGGTCGGGGTCCTCTTCGCCCTCGATGGGGAAGGGGCCCATGCCGAGCATGCCGTTTTCCGACTGAAGCGTCACGTCGACGCCTTCCGGGATGTAGTTCGACACGAGCGTCGGGATGCCGATGCCGAGATTGACGTACATGCCGTCCTTGAGTTCCTGCGCGGCGCGCTCGGCCATCTGATTGCGGTCCCAGGGCATGATCATGTCTCCTTGGAGGTTCGGAGGGCTTCGCGAATGCCCTCAAGCGTTGTTTCGATTTCGCCGAGACGGTCGGCGAGCATGAGGGTGCGCGCGGTATCGATGACCATCGCGTTATGCGGCTCTGCCCGTTCAGCGGGGAAGTGGTCGGCAATCAGTTCGCGGGCGATGTTGATCCAGTGGAGGAACTCGGACGAGATCTCCTGCCGGCGCTGGTCCCGCGTCATGGCCGCTCGGGATTGGGGGTGTTTCGGATCCATGTCGGTCCGCTCAATCCGGCTTGCGCACGGTGCGCTGTTCGATCCGCTTCTCGTGTTCGCCCTGGATGAGGCGGTGCACGTAGATGCCCGGCAGGTGAATCTGATCGGGGTCGAGCGCGCCGCGCGGGACGATCTCTTCAACCTCGGCCACGCAGATTTTGCCACAGGTGGCGGCCGGCGGGTTGAAGTTGCGGGCCGTCTTGCGGAAGACGAGGTTGCCGGTGTCATCCGCCTTCCAGGCTTTCACGATCGACAGGTCCGCGACGATGCCGCGTTCGAGGATGTAGGTCTCGCCGTCGAACTCTTTGTGTTCCTTGCCTTCGGCAATCACCGTTCCGGCGCCGGTCTTGGTGTAAAAGCCGGGAATGCCTGCGCCGCCAGCCCGCATCCGTTCGGCCAGCGTGCCTTGCGGGTTGAATTCCAGCTCAAGCTCACCGGAAAGATACTGGCGCATGAACTCGGCGTTCTCGCCCACATAGGACGAGATCATCTTCTTCACCTGCCGGGTGGCGAGCAAAACGCCAAGGCCGAAGTCGTCGACGCCCGCATTGTTGGATGCCACCGTGAGGTTCTTGACGCCCGCATCGCGGATCGCGGCGATCAGAAGCTCGGGGATGCCGCAAAGGCCGAAGCCGCCCGCCGCGATCAGCATGCCGTCATGCAGAAGCCCGTCGAGAGCCTCCTGCGCGCTGCCATAGACTTTCTTCATGGTCGCTCCCCGAAAATGCTACGCCGGATTTGTGGCGCGGGGGGCGGGTGAAGTCAATCGCCGCGGCGCAGCGCGGGAAGGCTGCGTTTACTTCGCCGCAGCCTTCTTCGTCGTTTTCTTGGCTGGCTTCTTCTTCGTCGTCTTCTTTGCAGCTGTCTTGCGCCCGCCGCCCTTTTTCGCGGCTTTCTCGGCGATAAGCGTCAGCGCCTCTTCAAAGGTAACGGCCTCTGGCGTGATTTCCTTCGGCAGAGTGGCGTTCACCTTCGCCCATTTCACATAAGGCCCGTAGCGGCCCGACATGACCTGGACAGGCCCGCCATCGGGGTGTTCGCCAAGCTCGCGCAATGCTGTCGGGGCCGTGCGACCGGTGCGCGTGGCTTTCTCGGCCAGCACCTCGACCGCGCGGTTCATCCCGACCGTGAAGACCTCTTCGACATCGGGAAGGTTTGCGTAGACCCGGCCGTGCTTCACGAAGGGCCCGTAGCGGCCAATCCCGGCTTCGATCATCTCGCCGTCGTCGGGATGCGGTCCCACCTCGCGCGGCAGGCTCAGAAGCATCAGCGCACGTTCGAGTTCGAGTTCGGCGGGGGACCAACCCTTTGGCAGGCTTGCGCGCGGCGGCTTGGGGTTTTCCTCGTCGGCCTCGCCGCGCTGGACGTAAGGACCGAACCGGCCCGTGCGCAGGTAGATCGGCAGGCCGTTCTCGTCATCGCCGAGAAGCCTGTCGCCACCTTCCGCCGCATCCCCGTTCGCGCCGGAAAGCGGCCTTGTATAGCGGCAGTTGGGGTAGTTCGAGCAGCCGATGAACGCCCCGCCAGAGCGCGCGGTCTTCAGGTTGAGCCGACCCTCGCCGCAGGTCGGGCAAATCCGCGGATCGCTGCCGTCTTCGCGCGGCGGGTAGAGGTGCGGCGCGAGGAAGTCGTCGATCTTCTCCAGCACCTCGCTGATCCGCAGATCGGCGGTTTCGGCGATCGCGGCGGTGAAGTCGCGCCAGAAGCGGGCCAGCACCTCTTTATAGTCACGGTCACCGGCGGAAATGTCGTCGAGTTGTTCCTCGAGATCGGCGGTGAAATCGTATTCGACGTAGCGCCGGAAATAGTTCGTCAGGAACGCGGTAACGAGCCGGCCCTTGTCCTCGGGGAGGAGCCGACCCTTTTCCTTGCGGACATACTCGCGGTCCTGGATCGTGGTCACGATCGACGCGTAGGTGGACGGGCGGCCGATGCCGAGTTCCTCCATCCGCTTCACAAGCGTCGCTTCGGTGTAACGCGGCGGCGGCTGGGTGAAGTGCTGGTCTGGCGCGATCTTCCGCTTTTCGGCCTTCTCGCCCTGCATGATCTGCGGCAGGCGGGCGCTGTCCTCGCCGTCCTCGTCGTCGCGGCCCTCTTCGTAGACCTTGAGAAAGCCGTCGAACATCACGACCTGCCCGGTGGCGCGCAGCACGACCTCGCCATCATCGCTGCCCACGTCGACCGTGGTGCGTTCAAGCCGCGCGGCGGCCATCTGGCTGGAGATCGTGCGCTTCCAGATCAGGTCGTAGAGCTTCTTCTGCTCGCCCTCCACGCGGATCTTGTCGGGCGACATGCTCATGTCTGTCGGCCGGATGCACTCGTGCGCTTCCTGTGCGTTCTTGGCCTTGTTCTTGTACATCCTCGGGCTGTCGGGGACGTATTCCGCGCCGAAGCGGGACTTGATCTCTTCGCGCGCCGCCATCACCGCTTCGGGTGCCATGTCGATACCGTCGGTTCGCATGTAGGTGATGTGCCCGGCTTCATAGAGGCGCTGGGCGGTCGACATCGTGGCCTTCGCGCCCATGCCGAACTTGCGGCTGGCTTCCTGCTGAAGGGTCGAGGTCATGAAGGGCGCGGAGGGATTTCGGTTCGCAGGCTTCGCCTCGACCGATTTCACGGTCAGGTCGCGTGAGGTGATCGCCTGAACGGCGAGTTCCGCCGCGGTTTCGTTCGCGATGTCGAACTTGTCGAGCTTGTTGCCGCCAAGCACGGTCAGCCTTGCTTCGAACTCCTGCCCGCGCGGCGTGACAAGTGTGGCGGTGACGGTCCAGTATTCGCGGGCTTTGAACGCCTCGATCTCAAGTTCCCGCTCGACGATCAGGCGCAGGCAGACGGATTGGACGCGGCCGGCCGACTTCGCGCCTGGAAGCTTGCGCCAAAGAACGGGCGAAAGGTTGAAACCCACGAGATAGTCGAGCGCCCGGCGGGCCAGATACGCCTCGACGAGAGCGGTATCGACTTCGCGGGGTTGGGCCATCGCCTCGGAAACGGCGGACTTGGTAATGGCGTTGAAGGTGACGCGGCGGACTTCCTTGCCCTTCTTCAGGCTCGAAGCCAGCGCTTCCTTCAGGTGCCACGAGATCGCTTCGCCCTCACGGTCGGGGTCGGTCGCGAGGATGAGCGTGTCGTCGGTTTTCAGCGCTTCGGCGATCGCGCGAACGTGTTTTTTGCTGTCCGACGCCACTTCCCATTTCATGTCGAACCCGTTGTCGGGATCGACAGAGCCGTCTTTCGGCGGCAGGTCGCGGACATGGCCGTAAGAGGCGAGGACCGTGTAGTTCTCACCGAGATATTTGTTGATTGTCTTGGCCTTGGCAGGGGACTCTACAACGACAACGGCCATGACTTCCTCTTGAAAACGATTTTTTTCTGCTCTGGGCGCGTTACATGGGCGTCTACGGGGGCGAATGTCAATGACCGCGCGCCGTCTGCCATCTCGGTCGCCTGTGGGTTGAGACGAAGATCCGTGATACACTAATCGTTGCCGTCGACCCAGAATGACCTGCTCCTATTTCGGCGCAGAGAAAGGCGGCGAACCGATTTTCAGAAGGAGGTTTTCCCATGTGTCTCTGCACGACATCTCATTGCTCCCATGGCGGTCCTTTCGTGCCCGTGCCGTTCCACTGCATTGTCCCGCCGCACATGCTTGAAGTCCTGACCATGCGCGGCGATGCCAAGACGGCGAAGGCCGCGCGTGAGCAGATCGCCATCGCGGAGCGTGCCCGCGAGGCGCGTGGCCAGCAGTCGAACCTGCGCATGTTGCCAGCGGGCGATCAGGCGGTGAGCAACTTCGTGACGCCGGCGGCCATTGCCTCGACCCCCGTCCGCCATCTCGACCGCGCGATCCATGACGGCAAGCAGAAGGCGTCGCTGCCCGGCACACTCGTGCGTGCAGAGGGCGACGACCCTACAGGCGACGACGACGTCGACACGGCTTATGACAGCGCCAAGCAAGTCTACGACCTCTACTTCAAGGAATTCGGCCGCGATTCGATCGACGGGATGGGCATGAAGCTGATCCAGACGGTCCATCACCGGAAGAAGTTCAACAACGCGTTCTGGGATGGAACGCAAATGGCTTATGGCGATGGCGACGGGAAGATCTTCTCAACCTTTCTGGAGCTGTCGGTGATCGGCCACGAAATGAGCCATGGCGTCGTGCAGTTCTCTGGCGGTCTCGTCTATGAAGGTCAGTCCGGTGCGCTGAACGAAAGCTTTGCGGACGTCTTCGGCGCGATGGTCAAGCAATATGCCAACGGTGAGAGCGTGGATCACGCCGACTGGCTGGTTGGCAAAGGGATCCTCGGGCCCGACATCAACGGAGTCGCGCTGAGGTCCATGAAGGCGCCGGGCACGGCCTATTCCGATGCGATGCTGGGGCAGGATCCGCAGCCGTATCACATGGATTTTTACGTCAACACCACGACAGACAATGGTGGCGTTCACATCAACTCTGGAATTCTTAACCACGCCTTCTATCTATATTGCCAGTACATGGGCGGAAACGCCTGGGATAAGCCGGGCCAGATCTGGTATCACGCGCTTCAGCGGCTGAATAATCCGAATGCCGGTTTTCACGACTGGGCGTCACAGACGATGGAAAGCGCGATGGAACTTCACGGGATCGGTTCGATGGACGCGAAATTGCTGCGGCGCGCGTGGAAACTCGTGGGTATCGAGGTCTGAGTGTGGGCGGCGGCGCAGGAGCAGGATGTCTGGCCATGATGCTAACGATCGCAACGAGCGGAGGGATCGGAGGAACCGGTCTTGGCAGGGAGCAGTCGGTCGAGGTCGCCGAACTGCCGGCGCCGCTGCGCCAGGAGGTCTGTGACCAGTTCACTGAGGAAAGGCTCACCAAGCTCGCCGCGACGAAAGCATCGGGCGGCGCGGACCGGCTGACCTACGTGATCGGGCTCGACATGGAGGACGGCAAGCCGGTCCAGTACCAACTCGACGAGGCTGCGATGCCGCCCGAGATGTTGGATCTGATCGATATGATGATGCACTCGAACGAGTGAGCGCCGCGCTGTAAGTCTACCAATCGTTTTGATCGCCGGCTCTCTGCTCACATCCGCTTGGCGCGTTCGTGAGTGGTGGGTGTTGCGCGTCAGTCCACCCGCGAAAGCAGGCCGCCCGCCTGACGCTGGACGCGGCCGTCGAGTTCCAGTGCGACCAGTTCTTGCGACACGGCCGCCGCAGGCAGGGCGAGATCCCGAATGAGCTGATCCTCGGCCAGCGGGCTTGGCCCGAGCCGATCGAGGATCTGCTGGTGGAGGGAGGGACCTTGCGCATTCGGCCGAGCGGCGGTTTTGGCCGGCTCTGTAACGGGGGCTGAGGGCACATGCGCGAATTCCATCTGGGCCGGTGCCGATGCGGGTCGGCGCGTTTCGCCCTCGGCAGGCATCGCCGCGAGGGCGGCCAGAATGTCCTCGACACCTCTCACAAGTGTGGCTCCGTCGCGGATCAGCGCGTTGCACCCAGACGCGCGCGCGTCAAACGGGTGGCCCGGAACGGCGAGCACGTCGCGCCCCTGTTCAAGTGCGATGCGCGCGGTGATCAGGCTGCCGGAACGGTGCGCGGCCTCGACGACAACGACGACGCGCGACAGGCCCGCGACGATCCGGTTGCGCATCGGGAAGTGCCGAGCGACCGGGTCGAGCCCGATGGGCTGTTCCGACAGCAACAAGCCCTGCCGCGCGATCTGTTCGGCCAGCGAGGCGTTCTCGGCCGGGTAGAAGATATCCACGCCACCCGCCATGACGGCGACCGTGCCAGTCGGCAGGGCCGCGGCGTGTGCGGCTGCGTCGACGCCGCGGGCCAGCCCCGAAACGACGGTCAGTCCGGCCGCGCCAAGCCCTTCGGCCAGCTTGCGCGCCATCCGTGTGCCGAGCGAAGACGCGCTTCGCGCGCCGACGAGGGCGACCATCGGGCGGCTGAGCAAGGTGGTGTCCCCGCGCACCCACAGGACGGGCGGGGCATCGGAGATATCGGCGAGTGCTTGCGGATAGGCGGGCTCACCCCGACAGAGAAGCCGCGCCCCGGCGGCCTTCCCAGCCTTGTATTCGGCACGCACCACGCCTTCGGGGCAGGGTTCATAGGCATCTACGCCTGCGGCTTTGGCGATTTCGGGCAGCGCCAGAAGCGCGGCGCGGGCGGACCCGTGTTCCTCGATCAGGCGCCAGAAGGTCGCCACACCGACCCGGCGGGAGCGAATGAGACGGAGCCACGACAGTCTGTCATCTTCCGTGGTGGGTGGGGTGAAGGGGGTGGGGTAAGAAAACAAACCTTGAACCCTCGTGCCTTCGCCTCATTCGCAAGGATGAAGATGCGGCCACAAGGTTAATCATTGGTTACGATTCGAGGCCGCGGACGCCTTTGGCGACAGAATTTCGCTGCCCGCATCCGACCCTAAGGCGTATGGCATCCGTCCCGACACTGTCCCGACACGGACAGAGGGTTGCCAAGGAACCCGACCGGCGATCAGACTGCACAGGGCATGACCGAAGGAGGCCGTTCCCGATGCGACTGCACCAGATCACACCGTTCGTTCCATGCACCAAGCTCGATGCGCAGATCGTCTTCTACCGCGACGTCCTTGGCTTCACGCTTGGCTTCAGGGCTGAGAACTACGCCTTCCTGCGGCGCGACGATGTGGCCGTGCGGTTAGTCGAGGTTGATCCCCATGTGGACCTCAGCCATCCGGAGCGGCAGGGGTCGTTCTATATTGATGTGAAGGATATCGACGCGCTGTACGCCTCATTGGAACCCGCGCTTGGCACCTTGCCAACGGGACGGGTTCGCGCGCCGTTCGACCAGCCTTACGGCCAG
Organism: uncultured Rhodobacterales bacterium; assembly: GCA_965368915.1. Classification (GTDB taxonomy): domain Bacteria; phylum Pseudomonadota; class Alphaproteobacteria; order Rhodobacterales; family Rhodobacteraceae; genus Albidovulum. The sequence continues at coordinate 16,405 of CBDUOT010000019.1, read as the reverse complement.
CGCGAATTCCACGTCGCGGACGAGGACTGCACGCTGATCTTTTTTGGCGAAGGGATCGCGGCCTGACGATCAGGCCGCCGAACCGCCCACCGTCAGCCCGCCGATGAGAAGCGTCGGCTGACCCACGCCCACGGGCACCCACTGGCCGGCCTTGCCGCAGTTCCCGATGCCGGGGTCGAGTTTCATGTCGTTGCCGATCGCGCGGATGTTCTTCAGCGCCGTTGCCCCGTCGCCGATCAGGGTCGCGCCCTTTACCGGGTCCCCGATGACGCCGTTCTTTACCCGGTAGGCCTCGGTGCATGAAAACACGAACTTGCCGTTCGTGATGTCGACCTGACCGCCACCGAAGCCCACGGCATAGATGCCGTCTTTCACGTCGGCCACCACATCCTCTGGCCGCGCTTCACCGCCAAGCATGTAGGTATTCGTCATCCGCGGCATCGGGATATGGGCGAAACTTTCACGCCGTCCGTTGCCGGTCGGATTCACGCCCATAAGCCGCGCGTTCTGACGGTCCTGCATGTAGCCCACGAGCACGCCGTCCTCGATCAGCACGTTCTTGCCCGAGGGCGTGCCTTCGTCATCGACGCTCAGGGAGCCTCGGCGGTCGGGAATCGTGCCGTCGTCAAGGACTGTCACGCCCTTGGAGGCCACCCGTTGACCCATAAGGCCCGAGAATGCGGAACTTTTCTTGCGGTTGAAATCGCCCTCGAGCCCGTGCCCGACCGCTTCGTGCAGCAAGATGCCGGGCCAGCCGGCGCCGAGCGCGACGTCCATGACGCCCGCCGGTGCGGCAACCGAACGTAGGTTGACGAGAGCGATCCGCAGCGCCTCGCGGGTGGCGTCCTGCCAGTGCCCGGTCTCGATGAGCTGCCCGAGCCCGTGCCGCCCGCCGCCGCCGTAACTGCCGGTTTCGCGTCGTCCGTTCTCTTCGACGATGACCGAGACGTTGAGCCGCGCCATCGGGCGGATATCGGACACGAGCCCGCCTTCGGGGCGCAGGATGACAACCTCTTGCAGAGAGGCGGCTATGGTGGCCGAGACCTGCACGACGCGCGGATCGAGATCGCGCGCGAACGCGTCGATTTCCCTCAGCGTCTCGACCTTCGGCGCGAAGGCGGCGTCGGCCATTGGGTCCATTTCACCGTAAAGGTGGCGGTTCGTCCGGACAGGCGGCGGGGCCATGACGCCGCCACCTTCGCCCACCGCGAGCCGTGCGGTATCTGCCGCGCGCGTCAGTGCGGCTTCGGAGATTTCCGTCGAGTGGGCGTAACCGGCGACCTCACCGCGGACCGCGCGCAGGCCAAAGCCTTCGGAGGCGTCATAACTCGCGTTCCGCAGGCGCCCGTCGTCGAAAACAAGCGCCTCTGAGCGGCGGCGTTCCAGAAAAAGTTCGCCATCGTCGGCACCGTTGGTTGCATCGCGCAGAATCGCGAGCGCACGTGCTTCGTCGAGATGAGTCTCGAAGGGTGAAAATCGCGCCTCGGTCATTATCGTTCCCTTCGCAGTCCTTGATTTCGCTCAAGAGCGGCTGTTTGCCGCAATGGTTTCGCTTGTCGCACTCACTCTAATATGATTTTAGATGGCGCGGATACAACCGGCCCGCCGCAAGGACTGGGCCGGGCTGGAAGCGGCCGGATCAGCCGCGACAGGAACGGGAAAACGACATGCGTCTTGCGACCAAGCTTTCCGGCCTTTGGGCCGCCTTCATCGCCACCATCGCCGCTGGCGCGGCCCGCGCCCAGGACGGTATCACCGGCCTTGAAATCGTGGGCAGGCCCCATGCGGAAGGCACTGGTTTCCAGCCCGCCGCGACGGAGCTTGCGCGCGACCAGCAGTGGCTGGACCACATGCTGCTCTATCTCTGCATCGCCGTTGCCGGCTTTGTCATGCTGCTGCTGCTCATCGTGATCGTGCGCTACAACAGCCGTGCGAATCCGACGCCCGCGAAGTTCACGCATAACACGCCGCTCGAGATCGTGTGGACCCTGGTCCCCGTCTTGATTCTCGTCGTGCTCGGCTCGTTCTCGCTTCCAATCCTCTTCAAGCAGCAGGAAATTCCGGAAGGCGACGTTGTCATCAAGGCGATCGGCAACCAGTGGTTCTGGTCCTACGAATATCCCGACGAAGAAATCGCGTTCGACAGCTTCATGCTTGGCCGAGACGGGCTTGAGGCCGCGGGTTACAGCCAGGACGAGTATCTGCTGGCGACCGACACCGCTGTCGTCGTTCCGGTCAACAAGACCGTCGTCGTGCAGGTCACGGCGAATGACGTGATCCACGCCTGGACGATCCCGGCCTTCGCCGTGAAGCAGGACGCCGTTCCGGGCCGCATCGCCGAGCTTTGGTTCAACGCCGACCGCGAGGGCATCTATTTCGGTCAGTGTTCCGAGCTTTGCGGCAAGGACCACGCCTATATGCCGATCACCGTCAAAGTCGTGAGCCAGGAAGTCTATGACGACTGGGTCCAGCGCACCAAATCGGCAAGCCTCGGTGGCTCGGCGGCGATTCAGGTGGCTGAGGCCGACTGAGAGAGGGCGGGGGCGCGGTCGATGCGCCCCGTTCCAACGGGGGAGAGCGATGAGCGATTTCAGCGCCATTGATCACGGCCAGGAGGCGAGCTTCGGCGACTACGTGCAGCTTCTAAAGCCGCGCGTCATGTCGCTTGTCGTCTTCACCGCCATGGTCGGGCTGATCGTCGCGCCGGTTTCGGTTCATCCCTTCGTGGCCTTCACCGCGATCCTTTTCATCGCGCTCGGCGGCGGTGCCTCGGGGGCGCTGAACATGTGGTACGACGCGGATATCGACCGTGTCATGCGCCGGACCCAGGGCCGTCCGATCCCGGCGGGCCGCGTCAGCGAAGGCGAGGCGCTGGGCCTCGGGCTCGCGCTTTCGGTGCTGTCCTGCCTGATGCTGGGTCTGGCCTCGAACTGGTTCGCAGGCGCGTTCCTTGCGTTCACCATCTTCTTCTACGCCGTTGTCTACACGATGTGGCTGAAGCGTTCGACGCCGCAGAACATCGTCATCGGCGGTGCGGCGGGGGCGTTCCCCCCGATGATCGGCTGGGCGGTCGCGACGGGCGGCGTGTCGGTCGAATCGCTTCTGATGTTCGCGCTGATCTTCATGTGGACGCCGCCGCATTTCTGGGCGCTCGCGCTTTTCATGAAGGGCGATTACTCGAAGGCAGGCGTGCCGATGCTGACGGTCACGCATGGCCGTGCCGCGACGCGCAAGCACATCCTCGTCTACACGATCCTGCTGGCGCCCTTCGCGCTGGCGCTCGCGCTGACGTCGATCGGTGGTCCAGTGACGCTTGCCGCCGCCTTGGTTCTGAACGCGCTCTTCATCCGCGGAGCCATCCGCATCGTCCGCCGCGACGAGGTTACGGCTGAGGCAGACGGATACAAGGTGGAAAAGGCGTTCTTCCGCTTCTCGCTCGCCTACCTCTTCCTCCATTTCGGTGCGCTCCTCGTCGAGGCGAGCCTCGCGCCGTTCGGGCTTGGAGGGTGGTGATGGCAATCAACCGGGATCATGAGATTCATGGCCGCCGCTGGGGCCGGAACATGGGCCTCGGGCTTGTCCTCGGGGCGTTCGTCGCGCTGATTTTCGGCCTGACCGTCGTCAAGATCTCTCACCTCGAAGAGGGCAAGCTGCCCACGGCGGAGGTGTCGAAATGAAGCGGCTGGACGGAAATTCCCGCGTCGCAGCAATGCTCGTAGGAGTCGTCGTCACGATGGGCGCGGCTGCCTGGGCGGCGGTTCCGTTCTATAGCTGGTTCTGCCGCGTGACCGGATACGGCGGCACGACCAACGTCGCGTCCGAGAGCGCGTCCGAAATTCTGGAAGAAATGGTCACGGTCCGCTTCGACGCGAACACCGCGCCGGACATGCCGTGGGAGTTCCGACCGATTCAGCGCGAGATGAAGCTGAGAATCGGCGAGACGGGCATGGCCTTCTACGAGGCTTACAATCCGACCGACAAGCCGGTCGCGGGAACGGCCAGCTACAACGTGGCCCCCGATCTGGCGGGCTACTACTTCAACAAGATCCAGTGCTTCTGCTTCACCGAGCAGGTGTTGCAGCCCGGCGAACGCATCGAGATGCCCGTCGTTTTCTATGTCGACCCCGAACTGGTGGACGACAGGGATGCGGGGCGTATCCGAAACATCACGCTTTCCTATACTTTCTATCAAACCGAGTTGCCGGAAGCACAGGCGAGCCTTTCGCCCGTCCAAGGCGCCGACTATAACTGAGGCCAAATCAGGGAAACCGACATGGCGCACGCGAAAAACCACGACTACCACATTCTTCCGCCCTCGATCTGGCCGTTCCTGGGTGCCGTTGGCGGCTTCGTCATGCTGTTCGGCGCGGTGATGTGGATGAAGGCGATCACGCCCTTCGTCTTTTTCATCGGCCTCGCGATCGTGCTTTACGTCATGTACGGCTGGTGGGCGGACGTGGTGCACGAAGGCAATACGGGCGACCATACGCCTGTCGTGCGGATCAGCCTGCGCTACGGCTTCATCCTGTTCATCATGTCCGAGGTGATGTTCTTCTCGGCGTGGTTCTGGACCTTCTTCAAGCACGCGCTTTACCCGATGGGTCCGCAAAGCCCTGCGGTTGACGGCGTCTGGCCGCCCGCGGGTATCGAGACTTTCGACCCCTGGCACCTGCCGCTGATCAACACGCTGATCCTGCTGTGCTCGGGTGCCGCGGCGACGTGGGCACACCACGCCATCGCGCACGAGAACAATCGCAAGGACATGATCAACGGCCTCGCGCTGGCGGTCATCCTAGGCGTCTTCTTCACCATCCTTCAGGCTTACGAATACGGCCATGCCGCCTTCGGGTTCGCCGGCAATATCTACGGCGCCTCGTTCTTCATGGCGACGGGCTTCCACGGCGCGCACGTCATCATCGGTACGGTCTTCCTGCTGGTCTGCATGGTCCGCGCGATGAAGGGCGACTTCACACCCGAGCAGCACGTGGGCTTCGAAGCCGCGGCCTGGTACTGGCACTTCGTTGACGTGGTCTGGCTGTTCCTCTTCGCGTCGATCTATATCTGGGGCAGCGCCTGATAGGCGCCGCCGACGGAAACGGAAAACGCGGGGGGCAAGCTCCCCGCGTTTTGCTTTGGGGCTGAGGCATGCGCCGCTATCTTCCCGCTTTCATCATTGGCCTGGGTGGCATCGCGATCCTGCTGTCGCTTGGGTTCTGGCAGGTGCGCAGGCTCGCCTGGAAGGAAGGCGTGATCGCCGCGATAGAGGCGGAGATCGCGGCAGATCCCGTACCGCTGGCGAGCATTGCGGAGCCTGCCCGCGAACGCGATCTCTACCGCCCCGTGACCGTCACCGGCCGCACGACGGGCGAGGAGCTTCTGGTTCTTTCCGGGAAAAAGGGGGAGGGCGCCGGCTTCGAGGTCATTTCGGTCTTCGAGACCGCCGAGGGCGCGCGCATCCTTCTCGACCGTGGCTTCGTGCCCGAGGCCGCCCGGTCGGATCCACGCCCGCCCGTCCCTCTCTCCGTGGTCGGAAACCTCCACTGGCCTGACGATTCCGACAGCTTTACGCCGCCGCCGGACCCCGATGCGGGGATCTGGTTTGCGCGCGATGTCGAGGCGATGTCAGAAAACGTCAGAACTCTGCCGCTTCTTGTCGTTGCGCGCAAAATTGAAGGCGATTCCCAAGGTATCGTCCCCGTGCCGGTCGATACCTCGGCCATTCCGAACGACCACCGCGGCTATGCGACGACATGGTTTTCGCTCGCGGCGGTTTGGGCAGGGATGACAGGGTTTCTTCTCTGGCGTATCAGGCAGCGGACCAACTGAGGAATAACATGCGCTATGTTTCGACCAGGGGCGAGGCCCCGGTTCTGAGCTTCGGCGAAGCCATGCTGACGGGGCTGGCCCGCGACGGTGGCCTCTATGTGCCGGAAACGATCCCGACGCTGTCGGCGGACGAGATCGCGTCCTTGGGTGGTGTGAGCTATGAAGAGGCGGCGTTCCGCGTGATGCGCCCGTTCGTGGGCGACACCTTCACCGACGCCGAGTTCCGCAAGGCGATCGACGCGGCCTACAAGGGCTTCGGCCACACCGCGCGGGCGCCACTGGTGCAGCTTGCCCCGAACCACTTCCTGCTTGAGCTGTTCCACGGCCCGACGCTCGCCTTCAAAGACTTCGCGATGCAGTTGATCGGACAGCTCTTCCAGATCGCGCTCGCGCGGGAAGGCAAGCGGGTCACGATCGTGGGGGCGACATCCGGCGATACCGGATCGGCCGCGATCGAGGCGTTCCGGGGCCTCGACAACGTCGACGTCTTCATCCTGTTCCCCGAAGGGCGCGTGTCGGATGTGCAGCGCCGGCAGATGACGACGCCGTCCGAACAGAATGTCCACGCGCTGGCGCTGAAGGGCGATTTCGACGATTGCCAGGCGCGGCTGAAGGACATGTTCAACCATTTCGAGTTTCGCGATTCGGTCGGGCTCGCCGGTGTGAACTCGATCAACTGGGCGCGAGTGCTGGCGCAGGTGGTCTACTATTTCACGTCCGCCGTGTCGCTCGGGGCGCCGCATCGCAAGGTCAGCTTCACCGTTCCCACCGGCAACTTCGGGGACATATTCGCGGGCTACATCGCCAAGCGGATGGGGCTGCCCATCGACAAGCTGGTCGTGGCGACGAACCAGAACGACATCCTGCACCGCTGCCTGACCACGGGACAGTATGAAACCACCGGCGTGAAGCCCTCCATCTCGCCGTCGATGGATATTCAGGTTTCGTCGAATTTCGAACGCGCACTGTTCGATGCCTATGGGCGCGACGGGAAGGCCATCGCGCAGCTCATGTCGGAACTGAGCGAGCAGGGCGGTTTCAACGTGTCCCAAGGCGCGCTGGAGACGTTGCGCGATCTTTACGACTCGGGCCGCGTGTCCGAGGAGCAGACGCTTGCCACGATCGCGCGGATGCACAAGACGACCGGGGAGCTTCTTTGCCCCCACAGCGCTGTTGGCGTCGCAGTGGCAGAAGCCAAGCGCGACGCGGCGGTGCCCATGATCACGCTCGCGACCGCGCATCCGGCCAAGTTCCCGGACGCGGTCGAGAACGCCGCCGGAATCCGCCCGGGGCTGCCCGAACGTATGGCTGACCTTTTCTCGCGCCCTGAACGTGTTACATCTGTGCCGAACGACCTCGCCCAGCTCGAGGCGGTGGTCCATGAAAGGCGGAGACGTTGACGATAAGGCTGACGACACTTCCAAATGGTCTGAGGATCGTGACCGAGCACATGCCGAGCCTCGCTTCGGCGACCATCGGTGTCTGGCTGACCGCTGGCGGCCGGCACGAACGGATCGAGCAGAACGGCATCGCCCATTTCCTTGAGCATATGGCGTTCAAGGGAACGAAGCGTCGGACGGCGGCCCAGATCGCCGAGGAGATCGAGGACGTGGGCGGCTTTATCAACGCCTATACCTCGCGCGAGATGACGGCCTATTTCGCGCGCGTGCTGCAGGCCGACGTGCCGCTCGCGCTCGATGTCATCTCGGATATCGTCCTCAACCCGGTCTTCGATCAGAAAGAGATCGAGACAGAGCGTCACGTGATCCTTCAGGAAATCGGACAGACGCTCGATACGCCCGACGACATCATCTTTGACTGGCTGCAGGAGGCGGCTTTTCCAGATCAGGCGCTCGGACGCACGATTCTGGGCGAGGCCGAGCGCGTCGCGGAATTCAGCCGGGCGGACCTGACCGGATTCGTTTCCGAACACTATGGTCCGAACCAGATGATCCTCGCCGCCGCCGGCGCGGTCGATCACGATACCATCGTGCGCGAGGCCGAGGCGGCCTTCGGTGGGCTTGCCCCGCTCAAGCGGAATGGGATGCAGGCCGCACGCTGGCAGGGCGGAGAGCGGCGCGAGGAAAAGGATCTGGAGCAGGCCCACTTCGCCATGGCCTTTGAGGCGCCGGGCGTGCGTGACGCGGACTACTACACGGCGCAGGTCTACGCGACGGCACTCGGCGGTGGCATGTCCTCGCGTCTGTTCCAGCGGCTGCGGGAAGAGCGGGGGCTTTGCTATTCGGTCTACGCTCAGGCCGGCGGGTTCGAAGATGCGGGGATGATCACGCTTTACGCCGGCACCTCTGCGGAAGAAATCGGCGAGCTGTCCAACCTGACGATGGACGAATTGAAACGCGCGGCCGAAGACATGACCGAGGCCGAGGTCGCCCGCGCGCGGGCACAGATGAAGGCCGGACTGCTGATCGGGCTGGAAAGCCCGTCCGCCCGGGCCGAACGCATGGCGCGCTATCTCACGCTTTGGGGCCGGGTGCCGAGCGTCGATGAGACGACGGCCGAGATCGAGGCGGTGAACCTGTCCGGCGTTCGCGGTCTTGCCGAACGGATTGCGTCGGGTTCGATGACGGCCCTCGCGCTTTATGGGCCGGTGAAAGGTGCGCCCGCCCTTGATGCGCTGCGCGGAAGGCTCGCTGCCTGATGCTTCTGCGTCGCCGCCGGGTCAATATCGAGACCGAACGGATGACGCTGCGGCTGCCCGCGCATACCGACTACCGCGCCTGGGCCAGTCTGCGCGACCAGAGCCGGTCCTTCCTTGAGCCTTGGGAACCGGTCTGGTCGGCGGATCACCTGACGCGCAAGTCTTTCACCAACCGTGTCTACTGGGCGCAGCGCGCCCAAGTGCAGGGAACGGCGCTGCCGCTGTTCCTGATCCGGCGGTCGGACGAGGCACTGCTTGGCGCCGTGACTGTCGACCACATTCGCCGCGGTCCGGCACAGGCCGCGACGATCGGCTACTGGACCGGCGCGCCCCATGCCCGGCAGGGATACATGGCCGAGGCTCTGCGCGCCGTGATCCACCATTGCTTCACGGTCGTGGATATCTCGCGCATCGAAAGCGCCTGCCTTCCGGAGAACGCGGCTTCGCGCGGCCTGCTGGAAAAGTGCGGCTACAAGTACGAAGGCGTGGCGCAGAGCTATCTTCAGATCAATGGCCGCTGGCGCAATCATGTGCTTTACGCGAACCTGCGCGGCGACCGTCGCGGCAAGACCGTCACCGGCTGAAGGGGCCGGACCACGCCCTTCGATCACGCAACCGTGAACGTCGCGACACGTGGTTTTGGCTGGGTCTGGCGTGCGGAGGAACGGTACGCTTCTTGCCGGAGGTGCCGCCCATGACCCTCACCCGCAGCTTCGCACTGCTCGCAGCCTTGCTTCTCGCCCTGCCGGCATCGGCACAGTCCCGCCGGATATCGCACTGCATCGCCATCGCGGATGCGGCGCCGGGGATCGAGATGATCTGGCGCGCGAACTGGGGCGAGCCTTTGCTGGACGATACGGTGCGGCTGTCCTATGTCGGCCACTCGACCTACTTCATCGAAACGTCGGGCGGATTGTCGGTGGCGACGGACTATACCGGTGTCCTCGGGATGTCTGACGTTGTGCCCGACGTCGTCACCATGAATCACGCCCATTCCTCGCACTGGACGTCAGAACCCGATGAGCGCATCCCGCACGTCCTTCAGGGGTGGGACTATACGGGCGAGCCCGCCGACCATCATCTCGATCTGGGTGAGATGCTTGTCCGCAATGTCCCGACCGACATCCGCAGCTTCGGTGGCACGGTCGAACCCGCCGGAAACTCTATCTTCGTCTTCGAGGTGGCGGGGCTCTGTATCGGGCATCTCGGGCATCTGCATCACGAACCGACGCCGGAGCAGTACGCTGCATTGGGGCGGCTCGATGTCGTGATGGCGCCGGTCGATGGCGGCATGACGCTCGACCTGCCGACGATGATCCGGGTGCTGAAGCGCCTGCGGTCTTCGGTGGTGTTGCCGATGCACTGGTTCAGTGCCGGTGGCCTCGCGCAGTTCCTCGGGGGGATGGAGGACGAGTTCTTCGTCGACATACGGCAGGACAGTTCGTTCGAGATCTCTCTGTCCACTTTGCCCCCACGCCCGACCGTGGTCGTGCTGCTGCCGAAGCCGCTGAATTGACGGGTCTTGCGGGTCGGCGGCAGGCCGTGCTTCATGCGCAGGCATGATGAACCCTGCTGACGACACCTTTGCCCGACACTTGTCCGACCGTTTGCCCGAAGGCTCCGTCGGTCCGGCCGAACCGCGCTACCTTGAGGAGCCGCGCGGCAAGGCCGTGACCGCGTCTGCGCTTGTGGCCCGGCCCCGGACGACCGAAGAGGTCGCGCAGATCGTGCGCGCCTGCGCCGAGGCGCGCGTCGGCATCGTGCCGTGGGGCGGTGGTACGGGGCTCGTCCTCGCGCAGGTCGTGCCCGAGGGGCCTGCGCCCCTGATCCTGTCGCTTGAGCGGATGCGCGCCTTGCGCGGCATCTGGCCCGAAGAGGGGCTCATGATCGTCGAGGCGGGCATGACGCTTGCCGAGGTTCAGGCGGAGGCTGAAAAGGTGGGGCGGCTGTTCCCACTGTCGCTCGCGTCCGAAGGGACGGCACGGATCGGCGGCAACCTTGCGACCAATGCCGGGGGCACGGCGGTTCTGCGCTACGGTAACGCCCGCGACCTGTGCCTCGGGGTCGAGGCCGTGATGCCCGACGGGTCGGTGCATCACGGGCTGAAGCGGCTTCGTAAGGACAATACCGGTTACGACCTGAAGAACCTTCTGATCGGGTCGGAGGGAACGCTGGGGATCATCACAGCCGCGACCTTGCGCCTATTCCCGCGGCCCGCAGGTGTCGGGACGGCTGCTTTCGCCGTGAAGGGCCCGGACGAGGCGCTGACGCTTCTGTCACGCGCGCAGGAGCGGACCGGGGGCGGCGTCACGAGTTTCGAGCTGATGTCGCGGCAGGGGCTTCTTTTTCTCGACGAGGTGATGCCGGACCTGCGCCAGCCTTTCGCCGACAGGCCTGAATGGATGATCCTGGCCGAGATCGGGCTGCCGGAGGGGCTGGACCCCGAAACCATTCTCGCGGAGCTTTTCGAGGCTGCTGCGGCGGATGACCTTGTCTCCGACGGCGTGATCGCGACCAGCGGGGCGCAGGCGCAGGCGCTTTGGGACCTGCGCGAGTCGCTTCCCCATGCGAACCGCAAGATCGGCGCGGTCGCGTCGCACGACATTTCGCTGCCGCTGACCGAAATATCGGTGTTCCTCGACCGGGCAGGGGCCGCGATCAAGGCGATCGGCGACCTGCGCGTGAATTGCTTCGGGCATCTCGGTGATGGCAACCTGCATTACAACATCTTTCCGCCGAAGGGCGGGAACGTCGCCGATCATCGCCATTTGGCGTCGGTGATTCAGGAGCGTGTGCACGACATCGTCCACGACCTCAGCGGTTCGATCAGCGCAGAACACGGGATCGGGCGCCTGAAAAGCGCCGATCTGGAACGCTATGGTGATCCCGCGAAGCTGGCCGCGATGCGGGCAATCAAGGCGGCGCTTGACCCATTGGGCATCATGAATCCCGGCGCGGTTTTGCGGTCGGGCTGAGGTCAGATACGCTAAACCCCGCCGGTCGGAGGGCCGGCGGGGTGGGAGCGTAAGTTGTCAAACATGCAGTCTCAGATCCGGGTTGCACCGGATGGAAACACCCTATCCGGCCAATCCTTGCCAGACGATTAACGCGTGCTCACGCGCCTTCGAATTCGCACAAGGCATGAACCCGCATCCCAAGCGCGTCGAGCCTCGCCCGTCCGCCAAGCTCGGGCAGGTCGATGACGAAGGCGCAGCCGATGATCTCTCCGCCGAGCCGTTCGACAAGGCGGATGCCGGCCTCGCAGGTGCCGCCGGTCGCGAGAAGGTCATCGACGATCAGCACGCGTTCGCCTGCCTGAAGCGCGTCTTCGTGCACTTCCATGACAGCCTCGCCGTATTCAAGCTGGTATTCTTCGCTGATGGTCCGGCCGGGCAGCTTGCCCTGCTTGCGTACCGGCACGAAGCCAACGGAAAGCTGGTGCGCGATCGCGCCGCCGAGGATGAAGCCCCGCGCCTCGAGTCCGGCGACCTTGTCGATGCGGTCGCCCGCGAAGGGGTGGAGAAGCTGGTCCACGGCCATGCGGAAACCGCGCGCGTCCGCGAACAGGGTCGTCACGTCACGGAACATGATGCCCTCGTGCGGGAAATCCGCGATGGTGCGGATGTAGTCCTTGACCGTCTTTTGCATCTTGTCCCCGGCTTCCAAAACGGGCTCTGGCTACCACGGCGCTCCTGCGCGGTGAAAGCCCCAAACGTCGCCGGGGGCGCGATATTCACCGCAGACATAAATTGCGCAGTTGCGAAATAATGTTGCGCATGTCTGGCGTGAACTGTAAGTTCCGCAAAAATCCGAGGAGACTTACCCGCATGGCCGCCAACAAGCTCGACGAGATCGACCGCAAGATCCTGGCCGAGTTGCAGGCGGATGGCCGCATGACGAACGTCGAACTGGCGCGCCGCGTGGGAATCTCGGCGCCCCCATGCCTCAGACGCGTCCGGACGCTTGAAGAAGCGGGATATATCCGCGGTTATCACGCTGACGTCAATCCGCGCGAACTGGGGTTCGAGGTTCAGGTCTTCGCGATGGTGGGTCTGCACAGCCAGGCCGAAGCCGACCTGTCGGCCTTTGAAGAGCGCTGCCGTGGGTGGGATTTCGTTCGCGAATGCCACATGTTGAACGGCGAGATCGATTTCATCCTGAAATGCGTGGCGCCGGACCTGTCGTCGTTCCAGACCTTCCTCACGGAGGAACTGACATCGGCACGCAATGTGGCAAGCGTCAAGACGAGCCTCGTGATCCGCTGCGCGAAGGACTTGCCCGGCGTGCCGTTCAGCGTTCTCGAAGAAAGAATAGGGCGCGGCGCCTGAGACGCCGCGCCCGATCTGCCGAGCGGTGAAAGGGCTTCGCCCTAGCCTTCCAGCACAGCCTCGACGTCGGCCGCGCTCATGCGCGGGTGCTGCATGCTGCCGAAGTCGCTGAACGAGTGCATGTGCGGGAACAGCGACAGGAAGACCTCGGCCAGCCGCGTGTCGAACCCTTCCCTCATCCGGGAACCGGGGTGATAGCTTTCGATCTCCATCCCCGCCGCGCGGATCGAAGCGTGGCGGCTAAGCGCGAGGTGGTAAACCGTGACCGGCGCGACGGGCGACACTTCGATGATGCTGACGCCATCGACGAAGCTGCGCGCGGGCGCATAGACGCTGTCGACCCCCGTCGCGAACCGGCACCGGGCGTCGCGTATCATGAGCCGCGCCCTCGGGCCGAGCACGAGGTCCGGCATGGGCCGGCCAACGCCGAACGCGTCCGCGGTGATCCGGGTAAGCTTGCCCGAGGTCATCCCGGGCATCGCATGTGCCGGGAACAGCGTCATCGAGCCGACCCAGGTGATCGTCTCGCTTTGCCCGTCGGATGTGACGACTTTCATCCCGGGAACGACGTCTTCGATCGCGGCGGGACCGTCTGTCGTGGCAATGACAGTGCCACGCGCGAACGCCGAAAACGCCTCCTCGAACTCTGGCGTGGCGGGTGCGACGCGCGTGACGGATTCGATTGACCCGTCAGCTTCGAGATAAGAAATCTCGTAGCGCCGCGTCATCGGCGTAATGGACGTACGACGCGGTGCGACCGGCATTGCCGGCTGAGGACGAATTTGGCTTTTTGGTACAGGTGATGAAAAAACATCCGTCGTGAAACGATCGACGGCAACATGAGGGTATGACACGCGAACAGCCTTCCGGTCTGGTCACATCTGCGGAGCCCCCAACCCAAAATGCAGATTGACTATGGATACAATTTGACCGGTTCGGAGGCTCTTGTCAAAATTTGGAGATGATTTTGAAAGGTCTATGGACCAATCCCGGTTCGCATTGTCGCTTTGTCAACGCTGGCCCGACAAGTCTCGCCCATTGATTGTATTGCGAAGTCGAATCGTCCGCAGCATCCATCGTCCGCGGGAAGGAGGATTCTGTTGTGAATTCCCGATCGATCCGGAAGCAGTGTCTGGCGGACCGGCAAAAGGGGGGAAAGGGTGGCCGGTCCGCCAAGATCAGTCGCTCGACCCGAGAATGGTTCGAGTTTGCGGAGGTTGGGATCTGTCAGGAAAGGGCGGGAAGCCCGGCCGTAAGGCGAGGGCTGGGAAGGCTTGCGGTGGTATGGCGGGCACCGCGTTCGACTGGGCTGGAGGGACCCGGTCTTGCGCCTTCGTCCAGAACCCGGCTTATCCAGCGGGTTTCCGATTTCATCTGACTGCTCCTTTGCCTCAATGCCCAGTCTCTTCGGACCGTTTGGCTTGGTTCCGATTCTTGTGATCGGATAAGACCATGCTAGGTCCAATTGCGGCACTTCTGTGGCGGCTGCGGCGGCATTTCCAGAGAGGGCGGGAAAGTGTGTCCGAAGCGCAACTTGAGCCAAATCGGCGGGTTACGGGCCGAAGTTCACGCGCATGTGGCCGGCAAGGGCCGTGCGGGCTAGATGCGGATGGCAGAGATAAGCCGGCCGTAATCGGCCTCTTTGCGATGCACGGAGCGGCGATACGAGAAGAAGAGGTCGGGATCGGAATAGGTGCAATGCCGTGTCCATTCCGCATGTCCGACACCTGCCTCGCGCAAGCGGTGGAGGCCGAACGCCGGAAGATCGAAAAGGTATCGGTCACCCGAGCCGGAGGCGAAGAACCGGCTGTAGTCGGTATCCTCGGCCAGGAACTCGTCAAGGAATTCGGGCCCGACCTCGTAGGCGCGTTGGCTGATGGACGGCCCGATCACCGCAACGACATCGCTGCGCCGGGCGCCGAGCGCTTCCATGGCGTCGAGCGTCGCCTCGAGAACCCCTCCGAGCGCGCCCCTCCAGCCGGCATGCGCGGCGCCGATCACGCAGGCGTTCGGATCGGCGAAAAGGACCGGCTGGCAGTCGGCAGTCAGCACGGTAAGCGCAAGTCCCGGCTCTGACGTGACGAGGGCGTCAGCGCGGGTCTGGGGGATGCCCGCCGACGTCACCGTGACGACGTCCGGGGAGTGGACCTGGTGGACCCCGACAAGCGCACGTGGCGCTACGCCGAGCGCCTCGGCGACACGTTCGCGGTTGATCGCCACCGCCTCGGTCTGGTCCGACGATCCGGGCCCGCAGTTCAGTCCGCTGAAGATGCCGGAAGACGCTCCGCCCTTGCGCGTGAAGAAACCGTGCCGAAACGGCGCAAGCGCGTCATGAGTCAGGATCTCCATTGTCGTGGTCATCAGGCAGGGTCCAGTCCGGGTGGTGGGGGTGTCCCTTTGGGGTAGCAGGCGATGGCCTTGAACAAATCTCCCATTTCTTCGGGATGGGTCAAGCGTCTATGCGCAGCGACATGAGCATCGAGAGCGGGGCCGGAGAGCCGATCGGCGAGTCGTCGCGCACGTTCGGTGATTCCGAGCCGTTCGAGGAACAGCCCCTGCGTTGTCATTCCGCTCACCGCCGCGTGCGCATCCCGAAAGGCATCTGCGAGGGCTTCGAAGTCGACGTGGGCGGTAAGGTCCGCTTCACCGGGCGCGGTGAAAGGGTCGGTCATTTCGTGCGCCCGCAGCGCCTGGAACGTGTCGCCGAGCGATCGCCAGTCACCATAATCCACAATCAGCGCCACGCCACCCGCATCGGCAACGCGGCGCGCGATTTCTTGCGCGGTGGCGGGCAGGGCGGGGCAAATCTCCACCACGTCGCCGGGCTGCGTGTCCGCCAGCCGGTCACGCAGAGCGGGATAGTCCGTGACGGGGCCGAGGCCCAAGCTCAGCGCGCCGTCTGCCAGGCCGACCTGACGCTCGGACCAACCGCCTTCGCGCCGCTCGAACTGGCGGATCGGCAGGGCGTCGAAGAACTCGTTGGCGACGAGGAACAAAGGTCCTGCGGGAAGCTTATCGACACGGTCGTGCCACGTCGGGTTCTGTCCCTTGAGCGTCTCCGCCTGCTTGGCGCGCAGCGCGGGTGACGCCTCGACCAGATGTATGTGCGCGGCTTCGGCCATGCCGGGCACCGCGCGGATCGTGCGGACGATGTCTGCCATAAGCGTGCCGCGACCGGGGCCGAGTTCGGCAAGCGTGAAGGATGCGGGGCTTCCCTGGTCGATCCAGCACTGCGCGAGGCAGAGACCGATCATCTCGCCGAAGATCTGGCTGATCTCGGGCGCGGTCGTGAAGTCGCCCGCCGCGCCGAGGGGATCGCGCGTCGCGTAGTAGCCGTGGGCGGGATGCAGCAGGCATTCGGCCATGTAGTCGGCAAGCGTCATGGGGCCGCTTGCGGCGATCCGCCGGGCCAGAATGTCGGCCAGCGCGGTCACGCCCGCCGCCAGAGCCAGACACCCGCCGCGATCATCGGCAGCGACAGAAGCTGGCCCATGGAAAGGCCGATACCGCCCGAGTGGATGACATGGCCCAGCGGGTTGTCGGGTGTGATGAATTGCGCATCGGCCTGCCGCGCGAATTCCACGACGAAACG
>CBDUOT010000018.1:0-38341 GCA_965368915.1 uncultured Rhodobacterales bacterium | reverse complement strand
AACAAGTTCCTCCACGCCGGCCCGGGATATGGCGGGTCTTGCTTCCCCAAGGACACGCAGGCGCTGGCACGGATCGGGCAGGACTACGCCGCGCCAATGCAAATCGTCGAGACGGTCATCAAGGTCAATGACGAGGTCAAACGCCGGATGATCGAAAAGGTGCTCGACCTCTGCGACGGTTCGGTGAACGGCAAGACCGTCGCCGTGCTCGGCGTGACGTTCAAGCCCAACACCGACGACATGCGGGATGCGCCTTCGCTGACCATCGTGCCTGCGCTTGTCGGCGGCGGCGCGAAGGTCCGGGTCGTCGATCCGCAGGGGCGTCGCGAAGGCGAACACCTGTTGCCTGGCGTGGCGTGGCTGGACGATGCTTACGAAGCGGCCGAAGGGGCAGATGTCGTCGTCATCCTGACGGAATGGAACGAATTCCGCGCGCTTGACCTGCCCCGCGTTGCGAAAAGCATGAACCACGCGCGGATGGCGGATCTTAGAAACATCTATTCGCCCAAGGACGCGGAAGCCGCTGGTTTCGACGCCTATTCCTGCGTCGGGCGCTAGGCGAAAACTGCCTTCAGCTCATCGCGCAGGACGTTCTTTTGAACCTTGCCCATCGCGTTGCGCGGCAGAGCGTCGCGCAACGTTAAGTGCTTGGGCTGCTTGAACTTTGCCAGTGTTCCGGACAGCGCCGTTCGAATTTCGTCCGGATCAAGCTCCGCTCCTGGTTCGGGCACGATCACGGCTGCGACGCCCTCGCCAAAGTCGGGATGCGGAACCCCGACGACCGCGCTTTCCAGAACGCCGGGCAGCGCGTCCAGCGCCAGTTCGACCTCCTTCGGGTAGACGTTGAACCCGCCCGAGATGATGAGGTCCTTGCCACGCCCGACGATAGAGACATAGCCATCCGCGTCGATGAAGCCGAGGTCGCCCGTGATGAAGAAGCCATCGGACCTCAGTTCCTCTGCCGTCTTCTCGGGCATATTCCAGTAGCCTTGAAAAACGTTCGGGCCGCGCACCTCGATCGTCCCGATTTCGCCTTGAGGCAGTTCCTGCCCCTCGGCGTCGCAGATCTTCAGCTCCACACCGGGAAGCGGATGGCCAACCGTGCCCGCGCGCCTCTCGCCATTATAGGGATTCGACGTGTTCATGTTGGTTTCGGTCATGCCGTAGCGCTCGAGGATGCGGTGTCCCGTCCGCGCCTCCCACTGGCGGTGCGTATCCGCGAGAAGTGGAGCGGAGCCGGAAATGAAGAGACGCACGTTTGCGACACGATCGCGCGTCAATCGTGGGTCGTCGAGAAGCCGAGTGTAGAATGTCGGCACGCCCATCATTGCAGTGCTCTGAGGCAAAGCCCGCAATACCTCATCCGTGTCGAACTTGGGCAGGAACAGCAGCGGGCAACCGGCGACCAACGCCACGTTCGTCGCGACAAACAGGCCGTGCGTGTGGAAAATCGGCAGCGCGTGAAGCAACACATCCTGATCGGAGAATTGCCAATGCCGGGCCAGTACCTCGGCGTTTGACAAGAGGTTCGCGTGGCTCATCATCGCGCCCTTGGACCGGCCCGTCGTTCCCGAAGTGTAGAGAAGCGCCGCGAGATCGTCCGGGCCGCGCTCCGCCACCGGAGGTGCGGATGCGGCGCTCGCGTCGTCCGCGAAACCGCCCGTGCCGTCCGCGTTCAAGGCACGCAGCGCTGCACCACACTCATGCGCAACCGGCGCAAGCTGCGCCTCCGCCCGTGCGTCGCAAAGCAGCAACTTCGCCCCGGCGTCCTTCACGAAATAAGCCAATTCGGTTGGTGTGTACGCCGTGTTAAGCGGCAGGAAGACCACGCCCGCCCGAATCGCGCCGGCGATCACGGCAAGCATCTCGGGGCTTTTTTCGAGCTGAAGAGCAAGACGGTCGCCCGGCTTCAGCCCGGCTTCGACGATTGCGCCGG
The DNA here is from genome assembly GCA_965368915.1 of uncultured Rhodobacterales bacterium. Lineage (GTDB taxonomy): Bacteria > Pseudomonadota > Alphaproteobacteria > Rhodobacterales > Rhodobacteraceae > Albidovulum. The sequence goes on along the minus strand of CBDUOT010000018.1, from coordinate 36,405 downwards.
CGAAGCGGGATGCCATCGACGCGAATTCGGCATGCGTGATCGTCCGACCATCCGGAAGGATCAGGAACGGACGCCCGCTGCCCTCGTTCCGACCGAACAACGCGTCGTAGAGATGGTTGGCCATGGCTCCGCTGCCCCTCTTCCGGTTTCCTGTCGGAATATCCTTCGGCGCCACGGGAATCTAGCGCTCTCGACGGCCCAGAGGCAGCAGGAGAGCAAAGAGAATCGATGCAGCCGCGACGATGGAGGGGCCTGCGGGCGTGTCGAAGCGAATGGACGCCGCAAGCCCAAGGATGACAGCCGCCGAGCCGATCGCCGCCGCCCAGGCCGCCATGGCCTCGGGCGATCGTGACAGGCTGCGCGCGGCCGCTGCCGGAACGATCAGCATAGCCGCAATCAACAGCGCGCCTACGATCTTGATCGCGACAGCCACGACAAGGGCCAGCGAAATGGTGAGCACCAGTTTTTCCCGACGCGGGTCTAGGCCGGACGCCTGCGCCAGTTCCTCATTCACCGTCGCGGTCAGAAGCGGGGTCCAGCGCCAGACAAGCAGTCCCACCAGCAAGCCAGCGCCACCCCAGATCCAAAGGATGTCCCGACGGCTCACCGCAAGGATGTCGCCGAAGAGATAGGCGGAAAGATCGACGCGCACCCCCGGCAGGAAAGAAACGGCCACGAGTCCGAAGGCGAGCGCCGAATGCGCGAGCACCCCCAAAGCAGTGTCAGCCGACCGCCCCCGTCCGCTAAGCGCAGTGACGCCAAGCGCCATCGCGAGCGCCACGACGACAATCCCCACGGCAACCGGCAAGGACGCGGCAAGCGCGAACGCGACGCCGAGAATGGCCGCATGCGCGGTTGCGTCACCCATGTAGGCCATGCGCCGCCAGACGACGAAGGATCCGAGGGGACCAGCGGCCACGGCGAGACCAATTCCGGCCAGCGCGGCACGAATCAGGAAGGCCTCAGGCATCTTCTGCGTCCTTCTCCGGAACATGTTCGCCGTGGTGATGCGCGTGATCGTGATCCGCACAACCGTCGTGATCGTGATCGTGGTCGTGCCGGTAAAGCGCCAACGCTCCTTGCGTTCCAAGCCCAAAGAGCGCCCGGTATTCAGGCGCGGACGAAACGACCTGAGGCGTGCCTTCGCAACAGATATGGCCGTTGAGGCAGATGACGCGGTCTGACGCGCTCATCACGACATGGAGGTCGTGGCTGACCATCAGTACTGCAAGGCCGGTTTCGTCGCGAAGCTCTTCCAGCAACCGGTAGAATGCAGCCTCTCCCGGCTGATCGAGGCCCTGCGTCGGTTCGTCCAGAATCAGAATATCCGGTGCGCCCAAAAGCGCTCGTGCCAGCAAAACGCGCTGGAACTGCCCACCCGACAGACCCGACATCTGCCGCGACCCAAGCCCCGGGACGCCGGTCCGTTCAAGCGCATCCTTGGCCTCCTTATCTCCGACCCGAACCGGAAGGGACAGGAAGCGCCGCACCGTGAGCGGCATCGCCGGGTCGATGTGGAGCGTTTGCGGTACGTAGCCGAGCTTCAAACCCGGGCGACGGACGATGTTTCCGGATCGGGGTTTTACAAAACCTATTAGCGCACGCACGAGAGTCGACTTGCCCGAACCGTTCGGACCGAGGATCGTCACGATCTCGCCGGGTCGAATGGCCAGATTCACGTCTCGCAGGACATCCTCGACGCCGTGCCTCAGCGTCAGGCCCTTCGCTTCGATCAGGTTCATGGCGTTGCCTCGGCGCAGGCCGGACACAGCCCCAAAGCTTCGATATTCATGCGCTCCACGGTGAAACCGATCGGACCCGCTGCGGCCTGCATCGCTTCCCGAACGCCCTCGGCCGGTGCTTCGGCGACCGCGCCGCAATCCTTGCAGATGAAGAATGCAGGGCTGTGGGCCTCGCCGGGGTGCATGCAGGCCGCAAACGCGTTCAGGCGACGAATTCGATGTGCAAGCCCTTGATCGACAAGGAACTCAAGCGCACGATAGGCTACGGGGGGCTGGTTGGCGAACCCGTCCTCGACAAGTCGTTCCAGAACCTCGTAGGCGCCCATCGCCCGATGCGACTCAAGAAGGATCTCAAGCGTTCGACGCCGGACCGGTGTAAGCCGTGCTCCGCGTTGTGCGCTGACGTCCTCTGCGCGCGAGAGTACTGCCCCGGCGCAGGCCGCATGATCGTGGGCCGAAAAAGCGAGACCGGGATCAGCCACCGGCCCGGGGGCGTCCGATGTCGGGCGATCTTTCATTTTGGCCGGGCTCTCCGCTTGACTTGTTATGCTATAACATACGATATGCCCCAAAGTGCCGCAATACCCCATAGGAGCCACCCATGCACCGCAGACTGATGTCCATCGCGATCATGGCCGCGGCGCTCTGCGCGGGGACGGAACCGGCACAGGCATCCGTGCCCGAGGTCGTCACTGATATTCCGGTCGTCCATTCGTTCGTTGCGATGGTGATGGGTGACCTTGGCCAGCCTCGCCTGCTTCTGGAACAGGGCGGTGACGCGCACGACTTCCAGCTTCGCCCGTCGCAGGTCAGCGCGCTTCAGGGTGCCGACCTCGTCGTCTGGATTGGACCCGAAATGACCCCGTGGCTCGACCGCGCTCTCGCGGCTTCCGCCGACCCGGCGACGCTGGCGCTGCTGCATGAAAAGGGCACGATCCTGCGCGAATTCGGCGCAGAGCCCGCCAGCGACGAAGAGGGACACGCGACCGATGGCGACAACGCAACGCTGCACGGCGAGCATCACGATCATGGCGATCTGGACCCCCATGCCTGGCTGGATCCGAGCAATGCAGAGCTCTGGATCGGGCTGATCTCTGACGCGCTGGTCGAGCAGGACCCCGGGAACGCCGTCGCCTACCGCGCAAATGCGTCGCTCGCGCTCATGCGGATCGAAACCATTGATCGCGCTGTCGGCGATCGGTTGTCCAAATACGCAGGCGCCAGCATCATCGTCGCGCATGATTCCTTTGGGTATTTCGCGGATCACTACGGTCTCAAGATCGCCGCTTCGGTCGCCGAAGGGGATGCGACCGATCCAGGCGCCGCGCATCGCGTCACGATCCGAGGGCTTCTGGAGTCCGGCGACGTCGCTTGCATCTTTCCCGAAGCCGGGCGTGATCCCGCACCGATAACGACCTTGGCTGACGGCGCTCAGGTCCGCATTGGCGACCCGCTCGACCCCGAAGCTACGCAGTTGACCCCAGGCCCCGACCTCTATCCCGCGCTCCTGACGCGGACCGCCGAAACGATCGCGAAATGCCTTGAGGGCAAATAAGTCGTGAGTCTGCGCTTTTGTCGTCCGGGCTTGACGACAGCGGCGGATCGGTCAGGCTGGAAGGGTTCCTAATTGTCTGAAAGCTCTTGAAAGCCAGATGCCCTCCACCCGATCATACACCGACTGCGTGGCAGATATCGCCTTAGTGTTCGGGCTGTCGCGTCCGGCTGGCCAATGCTTTGCGTCGATCTGGCGGGCAGCGCAACCACCTTGCGCCGACGATCTTGTTCAAACGCTCGGTCTTTCCCGATCCAACGTCTCGACCGCACTGAAAGAGCTCAGGGAATGGGGCCTCGTCTCCACAGCGCGTGCGCTGGGGGATCGCAAGGATTACTTCACCGCGGCGCCCGATCTGTGGGAAGCCGTGCGCATGCTCGCAGCAGGTCAGGCGCGGCGCAGAATCCGGCCCGTGCTCGACCGGCTACAAAGCGACCCCGCGGAGGGAACGGATCCCAGGACCGCAGAATTTGAACTGGTGCTGCGCCACGTGGCAGAGAAGCTGGAAGATTTTGCCGCCCTCGATGTGGCAGCCACCGCCACTGCCTTCCATGTCGAGCCTGACGAGAGTACCTCGCCCACGCGGAAAAAGAAAAAGAAGAAGAAAAAGAAGGATGCGGGCGGCAGCTAACCACCCGCGACCCGGCAGCGATCAACCTTTTTTGCCGCTGTCCTCGTCCTCGTCCTCTTCTTCGTCGTCTTCTGGCAGATTGAAGAAGCTGTCCGCGTCCGAGTAGTCGGCCGGGGACTTCTTGTCGTCCTCATCGCTGCCGCCAAGAGTGAAGTTTTCCAGTCCGGCGATCGCCGTCGGCATCTTCGGGTCCGTCGACATGTCGAGGGACTGTTCCGTCGACACGAGCTTGCGCCGTTCGTCGTCGGACATGACGGAGCCGTCGGAAGTCTTCTTCTTGGCTGCTTTCTGCACGGCCGCATCAAGCTCGGATTGCCGGCAAAGGCCCAGCGCGACCGGATCGATCGGCGTGATGTTGTTGATGTTCCAGTGCGTCCGGTCCCGGATCGAAGCGATGGTCGGCTTGGTCGTGCCGACAAGCTTGGAGATCTGCGAATCCGCGAGTTCCGGGTGGAACTTCACCAGCCACAGGATCGCGGCCGGGCGGTCCTGACGCTTCGACAGCGGCGTATACCGCGGCCCGCGACGCTTTTCCTCACCCACGGAGGCAGGATTGAACTTCAGCTTCAGCTTGTGAAGCGGGTCCTTCTCGGCCTTGTCGATTTCCGATTGCTCAAGCTGGTTGTTGGCAACCGGGTCGAAGCCCTTGACGCCCGTTGCGACGTCTCCGTCGGCGATGCCCTGCACTTCAAGCTCATGCAGGCCGCAGAAATCGGCGATCTGCTTGAAGCTCAGCGTCGTGTTGTCCACCAGCCAGACGGCCGTGGCCTTGGCCATAAGCGGTTTCGTCATTGGGCGTCTCCTTCAACAAATCTTCTCCAACGCCGGAAAACGGCTGCGGCGCTTTGGCCGCCATTCCTCGTTTTCGGGGAAGGTCCGGGGCTATATAGTGCCTGACGCTGACGGAGAAAAGAGAAAATGCGCTGGATTGCTGTCCTCCTCGCCACAGTCGTGCAGGCCTTCGCCGAAGGCGAGCGCCCGGGCGACTTCGATTACTACGTGCTCGCGCTTTCCTGGTCGCCGAGCTATTGCGCGCTGGAGGGAGACGCACGCGGCGACGATCAGTGCCACCCACGCCACGACTACGGCTTCACGCTGCACGGCCTTTGGCCCCAGTACGAACTCGGGTGGCCCAGCCACTGCCGCAGCGCGGGACGCAATCCCTCGCGAAGCGAAACCGCCGCGATGACGGACATCATGGGGTCGTCGGGGCTCGCCTGGTATCAATGGAAAAAGCACGGGCGCTGCTCGGGACTTTCCGCCGAGGACTACTTCGCGACCGCGCGTCGCGCCTATGAACGCGTGCAATTGCCTAATGTCTTCTCGCCGCTAGACCGGGACGTGAAGCTTCCCGCGGCAGTCGTCGAGGAAGCGTTTCTGGAGGCGAACGACGGGCTGGAACGTTCGATGATAACCATTACCTGCAAGGCAGGCCGCATCCGAGAGGCGCGTATCTGCCTGACGCAGGATCTCGACTTCCGTCCTTGCGGCGAGGATGCCGCGCGGGACTGCCGCATGTCCGATGCGCTCATGGAAGCGGTCAGATAGCGACAGAGCGGTCGAAGCCCTGTATCGGATACAATATAAGGGTTTTCAGCCGGTTGCGCTTGTCTATGCTTCGTGTTCAGACCGTCGGAACTGTCTGAAACGGAGTGCTCATGCCGGTGCGCGTCGCCATAAACGGTTTCGGCCGGATCGGCCGCTCGGTGCTCCGCGCCGCGCTGTCGGATCCGCGCCATGACGATATCGAGATCGTCGCGATCAACGATATCGCCAAGCCCGAAATGGCGTCCTATCTGTTCGAATACGACAGCACCTTCGGGCCGTGGAAAGGCGAAGTGCGGCTGGAGGATGGGGCGCTGTTCGTCAGTGGCCGTCGGCTGCGGCTGACCGGGGCGCGGGATCTTTCGACCCTCGATCTGTCTGACATCGACGTCGTGATGGAATGCACCGGACTGGGTGGCGAGCGGTCGTTCTCGGAAGCGGGCCTGCGCGCAGGTGCGAAACGGGTGCTCGTCTCCGGCCCCTCGAATAGTGCCGATGTAACGCTGGTGCTTGGCGCAAACGAAGGCGCACTGCGACCCGAACACCGGATCGTCTCAAACGCTTCCTGCACCACGAACGCGCTTGCGCCGGTCGCCCGGCTTATCGACGACGCCTGGGGGATCGAGTCCGGCTGGATGACAACCATTCACTGCTATACCGGCAGCCAGCCCACTGTGGATGCGCCCGGGGCGGACTTCGCGCGAAGCCGGGCGGCGGCATTGTCGATGGTGCCGACGACCACCTCGGCCCAGCAACTCCTCGATCGGGTGCTGCCCGATATCGCAGGAAAGATCGAGGCAGCGGCGGTCAGGGTGCCGACGGCCTCTGTCTCGGCGGTCGACTTCGTGGCCGTCACCCGCGCCAGACCGGATCGCGACCTGGTAAATGCTGCCTTTACCTCCGCAGGGGGCGTGATCGGCTGGACGGACCGTCCGCTCGTGTCCTCCGACCTCAGGGCGCGACCAGAGAGCATCGTGATGGCGCTGCCAGAAACGCGGGTGACCTCCGGCGGATTACTGCGGGTCTTCGGCTGGTATGACAACGAGTGGGGGTTTTCCAACCGGATGCTCGATGTCGCCCGTTTGATGAGCGGAGCCTGAGCCTCTTTTTTGAAAGCTAAGAACCCGAAGCTTGATCTTCAGCAAATTCTTGAAAGACTTGCTGCGGACTGAACGCTCGCCCCGCGCCACCATTCGTCGCATGATGCGGTCGCGATCAAACGGGGGAAAGACAATGCCCGAAGGCTACCTGACCACGCATGTTCTGGACACTGCGCGCGGCGTCCCGGCGGAAGGCTTGCGCATCACCCTTTACCGCGTGTCGGGGAACAGCCACCGCAAGATCGCCGAGATGGTCACGAACGCCGACGGTCGGACGGACAGTCCAATCCTGCCAAAGGACAAATTCAGCGTGGGCAGCTACGAGCTTGTCTTCCACGCAGGCGGCTACCTAGACGCGATCGGAACGCCGCCAGAGAGTCCGCGTTTTCTGGATGACATCCCCATCCGGTTCGGGATTTCGGACGTCGAGTCGCACTACCACGTGCCGCTCCTGCTGTCGCCTTTCGGATATTCGACTTACCGCGGAAGCTGAGCATCGTGACGGCGGCGGACGCTGTCCGGCCGACCCGCCAGTGAAAGTCGCGCGTCGTTCCGGTTTCGGCGCGAGATGACCTTGCCCTTGGAAACGACGCAGAGACGCTCCGCGCGCAAGCGCAGTGCCTCGATCGGGTTGCCGGCGTCGAGGATGACAAGCGACGCCACGTCCCCCTTCCCCAGACCATAGCCCTCCAGCCCCATGATGCGCGCGTTGGCGTTCGTCACCATATCAAAGCAGCGCGCCATTTCCTCGGGATGGGTCATCTGCGCAACGTGGAGCCCCATGAAGGCCACGTCGAGCATGTCGGCCGTCCCCAGAGAATACCACGGGTCCAGCACGCAATCCTGCCCCCAACCGACGGTGATGCCGTGGGCCTGCATCTCTTTCACCCGCGTCAGGCCGCGTCGCTTCGGATAGCTGTCGTGGCGGCCCTGAAGCGTGATGTTGATCAACGGGTTGGGAATCGCCGTCATGCCGCTTTCGGCGATGAGCGGCAGGAGCTTGGACACATAGTAATTGTCCATCGAATGCATCGAGGTGAGGTGGCTTCCGGCCGCGCGGGCGCCGAGGCCGTGGCGCGTGACCTCGGCCGCCAGCGTCTCGACATGGCGGCTGAGGGGGTCGTCGGTTTCGTCGCAATGGACGTCGATCTTCAGGCCCCGTTCGGCGGCGATGCGGCAGAGGTCGCGCATACTCTCGGCCCCGTCCTCCATCGTACGTTCGAAATGCGGGATGCCGCCAACGACATCGACGCCCATGTCGAGCGCGCGCAGCACGTTGTCTCGCCCCGTTTTGGTTCGATACAATCCGTCCTGCGGGAAGGCCACAAGTTGCAGATCAATATAGGGGGCGACCATGCGCTTGACCTCCAGCATGGCCTCGACGCCGCGCAGGTGATCCGGCGTCGTGTCCACGTGGCTCCGGATTGCGAGAAGCCCCATCGAAGCGGCCCAGTCGCAATAGGCCAGCGCCCGCTCGATCATCTCATCGACCGTCGCGATATCGCGCAACTCGCCCCACAGCGAGATACCTTCCAGAAGCGTGCCCGAGGCGTTCACGCGCGGCAGGCCGTAGCTCAGCGTTGCGTCCAAGTGGAAATGCGGATCGACGAAGGGCGGCGAGACGAGATCGCCGGTCGCGTCGATCACCTCTTTCGCGTCTCCTTCCACCCGACCCGTGGCGACGATCCGATCGCCATCGATCGCGATATCGGAGACGCTGCCATCGGGCAGCGTCCCGCCCTTGATGAGAAGGTCGAACATCTAGCGTTCCCCCTTGTTGAATGGGACCATGAGCGCGGCAGGAACCTCAGCCCGGCGCGACATGAGAACGAGGGCCAGGATGGAAAGGACGTACGGCACCATTAGGAAGACCTGATAGGGAACGACCGCACCCATAGGCGTTTGCTGTAGCCGTACCTGAAGCGCATCGAAGGCCGCGAAGAGAAGCGCGCCTAGCGCCGCCTTTCCCGGTCGCCAAGCGCCAAAGACGACAAGCGCGATGCAAATCCAGCCGCGGCCATTCACCATTTCGAAGAAGAAGCTCGAAAACGCCGACATGGTCAGGAACGCCCCGCCGATCGCCATGAGGCCGGAGCCGAAGATCACCGCGCCCATGCGGATCGCCGTAACCGACAGACCCTGAGCCTCAACCGAAGCCGGATTCTCGCCCGCGGCCCGAAGCGCAAGACCGAGAGGGGTGCGGTAGAGGACGAGCGAGATGACGGCGATCAGGATGAAGGCGAGGTAGGTAAGGGGCGTCTGGGCGAAAAAGGCTGGCCCGACAAGCGGGATTTCCGAGAGCACGGGAATCTCGAACGGCTGAAACGGCACGATCTTGGGCGGCGAGGTAACTTCGGGAAGCGACAGGCGATAGGCGAAGTAAGCCGTTGCGGTGGCCAACAGGGTAATGCCAAGGCCGACGACATGCTGGCTTAGCCCGAAGGGCACGGTCAGCGTCGCGTGAAGAAGGCCGAAGAGCATCCCCGCCAGCATCGCGACAAGGACCCCGACCCAAAGGCCCGCCCCCAAGTAGACCGCCATCCAGCCTGCAAAGGCACCGATGACCATGATCCCCTCGATCCCGAGGTTCAGCACGCCCGCCCGTTCGCAGATGAGCTCTCCGAGAGTTGCGAATATAAGGGGCGAGGCGATCCGCACGGCGGCGGCCCAGAAAGTGGCGGAAAGCAGGATGTCAAAAATGTCCATCGCTCAGCCCCACCGGATGCGAGAGCGGGTCAGGCGGAGCGCCAGAACCATGGTCAGAAGCGCGGTCGCGAGCAGGATATCGGCGATGTAGGTCGGCACTTCCGCCGCACGGCTCATGCTGTCCGCACCAACGAACACACCCGCAACGAACAAGGCCGACACAACGACACCCAAGGGGTTCAGAAGCGCCAGCATCGCGACGATGATGCCGGTGTAGCCGAAGCCTGGCGACAGGTCCAAGGTCAGGTTCCCCTTAAGCCCCGCGACCTCGGAGAACCCCGCGAGTGCCGCCAGGCCGCCGGAAAGCAGCGCCGTTTTCACAAGGACACGGCCGACGGGGATACCTGCAAAGCGCGCTGCCTCCGCGTTCTGGCCCACGGCCCGGATCTCGAACCCAAGCGTCGTGCGGGTCTGGATGATCCAGACGGCGACCGCCGACAAAATGGCAATCCCGAAGCCCCAGTGAAGCCGCAGGCCCTCGACGATCCGTGGCAAACGTGCCGATTTCTCGAGCGCGGGCGATTTCGGCCAGCCCATGCCCATCGGATCCTTCATCGGCCCTTCGAGAAGGTAGGACACGAAGAGAAGCATGATGAAGTTGAACAGAAGCGTCGTGACAACCTCATCCACGCCCAGCCGTGTTTTCAGCAGCACCGGCCCAAGCAGGACAAGCGCGCCCGCAAGCATCGCGGCGACGGCGATGACCGGAATCAGAAGCACCGACGGCAAACCCAGTGCGCCGGTGCCCAAAAGAACCGTCACGATGGCGCCCGCGTAAAGCTGCGCCTCTGCCCCGATGTTCCAAAGCCTCGCGCGGAAGGCCACGGCCACCGCAAGGCCGGTAAAGATCAACGGCGTTGCACGGTTCAAAGTTTCGAGAAGTGCAAATTTGGAGCCCGCCGCACCTTTAAGGATCAGGCCGAGCGTCGCAAAAGGATTGGCGCCCGCGAGAAGCGACAGGAACGATGCAACAATTACGGTCAGGACCAGAGCCGCCGCTGGAAGGCCGAAGACGCGCAGCGCCGAGGGGTTTGGGATTGGCTCAAGCCGCATCAGCATCCCCGTCGAAACCGTGCCCTGCCATCCAGACCCCGAGCTCGGCGGGCGTCTTCGATCCACGCGGGAAGGCAGGCGAAAGGCGGCCCTCGTAGATCACGTGGATGACGTCGGAAAGCGCCATGACTTCATCGAGGTCTTCCGAAATCAGCAGGACCGCCGCTCCGGCGTCGCGCGCGGCGATCAGGCGATTGTGGACGAACGTCACCGCGCCGATGTCCAGACCCCGCACCGGTTGGTTCGCAAGGATGATCCGCGGACGCGCTTCAAGCACCCGTCCTAGGATGAGCTTCTGCATGTTGCCACCGGAAAGCAGTCGGATGCTTGTAGAGGGGCCGGGGCAACGGACGTCGTAGGTCTCGATCACGCCTTTGGCGAAGCTCTCTGCGGCTCTCCAGTTCATCCACCCCTTCCGGCTGAAGGGAGGGGTTTCATAGGTCTCCAGAACCGCGTTCTCGGTCAAAGAGAAATCCGCGATCGTGCCGGTTCGGTGCCGGTCTTCCGGAATTCGGGCGATGCCGGACGCAAGCGCCGCGCGGGGCGACCACTCGCCGGAATGTGCCGGGTGAAGCTCCATCTTCCCCGACATAGGCGTATCGAGTCCACCGATCAGATCGGCGAGCGCCGACTGGCCGTTGCCGGAGACCCCGGCAAGCCCGACGATCTGCCCGGCGCGCAGCGTGAGGTCGACGGCCGCCAAACCCGGCGCATTGCCGCGAGGCGAGGTCGTAACGCCCGATAGCACCAGAAGCGGCTCGCCCGGTTTCCGGTCGGCCACCTTCGGCGGCGCGATTTCTGCGCCTACCATCAGCTCGGCAAGACGGTGCCGGTCGGTATCGGCCGTCGCGACTTCACCCACCAGTTTCCCGTGCCGCAGCACAAGAACGCGCGAAGAAATCGCCATGACCTCACCCAACTTGTGTGAGATGAAGATAACGGAGAGGCCCAGCGCGACTGCCTTTCGCAATGTCTCAAATAGCGCGGTCGTTTCTTGCGGCGTGAGAACCGCAGTCGGCTCATCCAGGATCAGGATGCGCGCATCACGATAAAGCGCCTTCAGGATTTCGACGCGCTGCCGTTCGCCCACTGAAAGCGTTCCGACCTTGGCGTCGGGATGGACGGCAAGACCGAAGTCGTCGGAAAGCTTTTCCACCCTGGAGCGGGCGGCACGGGAATTCAGGCGCGGAGAAAGAAGCGAGCCGGTGCCGAGAAGGATATTCTCGAGCACCGTCATGTTATCGGCCAGCGTGAAATGCTGATGCACCATGCCGACACCCGCCGCCAACGCGGCGCGCGGATGGCCGGACGGCAGCGTCTTTCCGAAAACCTCCACGGTGCCGTCATCGGCCGTGTAATGGCCGAAAAGGATGTTCATCAGCGTCGTCTTGCCCGCGCCGTTTTCGCCAAGAAGGGCGATAACCTCGCCCTTCTTCAACTCGAACCCGATCGCGTCGTTGGCGACGAGCGCCCCGAACCTCTTGGTGATGCCGTCGAGGCGGAGGACGACCTCCGCCCCCTGCCCTTCGACCATCAGGAGGACGTCGGCTCGCTGTCGTCGATCTCGACGGTGAAGGACCCGTCCTTGATCGCCGCCTCACGCTCGGCGACGAGCGCCAGCGCAGCTTCCGGCACCTTGCCCTCGAACGTACCGAGAGGCGCAAGCGAGCATCCACCTTCCTTGAGGAAAGAATAGACGCCGTAATTGTCGGCCTTGAACTCGCCTGCCGCGACTTTGGCAAGCGCGGCGTCAAGCGTCGGCTCGAAATGCCAGATCGCCGAGGCGACGACCGTTTCGGGATAGTCGGCCTGCGTGTCGATCACGTTGCCGATGGCGAGGATGCCGCGTTCCTGCGCCGCGTCGGAAACGCCGAAGCGCTCGGCATACATCAGGTCCGCACCGTTATCGATCATGGCGAAAGCGGTCTCTTTCGCCTTGGGCGGGTCGAACCAGGACCCGATGAAGCTGACCTGGAAGGTCGCGTCAGGTTTGGTTTCGCGCACACCCGCCATGAAGGCATTCATCAGCCGGTTGACCTCGGGAATCGGGAAGCCGCCGACCATGCCGATGTTGCCGGTCTGGGTCATTGCACCCGCGATGATGCCGGACAGGTAGGACGCATCTTGAACGTAGTTGTCGAAGACGGCGAGGTTCGGATGCGCCTCATCCTGCAGGAAGGACGAACCTAGAAGGAACGCGGTGTCGGGATATTCGTCGACAACCTCGCGCGCCTCCTGCTCGACCCCGAAGATCTCGCCCACGATCAGTTGATAACCCTGCTCGGCATATTCCCGCATGACGCGGGGATAGTCGGTATTGGCGGTGTTCTCCGTATAGACGTATTCCGCCGTCCCGGCCGCGACCGCGGCTTCCGCCGCCTTGTGAATGCGGCTGACCCACTGCTGTTCGACCGGCACGGTGTAGATGCCCGCGACCTTGATCGGATCTGCGGCGAAAGCGCGCCTCGGCAGCCCCGCGAGTCCCGTCGCGGCCACACCTGCGGCAGTCGCCATGAGGTGGCGCCGGCTAAGCCCGGCGGTCTTGGTTTTCATCGTCATTTTCAGCCCCCAGTTGGATCGTCTTGTGAATTCACATTTTTTATCAATCGGTAAAGTTCTTAGAGATTCGTGCAAGGAAATAGTATGCGCGTGGACGGCCTATCGCCTAGCCCGGCCTACACGCCGACATAAGTGATGAATTCTTCGGCATCGGGATGAACGCCTTTCGCGGCGACCGTTTCAGCGACAGAGCCGCCGACCATGAAGGCGATCCGGTCCGCGACCGACAGCGCGGCATCCACGCGTTGTTCCACGAGGATCGTCGCAACCCCGGTCTTCTTAAGCGCCATGACGGTGTCGCGAATGAGTGCGATCATGGATGGCTGAAGCCCTTCGGTCGGTTCGTCCAGCAGCAGCACCTTCGGCTCAAGGCAAAGCGCGCGCGCGATGGCGAGCATCTGCTGTTCGCCTCCCGACAGCGTTCGGGACACCTGCCCCATTCGTTCGCGAAGGCGCGGAAAGAGGTCGAGCACCCGGTCGCGCACCTTCGGCCCTCGCTTTCGTGTCATCAGCCCGATCTCGATATTCTCGGCGACGGTCAGATCGCCGAACAAGCGCCGTCCCTGCGGGACGTAGCCGATGCCGCGACGCGGCACGTCGTGGGCCGCAAGGCCGTCGATCCGATCACCCGCAAGCTCGATCGTTCCCGCCGACGCGCGAACTTGCCCCATGATCGTCTTGAGCATCGTGGATTTGCCCGCACCGTTCCGCCCCATGACGCACAGCACCTCGCCCGCTGACACGTCGAGCGTCAGGCCGCGCAGGACCTGAACCTCGCCGTAGCCTGCGTCTATGCCGTCGAGCCTCAGCATCAGCCCCCCAGATAGGCGGTCTGCACCGCCTTGTTCGCGCGGATCGAGTCTGGCGTGCCGGTGGCCAGCACCTCGCCGAAGTTCAGCACGGTGATCCGGTGGGCGAGGTCCATGACCACGTCCATATTGTGTTCGATAAGCAGCACGGTCGCATCGGGCACGACACTGCGCACGATGCTCTTGAATGTCTCGATCTCGCCCCGAGCAAGGCCTTGCGTCGGCTCGTCGAGGATCAGGAGCTTGGGCTTCAGCGCCAGCCCCATCGCGACTTCGAGAAGCCGCTGATGCCCATAGCTCAGCGTGCCCGCCACCTGGTCGGCACGCTCTTCTAGACCGACACGGCCAAGCGCCTCCATCGTGTCTTCGTTCAGACGGTGGGAGTGGCGGCTTTGCACGGCCAGCGCGACGTTGTCGAAAACCGTAAGCGCGCCGTAGATCTGGGTGATCTGGAACGTATAGGCGATGCCCGCCCGCACGCGGGCATGGGCGGGCAGTTTCGTGATGTCGCGCCCGGCGAAGCGGATCGTGCCTGACTGCGTCTCGATCCGGCCGGAAAGAAGGCTGACGAAAGTTGTCTTGCCCGCGCCATTGGGGCCGATCAGCGCGTGAATCTCGCCTTCGTGCAGGTCGAAGTTCACCTCGTCGACCGCCTTCAAGCCGTCGAAATGGCGGGTCAGCCCGCGTGCCTCAAGCAGTGTCACGGCAGCCATTTCAGCCCCTTCGCCCGGATCGTGCCAAGGATGCCCTTCGGCGCGAACAGGATCAGCAGGACCAGCGCCGCGCCTGTCACGAACTGATGCGCGTCGGTGACCGAACTTGCGTAGTCGATCAGGTAGAACATCAAAAGCGCGCCAAGGAACGGGCCAAGGACCGTCCCCGCCCCTCCGAGAAGCACGTATAGAAGCGGCAGGATCGAGTACTGCACCGAGGCGAGACTTGCCCCTACATAGCCGAACAGCAGCCCGTAGGCCGCCCCGCTGATCCCGGCATAGAGGCCCGATATGGTCAGCGCGGTCAGCTTCACCGTGAACGGGTTGTAGCCGAGCATCCGGCTCCGCTCCTCGTTCTCGCGCATCGCGACCATGATCCGTCCGCGCGGAGAGCGTACGAGCCTAAGGTTGAGGAGAAGTGCGGCAGCAAAGAGCACCAGCGCGACGATATAGCGGGTACCGTCATCGGAAAGATCCAAGGGCCCGAGTGTCCGGGCGGCGCGCGGAATGACGATGCCCTCGTCCCCGCGCGTCCATGCGCCGTAATAGAGGATCGTCAGGTAGCCCGCCTGCGAGAACATCAAAGTCACGATCATGAAGGCCACGCCCGCGGTACGAAGCGCGAGCAGACCCACGGCGAAGGCCATCGCGCCTCCAGCAAGAAGCCCCGCGATCAGGCCCGTCGCGGCCCCCGCATCGGCGTGGTAGACGAGAAGCCCCGCGCCATAGAGGCCTGCGCCGAACAGAAGCGCGTGGCCGAGGCTCAGAAGGCCCGTATAGCCAAACGCGATATTGTAGCCCATCGCGTAGACGGCAAGCACCATGATCCGGGCGATATTCGTGTGATGATAGGTTGGCGCCACGAAATGCAGCACCAGCAGCGCCGCGAGTACGGCAAGGTGAAGGGCCAGCGCGCGGTCGATCTTCATGCGGCGCGCCTGCCGAACAGCCCCTGCGGGCGGAACACGAGAACGAGGGCAACGACGAGTGTCGCGATGATCTTGGCGAGCGTCGGCGCGAAGAACGTCGAGATCACCCCGTCTGAAAGGCCGATCAACAGCGCCGCGACCAGTGTGCCGCGCAGCGAACCAAGGCCCCCGATGATGACGACGATGAAGGACAGCAGCAGCGGCTCGCTCCCCATCAGGTAATGTGCCTGCTGAATCGGCACGATCAGAACGGCAGCAATCGCGGCAAGCCCCGCCCCCATCGCGAACACGCCTGCATAAACCCTGTCGACGTTGATCCCGAAGGCCCGCGCGGTGTCGCGATCATACTGCGTGGCGCGCATGATCAGGCCCGCCTTCGTGTGCTTCAGGATCAGCCAGACGCCAAGCAGAAGCAGGATGGCGGCGACCACGACGGCGATTTTGTAACCGGAATAGCCGAACCACGGCAATTGAATGCGCAGATTGAACGGCGCAGGCACGGGCCGCGCGTCCGGACCGTAGAAGCTGAGCGCCGCCTGCTGGAGAATGTAGAGCAGCCCGATCGTCGCGACGATCGTCGCTTCGGGTTCATAGTTCAGCCGCTTCAGAACCAGCATATCGGCCAGTGCGGCGACCGCTCCGACGATCAGCGGGCAAAGAATGAGCGCCGCCATGAACGTCACCGGCGCAGGACCCGGCACCCACTGCGACACGAACCATGCCAGCACCGCGCCCAGCATGAAGAACTCTCCATGCGCGACATTCACCACGCGCATGATGCCGAAGACCAGCGACAGGCCCGATGCCGTCAGCGCAAGCACCGCGGCGGTCACGAGCCCTTCCATCAGGGCGAGAAGCAGGAAAGGTCCGAAATCCACGGCACAGTTCGGGCGGGGTGCTTCCCCGCCCGTCCCTGATTAATCAGAAGCTCATCGTCGAGTAGTCGACCTCATCGGGATAGAAGCCGTCCTCCATGGAAGTCTGGTGGACACGGACAAGCTTGCCTCCCTCGGCTTTCGAGATCGACTGGAGGCCGAAGGCCTGGTGGGTCTTGCCGTTGAAGGCCTTGGGGCCTTGCGGATGTTCCTGGCCTTCCGGGAACTCGGCGATCGCCTCCATCGCCTCGACGACCTTCTGTCGGTCCGCAGGCCCCTTGTAATCGGCGGCGACCATGGCGTCCTTGATGGCGAAAAGCGTTTCCCACGCCGAAAACATGTGGGCATACGTCGCGACATCGGCTGCGTCGGAAACCGAAGCGCCATTGTCGTCCACGCCGATCGCTTCACGGTAGAAGGTTTCGTGCTCGGACGCGTCAGCCTGCTTGTAGCGCGGATGGCCTTCCCAGAAGTGCGTGCCTTCGAGGAATTCGAGGCCCGGGGAGGCGATGTCGACAGCTTCGAGAGAATCGATGAAGCCGAAGATCTCGGGCCGGTCGCCCGTGCCGTAGAATTCGCCAAGTTCCTTCACGAAGGTCAGGACGGCGGGGCCGACCATCACATGATAGAGCACCTCGGTGTCGCGCGGGATCTGCGGCAGGTAGCGCGTGAACGAAGTCTCGGTCGGCGGGATCGCGATGTGCTTGATGACCTCGCCGCCCTGCGCCGCAACGGCCGCTGTGAAGAAATCGCGATGATCATGGCCGAACGCATAGTCGGGGAAGATCATCGTGACCTTCTTGCCGAGGTTCGACATGACCCATGGGGCCATCGACTGGACCTGGCTTTTCACGTCGGTGATGCCGGGTTGAAGCGTCCAGCGGTTCAGAACGCCCGAGGCGACGTGATGGCCCTCGGAACAGACGAGGTAGGGCACTTTCAGTTCGCCCGCGCGGGGCGCAGAGCCCATGACGACGTGCGAAAAGAGCGTGCCGAAGATCAGGTCGCAGTTCGCCTGTGTCGCAAGCTTTTCCACGACCTCGGCCCCGCGCTTCGGATCGGTGCCGTCATCCTCGAAGAGGATCTCCACCGGCCGCCCATTGATGCCGCCCGCATCGTTCAGCACCTTGAGCGCGGCAGACGCCGTGCGTTCGTACCAGCGGCCATAGGACGCGCCGATACCCGTCCTGTGAAGCTGGAAGCCAAGCCGGATCGGCTCGGACGATTGCGCCTGGACGTAACGGGGCATCGCGCCCGCCGCTAAAAGTGCGCCGGTGCCGGCCATGCCTTTCAGGATGGAACGCCGGTCCGGACGAGGGGTGATCAGTTTGCCGCTCATGTGACATCTCCGCTGCTGGGATCGGCGCGGCGTAGCCTGTTTGGGCCGCGCGCTCGGTTTATCGCTTTGCCGTTACCGAACACGGGAAGCCGCTCAAATGCAAGGAAATCTCATCCTGCTGCGGGTGCTGACAACATCCAAAGTCCGAAGACGGTATAGCCGACCATCAGAAGCGTCATGGGCAAATGCGCGCGGAACGTGTGGCCGCCCTCAAGACGCTCGGACAGCTTGAAGCTGAGAAGAACCGCGAGGAGGTGCGCACCGAGGATCGTTGCGAACTGTGCAGTCCAGACGGCCTGCACGCCAGAGCGTGTGGAAAGGAAGCCGAAGGACACCCAGTGATGCGGCAGCCCGATCAGGCTCCAGTCACGCTCGAACGGGTCGTTCAGCGCCGCGATCGCGTACTGGCCGTTCGTGAGCAGCGCGATCAGGTAGTGGGCGACATGGTAGCCGGCAGCAATCGGCAGAAAGGACAGCATCAGCGGTCCCGCCGCATCGCGAAAACTGTGACCTTTGGGAAGCCCGACACGGATCGCGCCCAGGATCAGCAACGCGCTCAACGCCCAGAACGCAACCAGTCCAACAGAATTGACGCCAAGCACCGCTGAACGGCCGGGAAATTCCAGCGGGTTCAGCCCAAGCAGCGCGAGCCACCAGAATGTCTCTGTCAGACCATCGAAGCTGACGGAGGCGAGGACCAGCGTAACGAAGGCGATGGCCGACGAAGGCAGAGGGTCGAGCCGAAGGATCTGCGCGCCCGGCAGTCCGGCCATCACTGTGGCGCGGCCGTTTCGATACTCAGCCCAGAAGGGTGCGATCTTCGCGACAAAGCCGAAATAGGCTGACAGGAACTCTCCCTTTGGCAGCCAGTCCTCCCCCTCCGCCACTGCGAGGACAAAGATCAGAACGTAATACGCGGCGGCGGCCCTCGCGAGGATGAAGGGATCGGCGGGCGCGAGCGAGACGATCTCGAACCAAGCAAAGGCAAGGTAGCCCAGCACCGCAGGAGCGTAGCCGAGACGGGCAAGGCCGATCCCGCCGGTCCGCCCGATGAGACGGCGGATGGTGCGCACGGGTCCCGTCCAGGGCTCGATATCACGCCATAGATTGCCAAAAAGTACACTCGCCAGTGTGAGACCGACCCAGAGCACGGTCCAGACGGTCAGCGGCAGCAGGTTCTCCAACGGGTCGCGGGTGCCGTAGATGCCAACCGCGATGAGGGCTGCCGTGACTAAGGCTGCAAGCCAGCTTCCGACAGTGCGGGGGACAAGAACCGGTCGCTCGATCAGTCGGTGGGCGCGAAAGGCCGGAATGCGGCGGGCGAGAAGTCCTGCGAGCGCCGTCAACAGCACCGCCGCACCCGCTCCCACGATGTACCATCCGGTGGGCAGCGTCAGGATCACCATGCGCTCAGAGGCATGGGCGTGGGCTGACACCGGCAGAAGGACTAGAAAAACCGCGAGCCAGCGCATCAGCGCAGGCCATCCTCTCCTTTGATCTGGTCCGCTTCCAACCCGCCCATGCGTGAATGGACCCGCGGCCCCTTGGCCATGACGAGCGCGAAGACGATCTCGTCGGGTTTCGGACCGTCTGGAACCGAAACCGTCATCGCGTCGAAATGACTACGCACATAGGACGCGTTGATGTGGGTCAGCGGCAGGTCGATGCTCGTCCCGATCCCGCCGACCTTCTTGGTCGACGGCACGATCGCCTTCGGATCGCCAAGGATCGCGCGCATCCCGTAGCCGCCCGGCGCGTGCCAAAGCGCACCATGCTCCAGTTCTCCCGCGCTTCCGATGATGGCACCCTTGCCGTAAGCGTCGATCCCGGTCTTTCCACCCAAAGCGTCGATCAGCTTTTCGCACATCGTTACGGCGAGAGGCTTCAGATCCTCCATGGCGGGCTGAAGATCTGGCTCGTAGCGCCCCGCGAAGGGATTGGAGACGACGGCCAAAACGGCGCCGCGCAGCCGCGGTTCAGTGGCGTCCGGTCCGCCATCATGGCGGATTTCGTCGAACACGACGCTCAGCTTGCGGAGGCGGAAATCGGCCACGGTAAGTGCTCCCATGTTCAGGTCGCGCGAGGATGCCTCAATCGAGGCTGGGCGACAATGACCGCCGTCAACAGGCGCCACGCGAATGTTTGCTAAACTTTTAAAAGTGCATTCCCGCAACTCGTGCAACATGAAAAAGGGTGGCACTGGCGAGGAAGTCCGGTTCGATGTATCTTGCCAAGTCTGTTTATTTGCTAAGTGTTTTTTGTTTGAGCTTGCGTGGTGGGGGCGACAAACATGTCAGCAGTAAAGTGCAATTATCAAAGCAAGGTGACGGCCGAAGAGCTGTCCAGCGCGCTATCGGAGACCCAGTGCCATCAGTGCGGTGTTTCCGTTGTTGAGTTGATGCTCGGGGGCCAACTTCTCGAAGTCTGCGGTGAGGAATTCGGTTCCGACATAGAAACCGGAGAGCGCGTGATTATGCCAATCGCTCTGTGCCCTTCGTGTCACCGGAAGTATCATCTGGACGCGGGCGATCAGCACAATCCATGCCAGATAGCAGCGCGTCTGAGTTGGGAGAGGATGGACTAGCCGCAAATTCGGCGACTGCGCGTACAGTCTTTCAATCGGAGACGGTTAGCCGCTGCACTCAACTCGAACCGAATGCAGCGAACAAGTTACTCTCCGTAGGGCACCCAGATATTCTTGACTTGTGTGGCTTGCAGCAGGAACCCCCTGCCCTGACCGTCCGGCCCATGCCAGTCGCGGTTGGGAAGCGTCCATGTGACCTTGAGGTTGCCGGCGCTTTGCTCCTCAACCATCTGCCTGCCCTCGTCAGGCCCGCAGTACCACATGGCCGCCACGTCGTCGTGGGCGGCGAGTGTCTTGGCAAGTTCATCCCGCGCGCCAGTCACGATATTCACCACGCCGCCTGGAACGTCAGAGGTATCGAGCACCTGGTAAAGGTCCGTTGCCGCGAGCGGCATCGACTGAGACGGGATCGCGACGACGCGGTTACCCATCGCGATCGCAGGAAGGACGAGACTGAGGAATCCCAGAAGCGGCGCGTCGTTCGGGCACGCGATGCCCATGACACCGAACGGTTCAGGCATGGCGAGCGTGACATGCGCAGACTTGGTAGAATGGACCGCCCCGTCGAACTTGTCGGCCTGCGCCGCGTAGTAGAACGCACGGCGGATCGAGGCGGCGACCTCGTCTGCGGCCTTCGCCACACCCGCAGATTTGAGGCGCGCCGTGAACTCCGCCTCGCGGGCGGAGAGGTTCTCGGCGAGGAAATAGAGAATCTGCGCACGATTGTGCCCGGTCGCCTTGCCCCAGCCGGACGCCTTGTGCGCGGCCTCCACGGCATTCCTGATGTCCTTGCGGTTGCCAAGGCCTGCAATCCCGATCTCGCCCGCCTTTCCGGCGACGGCATACGAATAACCACTGTCGGGCCGCTTCTGCGCGCCACCGACATACATCTTCGCGGTGCGGTCGATCGGGGCCGTGCCCTTCGACGCGGAGCCCGGAACCGGTGCGGCATCGAGCCGCCCCGCCTCCGCTTCGGGCTTCGCCCTCGGCGTTGGTTCGGCAAGGTATTCGCGCATCCCTTCGCGCCCACCTTCGCGCCCGAAGCCGCTTTCGCGATAGCCGCCGAAACCTGCGGCGGCATCGAAGAGGTTGGTGGAGTTAATCCAGACAATCCCCGCCTTCACCTTCGCCGCGATATCGAGAGCGAGGTTCACGTTCTCCGACCAGATCGAGGCGGCGAGCCCGTAACGGGTATTGTTGGCAAGTTCCACCGCCTCGTCGGGCGTGCGGAACGTGGTGAGCGTTGCGACGGGGCCGAAGATTTCAGCCTCGCTGACGATATTCGCGGGCTGAACGTTGGTGAAGAACCCCGGCGCGAAGAAACACCCCTTCTCCGGAAGCTGGCATTCGACCTGATGCAGCACTGCCCCCTGCTCCTCCCCCTTCGCAACAAGCTCGCGGATACGGGCGAGTTGGACCGGATCGACGATCGCGCCGACATCGATGGACTTGTCGAGCGGGTCGCCGATACGAAGCTTCAGCAGGCGCGCGTGCAGGCGTTGGGTGAATGTCTGGGCGATGCCCTCCTGCACGAGAATACGGGACCCGGCGCAGCAGACCTGACCCTGATTGAACCAGATCGCATCCACGACGCCTTCGACCGCGCCGTCGATATCGGCATCTGAAAAGACGACGAAGGGCGACTTGCCCCCGAGTTCCAGCGTCAGCTTCTTGCCAGTCCCGGCCGTTGCCTTCCGGATCGCACGGCCGACTTCGGTCGAACCGGTGAAGGCGATTTTGTCGACCTCGGCATCGACGAGCGCCGCGCCCGTTTCCCCATCGCCTGTGACGATGTTGACGACGCCCTTCGGCAGGCCGATTTCGGCGCAGATCTCGGCGAAGGCCAGTGCCGTCAGCGGCGTGTATTCGGCGGGTTTCAGGACGACCGTGTTCCCCGCCGCCAAGGCGGGCGCGATCTTCCAGGCAAGCATCAGAAGCGGGAAGTTCCACGGAATGATCTGGCCGCAGACACCCACGGGCTTCGCGCCAGGGAATTCGTCCTCCAGCATCTCCGCCCAGCCGGCGTGGTGGTAGAAATGACGGGCAACCAGCGGGATGTCGATATCGCGCGTCTCACGGATCGGTTTGCCGTTGTCGAGCGTTTCGAGCACCGCGAGGAACCGCTCGCGCTTCTGGATGTGGCGGGCGATGGCATAAAGCCACTTGGCGCGTTCGTGACCGGGAAGCTTCGACCATCCCGGAAGCGCGGAACGCGCGGCTTTTACGGCTGCGGCGACATCTTTCGCGCTGCCTTGCGAAACCTTCGCGAGCAATTCGCCCGTCGCGGGATTGGCCGAGGCGAAGGATTTTGAGGGTTTGGTGAACTCGCCATTGATGAAATGGCCGAAGGCGCCGCGCTCCTTGAGCCAGCCCATCACTTCGCCCGTGCTCTCGGGGGCCGGTCCGTAATCCATCGTTTCCAGTATTTCGGTCACTGTCGGCATCGGTCCCTCAGGCAATCGCGTGGCGCGAGGACGCGGCGTAGCGTCCGGTGACATGGTGTTCAAGCTGACGCTCGATATCGGCAAGCATGGAGGACGCGCCCAGACGGAAAAGCTCGGGCTTCAACCAGTCGTTCCCCAGTTCTTCCTTCATCAGGATTTGCCATGCGATCGCGTCCTTGGCCGTCTTCATCCCTCCGGCGGGCTTGAAGCCGATCCGGTAACCCGTCCGCTCGCCATAGTCGCGAAGCGCGCGGGCCATGACGAGGCTAACGGGAAGCGTGGCGTTCACGCCCTCTTTCCCCGTCGACGTCTTGATGAAATCCGCCCCCGCCTGCATCGCCACCATCGAGGCCTTGTAGACGTTCCTCAGCGTTTTCAGATCCCCCGTCGCGAGGATCGCCTTCATATGCGCGTGCCCACACGCCTCGCGCATCTCGGCGACCTCGTCGTAAAGCGCCTGCCAGTTACCGTCGAGGACATGGGCGCGCGTGATGACAATGTCGATCTCATGGGCGCCGTGATCGACCGCGTACAGGATCTCGGCAAGCCGCAGATTCAGTGGCATCAGCCCCGCAGGAAACCCGGTCGCCACGGAAGCAACCGGTATGCCCGTCCCCGCAAGCGCCTTGACCGCCGTGCCGACCATCGTCGGATAGACGCAGACAGCGCCCGTATGGAGCGTCGAAAGCCCGAGGCCCTCCATGATGTGATCGGCAAGCGGCCGGCGCGCCTTGGCGCAAAGCCGGCGAACCCGGTCAGGCGTATCGTCGCCCGCGAGCGTCGTAAGGTCGATGCAGCGGATCGCATTCACAAGCCATGCGGCCTGCCATTCCTTCTTTACGGTTCGACGCGTCGTGAGTGTCGCTGCGCGACGTTCGGCGGCAGACGTATTGACCGCGATTTGGTCGAACCAGCTGGTTTGCAAGGGAACCCCGGGGTTCCGCTCAGAATTCTGTAGAATGTGGACCTCTTCGGTCCCTTGGCTCGACATAGGGGAATCCTGTCTGGCGGGCGCTATGGGATCATAACGCGTGAAGCTACCGAAAGTCTCGTCCCAGCGCAATCTATCCATTTGACCAGAAAGTCAAAAACCAGTTTGTTTCCTGAATATGTATTGACTCGTCTGATCAAAACGGGTGCCAAGGGACCGGGTGGTTCCGACGGAATACGTCGGTCTAAATTGTGGATGCTTGCAGGTCGGACGTGGTAGCGAGTTCCGAAAAGGTTAGTTTTGCGGTTGAGCGGCTGCTCGACCGCCCGAACGGCTGGCGGTCGGTGGTGCGCGACATGGTCGAACGATGGCCAGAAGCGCAGGCCACGGAGCTTGTCTTTGTTCTGGTCAGCGCCGCCACCGAGATCGAAGCGAAGTTCGGCAGAACAAGCCCCGAGAGGGAAGCTGCGGAGCTCGGCTGGCGTCTGGCGGGGCTTCTCGGTGTCGACCTCTACGCGATGGAGTCAGTGGGGCTGCCGCGCGCAAGGGCCGCGGACCTGACCGGCTACTGGCTGATCGACCCCTTCTTCCGCGATCTCTAGCGCCGGGGCTTCCCGCTCCACGTACCAAGCCAGCCTTTGAAACGGCCCCATATCCCACGTGCCCGGTCCGCCGCCTCGTCCGCGCGCTGATCGACGCTGTCCCATGCCTCTCCGACATCGTCCAGCACCGGATCAATCGTGCGTTCACGGAACTGAAGCCACATCCGGCGTATCAGAAGGGCGATGATCAGCAAGAAGACGAAGAAGAAGATGTTGAACCACGGAATGATCGTCGCATCGGGGCTATCGACAGGCTTGATCGCGATCGCGTTCGGAAAGGCCGAAAACAACTCGTTTCGCCACCCGTAATGCGTGACCGAAACCCATTGCGGCGCAGCTGCGGTGGATTTCACATCCTCCGCCTCGGTCTGCAGGTTCGCCGTGTCGAACTTGAAATAGGGCGGCCATGACCAGCCCGTATCCTCGTTCCGGTAGACCATCGGCTTGCCGTTGGCCTTCACGGTCTGGATGAACTGCACGTCGCGGTTGATCAGCCCTGTGGCCTGATCGTCCGGGCTTGCCCAGAAGATCCGCGTCCAGTCGCTCAGGTCCTGGCGTTCCTGGTAGGTGTTCACCACCCGCACGATGTCATGCTGCGGCAGCGTGTAGTGGAAAAAGCCGAAGACGAAGAGCGCGATGAGCGTCAACAAGGTCCATTTCACGTATTTCATCTTCGCCTCAATAATAATTTGTCAGGTAGATCAGGATGAGTATCGCGATCGTCGGGATCACGTAGACGAGCCAGATCAGCTTTTTGCGAAGGCTGCCTTCGTATTCCTTCATACCCGCTTCGATATAGGCGTCGCGCGCCGTTTCATCACCCCCGGCCTCATGATCGGCATCCCATTCTTTTTCAAGCTTCTCGCGCCGGACCGAACGGGAATAGATCGACAGGACGATATACATCACGCTCAACGCGAGGAAGCCGAACACGGCTAGACGGACAAAGGCGATCATCTGCGTTCCCTTTTCACGGCGCCCCACGGGCCGACAATGTCGACAATATCGCCTTCACGCGCGGCTGGCCAATCCGGGCGGACCGAGCCCGCTTCGCCCATATCGGGTTCCGGCCCGAACAGCGCACGCCGGGCGCCATCCTTGTCGATCTGGTATTCGCGTTCGAGGTAGTCTGCGACGAAAGCCTTCTTCGGCTCGGGCCAAGACCGATAAAGATCGTAGAACAGCTCCTTGTGGCAGATGAAAAGCTGCCGGACATCCAGGGGCGACAGCTCGGACAAGAGCATGTTCACAAGATCGCGGTCCGCATGCGGCTTTGCGCGCAGCGTGTAGAAATACGATGGATGCGACGAGGTAATGCGGGGCCAGTGCGCGCCCGTCTCGACCCAGCGCAGAAGCGCCACCAGTCCCTGGAACTCGTCCGGAAGCCGCGCGCCAAGTGCGGCCGCCGCCTGCCTGAGTTCGCGCCGCGACCCGTGACCGATGTCGAGCCCGAGGCTCGCCGCCGCCGACACCACGATGAAATCCATCTTCTGGCGCAGGATCGCCGCCGCATCGGCGCCACGCGCATTCACGATCGGCTCCACGAGGTCGTTGATCTCGAGGAACTTGGCGATCTGGTTGCGGTCCTCCATGTCGAAGACATAGCGGATGGGCATCTTGCCCAGCGCCCCTTTCGGGCCGACCGAGATCGCCGCCGGATGGGGCACGTCGCGGAAGATGTAAATCCCGCCGAAATGCGCCGTCCAGAAGTTGCCCTGGTCGAAGGCAGTGGATTTCAGCTCGATCGGGTTGCGCGTCACGTCGCCGGTCTTCTCGGCCAGCGTAATCATCTCGGCGATCAGGACGTCATCCCACCACGCGTCCTCCTCGGTGCGGAACTTCTCGATCAAACCCGAGAGCTTCTGCCCTTCGGCCACGTGATTGCCCGTGGTGTCGGCGATGACCGTCACGCGGCGGATGTCGAACAGCCGCGCGGGGCTGGTCAGTTCGTAGACCGTGTTCTCAAGCTCCCCGGCCACCGCGTCCCGTGCCGTCAGCGTGAACAACTGCGCCTCGTTTTCCTCGATGAACCGCGTGAGGATCCCGCGCGAGGTGGAGAATTTCGCGTTCAGCAGCGGCGCGTTCTTCTGGTCGGTCGTCAGCAGGATGAACTGCCGGTTGCAGCCGTTGTGGTTCAGATAAAGGTGATCGCCGAACTCGTCCCCGATCTCGGGTGAATAGCCCGACACGTCGATGTGGAAATCGGTCAAAGCCGTCGTCTTCCCCGTCAACGCCTTCAGCGCGCGGTTATAACGCTCGACAAGGGCCGGGCTCTCGATGTGAACGAGATTGCCGAACATCAGGCCTTTTTCGATGAGGCGTTTCATCAGGTGATGCCTCCCAAAATGGCGCTCGTGAAATCCGATATGCAAAGGGGAGCGCCCGGCCCGTGCGGGGCGGCCGGGCAGGACGTCAGTTCAGCGTACATCTTTCTCTTCCCGGTCTCGCTCTACGAACGCCTCAATCGTTCCATAAGTCTCAGCGACACGTCTCTGCACGTGCCGCATCATATCCGCGCCACGCTCTTCCCAGCCGTGATACTCGAACATTGCCTGAAGCGAACCGTAGGTCTCTCTGGCGATGCTATGGATTACCTTCGCGTCCCACCCTGGCCCTCGAAAGTCACTCATTACTCCTTCCCCTCCAGATACCGACGCTTGGCCTCCTCCATCCGGCCCATCTCGCGGACCGCGTTCTCGATGGCGACCTCGTCCGATTTGTCGGCATAGCGGAATTCCGAATCCGCGTAGCGGTTGATCTCCTGCACCACCATCTCGACCGTGATGGGGCGGCGTAGATCCGAGATCATCGCCTTCTTCTCATCGTAGGACTTGAAGAGGAACAGCTCCGGCTTCTCCATCCACTCGTCCGGCAGTTCGAAATCCATCGCCCGCACCTTCACCGCGTCGGTGATGTTCTTGATCGCCCGGCCCGTGAACCGCTCATCCGCCTCCTGGATCGCCTTCAGATAGGTCCCGAGCTTGGCGATGGTGTCGAGTTCCCCGATTTCGTTGCTGACCTTATCAAAGACCTTCTCAAGGCCATCTTCGAGGGGACGAGAATGCTTCTCGAAGCTCTCGGCCACCGCGCGCTTGATCTCTTGCGCGGCGTAAAGCTCGTGATCGCCAAGCGGGATGGAGTGGTTCTTGCCCAGAAGCAGGGCAAGGATGTCGACATAGTCGTCCTTGGTCTGTGGCCCATCGACGAGGAACCGCGCCCCCGCCCGCTGGCGCAGCGCGTCGTCTACGTTTTCCGGGTAGTTCGAAAACATGCCGAACGTGCAGTTGCCGCGCACGACCGTGTTGGCCCCGGCGAACGCCTCCATCAGCACCGCCGTGATCTCCTGCTGGCCCGCGCTCGACTGCCGGTCGCCGCGCTTGCCCGCGACCTGGTCGATATCGTCGACCGTGCCGAAGCCGATCACGGCCGGGTCCATCACGTTGTTGATGAAGCTCTTGGCGTTCTGACCCGACTTGCCCTGATAGCTGTCGACGTTGTCGATCGAAAGGTTGGCATAGCGGAACGGATAGCCCGCCACCTTGCAGTAGTCGTTCAGAAGCCCCGCCATCATCTGGATCAGCGTCGTCTTGCCTGTTCCCGGTTTGCCGTCGCCCATGAAGGTGAAGATGAATCCGCCGAGGTCCGCGAAGGGGTTCAGCTTCCGCTCGAAATCATAGGCCATCAGCATCTTGGCCAGCCGCATCGCCTGATACTTGGCGATGTGGTTGCCGACGACCTCATGCGGCTTCTTGAACGTCATCACCAGCGTCGAGCCGCGCGCCTTCCGTGCCGGTTCGAAGCCCGAGATCGGAAAGTCATCCGCCTCGACCCGGTAGTTCGCGCCGGTAAACGCCTCCAGCCTCGGGGCGGCCTCGGCGCGAAGCTGGACCTTCTCCATCAGTTGTTCGGCGTAGGCGAGGACCGTGGCAACCAGCTTCGGTTCTTCCGTCGCGAACAGCGCGATGTCCTGATCCAGTTCCCAAAGAGCGCCGTGAAGCGCCAGTTGCGCATTGTCGGTCAGCACCTCGTCGACGGCACCGATCTCGATCGTTTCCTCGGTCGCGTGTTCGGCCAGAAGGAAGGAGGTCGCGTTGGCGAACACCGAAAGAGTAGCCAAGGCCTCGGCCGCCAGAAATTCGGAGAACTCGTTTTTCCGCCCCGCAGGCAGGCGGTTTTCAAGGTTGGCCTTCTTCAGCTCCGAAAGCCCGGTCTGATCAGAGAACGACTCGCCTACGGCGAGTGCGATCGCCAGCGCCCGCCTCAGCGTCTGCAGGACCGTCGCCTCGACTGGGGCCACGATCGGATCGTCGCCGCCGATTCCCTCGATCCGCTCGATCAGACGGACACCTTCCGGCCGCGCCGTCGTGCGCGTAACAAGCCCCGGCGTCGTCGAGCGGAACCGGGGCCGCGTGCCGATCCCGGGCGAGCGCTCGCGACGTTCTTCCGTGACCTTCGCCTTGGCGAGCCGTGGCGTGTGGTCCAATCCGTCGAGCATAGAAGCCGCCGCCGAATAATGCGCCCGGATCTCCTCTTCCTTCAGCTCCATCTCGTTTCGCGGCGCACTCATCGAAAATCCTCACACTTCTTCATTGCTGAAAGTCCCCCACGGCGACATCACCCGTAGACGAGCACCCGGCCTTCCTTGCCCACGACGAACTTCCGCACGTCCCGGAACCCCGCCGGATCCTTCTCGGCCAGCACCTGGAAGGGCCTCTGCGGCAGGATCAGCGACCGCGTGACCCGCGTGGAGCCGGTTTCCGCCCCCCGCCCCGAGAACGGATCGAGCTTGAAGACCTCGCGTTCTGTCGCCGAGAACCAGCCCTTCTCGACCTCCACCCGCTCGCTTTCCAGTTCCTCAATCGTCCAGGCAAGCGCCCAATCCTCGCCCACGGGCGACTTCGCCTCTTCCAGCACTTCGCGGATCGGCCCGGTCTGAAGCGTGAACGCGGACGAATACATCGGCCCAAGATGCACACGCCGCAGCCGCTTGGGATGCAGGTCCTCGAAATCCGCGTCGAAGCCCTTGGCGATGGTGATGGGCTTCAGCCCGCCAACCGACTGCGCCAAGAGATGCGCCTGAACCTCGGGCCACCGGCGTTCATCCACGGGCAAAGCCTTCCGACCGGAATCGACGACTTCCATCAGATAGATCACCGGAACGTTCAACTGGCTGTCGTAGACGCCCCAATGCACCAGGTAGCCGCGCCGCCCGCCGGACACTTCGGCGATGAACTGCGCCTGCGGATGCATCTGAGCGAAGTAAAGCCCGCCGCGCAGGAGCGCCTCGTAGTAAAGCCGCTGCGACATCGCGTATTGCAGCCGCGTCGGCACGATCCGCTCACCGACGATCTGGCGCACCATCTCGTCCTTGATCCGCGCCGGATCGGGCATCCCTTCCAGATGCTTGCCCGCCTGCGCGGCGTCGTTGGCCATCGTCACGATCTCCTGAAAGATCGGGAAGCCGCTTTCGTGCAGGTCGATGGTCAGATGTCGCTGCCCGATCCCGTCGATCCGGCCCGAAACGAGGTATTTGAGGCTCAGCGCCTTGAACGTGCTCGAGATCGCGCGGACGTAGGATTCCAGCACTTCGCTGTCCATGGCCGAGAACGACCGGTCCTTCTCCATCTCTTCGGCGACACCCGACAAGAGCCGGGTGATCCGCTCGAACTTCGCGAAATAGCGCCGCGCGGCGAGGTCGTCGTCCAGCGCCTTGTGGTCTGTGGTCAGGTCAAGGTCAGGCACTTAGCCCTCGTACAGGTTCTTGTCGTGCTTCTCGACAATCGCCTGGAACCGGCGCGCGAACCGCTCATCCGCCTTCGCCTTCTGCTCCAGCACCTTGCGCGCGAAGACCATCTGGTCCTCATGCGCCTCCAGCATTTCGGCCATCCGCGTGTTCGTCGCCGAGCCAATCCCGGCCATGGCCGCCTGCGCCTCCTGATCGGTCTTGACCCCGATCTCGTTGATCCGGTGCGCCACATCCTGTTGTTGCGCGGTCTTCAGGGACTTGGTCAGCGCATCGTACAGAACGACCCGCTGCTTGGTGTCCGTCTGCAGCTTGTTGATCAG
Source organism: uncultured Rhodobacterales bacterium (assembly GCA_965368915.1). GTDB lineage: Bacteria > Pseudomonadota > Alphaproteobacteria > Rhodobacterales > Rhodobacteraceae > Albidovulum. The sequence continues at coordinate 6,225 of CBDUOT010000018.1, read as the reverse complement.
CACCATCTGCGTCGCCGCCTGGTTTTGCAGCGAATCGACCCAGGTCTTGCCCTTCTCGATATAGCGCTCCAGCGTCTGGGACTTGGCGAGCTTCACTTGCTCGTCCTGAACCATCGCGTTGTATTGCTTGTTCAACTCCGCAAGCTCGCTTTCCAGCTTCGTACGCGCAGCCGCGTCCTGCTCCATCGATATCTTGTTCTCAAGCTCGATGATCTTCGGATCCATAGCCTGAATGTCCGCGCGAAGTTGCTCAAGCTCGCCAACAGTCGTCTCACGCTCGGTCAGCGTGCCGGTCAGGTTCGCTTCGACCTTCCCCTTGTGATCGTTCAGAACGGCAAGCTGCCCTTCGAGAAGCTGCACGATGGTGTCGGATTTCGCGATCAAGTCCTGCAGCTTGTCGTCGATGGATGCGCCGCGCAGGCGTTCTTGCCGCAGCGATTCAGATTTGCCCTTCGAGAAAATGCCGATGAAGCTTTCCCAGCCGGTCTTCGTCCGCATCTCGTCGAAGTCTTTCGAAAAGCCTGCGGTCACATCATCGAGCCCCATGATCAGCTCGGCGATATTCGCGTTCATCAGCTCGGTATGCTTGTGCACATCATCAAGCGTCGCGTTCTCGATGTCGATCGAGATGTCAGCGCCGGTTTTCAGCTTGTTGCCCGCAGCCTCGATCCGGCTGGTCAGTTCGGAAATCCGCTGCTGAGCCTCGGAAACCTGTTTCTGGCTCTCCAGGATCTGCGCGTCGAAATCGGCCATGGATGCTCTCCGATGTTAATCACATTTACAATGTTGGGATGCTCTGGCCCGAAATCCAGTGCACTCCGTCAAAAATCGTTATCGCAAAAAGCGATCCATCCGTCATCCCGCAATCGCCAAGGCGTTCCTTTAGGCGTTGCCGAGGCGACCGGCGGCGCATAGCCTCATGGCATGACCACTCCCTTGGAAGACAGGATTTCCGCAAAGATATCCGCCCGCCGCGACGACCTCATCGGGCTGACGCAGGATCTGATCCGTATCCCGACGCTGAATCCGCCCGGTCGGAACTACCTCGAGATCTGCGAATACCTGGCGGAACGTCTCGGGCGCGCAGGCTTCAAGGTCGACCTGATCCGTGCCGAGGGCGCGCTTGGCGACAGTGCAGCGCACCCACGCTGGAACCTCGTCGCCCGCCACGAAGGTGCCGGCAGCGGCGATTGCGTCCACTTCAACTCGCATCACGACGTGGTCGAGGTCGGCCATGGCTGGACGCGCGACCCCTTCGGGGCGGAGGTCGAGGGCGACCGCATTTACGGGCGCGGCGCCTGTGACATGAAGGGCGGCCTCGCCGCAAGCATCATCGCGGCTGAAGCCTTCATCGCAGCATGCCCGGACTACAAGGGGGCTATCGAAGTCAGCGCCACCGCCGACGAAGAATCGGGCGGCTTCGGCGGGGTCGCCTACCTTGCCGAACAGGGGTGGTTCGACCCAGCCCGCGTCCAGCACGTCATCATCCCCGAACCCCTGCACAAGGACCGCATCTGCCTTGGCCATCGCGGCGTCTGGTGGGCCGAGATCGAAACGATGGGACGCATCGCCCATGGGTCCATGCCGTTCCTCGGCGACTGCGCGGTGCGCCACATGGGGGCGGTGCTGGCAGAGATGGAGGCGACGCTCTTTCCGCTTCTCACCACAAAGCACACCGAGATGCCGGTGATACCGGAAGGCGCGAAGCAATCCACGCTCAATATCAACTCGATCCACGGCGGCGCGGTGCAGCAGGATGACGATTACACTGGCCTGCCGGCGCCTTGCGTCCCCGACCGCTGCCGCATCGTCATCGACCGCCGTTTCCTGATCGAAGAGGACCTGGCAGAGGTGAAGCGCGAAGTGACGGCCATGCTGGAAAAAGTCAAAGCCGCGCGCCCCTCATTCGACTACGAGATCCGGGATCTCTTCGAAGTGCAGCCGACGATGACCGAAAAGGACGCGCCGATTGTGCGTTCGACGGCAGCGGCCATCGAGAAAGTGCTCGGGCGGCAAGCCGGTTACGTCGTCTCCCCCGGCACCTACGATCAGAAGCATATCGACCGCATCGGGCGTCTGAAAAACTGCATCGCCTATGGACCGGGCGTGCTCGACCTTGCGCATCAGCCAGACGAATGGGTGGGGATCACCGATATGGAGGACAGCGCGAAGGTCATGGCGCTGGTTCTCAGCGAGCTTCTTGGGCCCTGAACGTTGCGGCTTCGCCGCCCCTGCTCAGGTCGCAACGTCGATATTGTCGATCAGCCGCACGCCACCGAGCCACGCCGCCGCCAGCATCCGCGCCGGGCGATCGAGCAGGTCGAGCGGTGTCAGCCGCTCTGCGTCGCGCAGTTCAAGATATTCGACCTCATCGAACCCGGCGGCCAGCAACGCCTGCCGCGCGGCATCAAGCGCGTCTCCAACGGCCTGCCCGGCCCCGATCGCCTCGGCTGCCGCCATCATGGCCTTGTGCAGTTCGGGCGCCACTGGCCGGACCTCCGAAGGCAGCCGCACGTTTCGCGACGACATGGCAAGTCCGTCCGGTTCGCGCAGCGTGGGGCAGCCCACGATTTCGGTCGGTATATTGAGATCCCTGACCAGCCGCCGCACGATCTGCAATTGCTGCCAGTCCTTCTCGCCGAAGAACGCAGCATCCGCCCCGGTCATGAGAAAGAGCTTCGTCACCACGGTCGCCACGCCATCGAAATGGCCGGGGCGAAACGTGCCCTCAAGCGCGGATGTCAGGCCAGAGACGCTGACGGTCGTCGCGAAATCTTCGGGATAGACCACCTCGGGCGGTGGCGCGAAAAGCAGGTCGACCCCGGCGGCCGACAGAAGGCTCGAATCGCGCTTCGCGTCGCGCGGGTACTTCTTCAGATCTTCGGGATTGTTGAACTGCTTGGGATTCACGAAGATCGTCACGATCACCCGGTCGCAATTGGCCTTCGCCGCCTCGACAAGGCTCAGATGCCCCTGATGCAGTGCGCCCATTGTCGGAACGACGCCGACCCGCGCGCCCGCCCCTTTCCAACCCGCGACAACGTTCCGCAGGCCCTCCACAGTAGTTGCGGTCTTCATTTGCTTTTGGGCTCGTCGCCGAAGACATGTTCGGCACCCGGGAACCGCCGCAGCCGTACCTCCGCGGCGTAGGTTGCGATGGCCCGCTCGGCGGTCTCGGAAAGTTCCGCATAGCGTTTGACGAACTTCGGTTTGAAATCGGCGAATAGCCCCAGCATGTCATCCACAACCAACACCTGCCCGTCGCAATCGGCCGAAGCGCCGATGCCGATGGTCGGAACGTCAATCGCCTTGGTGATCGCTCGGCCGAGCGTGTCGGGCACCTTTTCCAGCACAACGGAGAACGCACCCGCCTCGGCGATGGCGACGGCATCCGCGAGCACTCTGTCGCCATCCTCGCCCCGGCCCTGAACCTTGTAGCCGCCGATCGTGTTGACCGATTGCGGCGTCAGGCCGACATGGCCCATGACCGGAATCCCCCGCTGCGTCAGGAAAGCGATGGTCTCGGCAATATGTGCCCCGCCTTCAAGCTTGACCGCGCCTGCCCCCGTTTCCGACATCAGCCGCGCGGCGTTGCGGAAGGCCTGTTCCGGTCCTTCCTCGTAGGAACCGAACGGCATGTCCACGACCATCAGGGCGCGCTTCAGCCCGCGCGCCACCGCCTGACCGTGCAGAATCATCATCTCCATCGTCACGCCGACGGTGGAAGGAAGGCCATGCAACACCATTCCGAGGCTGTCGCCCACAAGCACCATCTCGCAATGTGCATCGACAAGCTTCGCTATCGGGGTGGTGTAAGCCGTCAGCATTACCAAGGGCGTTCCACCCTTAGCGGCCCTGATATCGCCCGGCACAAGCCGTTTGGCACCGCTCGTCGCACTCATGAACGCTGTCCCCCCTGGCAAACGTTGCCGGACTATAGCTGCACTGCAGCATCGTTTCCACCCTTCTGTCCGACGGAACAGCCGTGCTTGATCGGCGCGCGAAACCGGCCAAAGATACCGGCACGGAATGAACCTACGCAAAGCGGTAAGACGGAGAAGCGCGATGTTCGACCACCTGAGACAGAGCGCGGCGGCACTCGCGCTGATGACTGGCGCGGCGTTCGGCGCGCAGGACACGATCACGCTCGGTATGGTGCTGGAGCCTCCGGGGCTCGACCCCACGGCGGGCGCCGCTGCCGCGATCGACGAGGTTGTCTATGCCAACATCTTCGAAGGATTGACGCGCTTCGGCCCGGACGGATCCGTTCGCCCCGCTCTTGCGGAAAGCTGGGAAGCGTCGGACGACGGCAAGATCTACACCTTCCGGCTTCGCAGCGGCGTTTCGTTCCATGACGGCACGCAATTGGACGGCGAAGACGTCAGGTTCTCGCTCGACCGGGCGCGCGCCGAGGACAGCGCGAATGCTCAGAAAGCGCTCTTTGCCGGAATCGAGTCGATCGACGTGGTCGACCCGCTGACCGTCATGGTGACGCTGAGCGCGCCGGACGGCAACTTCCCCTTCAACATGGCATGGGGGGACGCGGTCATCGTCGCGCCTGAATCCATCGAAACAGCCGCTACCAACCCGGTCGGCACCGGCCCCTTCAAGTTCACAAGCTGGACACAAGGCGACCGGGTGGAGATCGAGCGAAACCCAGACTATTGGGGGGAAACTGCAGCCCTGTCGAAGGCCACGTTCCGATTCATCTCGGACCCCACGGCCGCCTTCGCTGCGATGATGGCCGAGGATGTGGACGCCTTCCCCAACTTCCCCGCACCCGAAACGCTGCCGCAACTGGCGGCGGACCCGAGATTCAAGGTCATCGTGGGATCGACCGAGGGTGAGACCATCCTTGCCATGAACAACAAGCAACCGCCGCTGGACGATGTCCGCGTGCGCGAAGCCATCGCCCATGCGATCAACCGACAGGACATCATCGACGGCGCGATGTTCGGCTACGGCACCCCCATTGGGACGCATTTCGCGCCGCACAATCCCGACTATGTCGATCTGACCGGCCTGTCTGCATATGACCCCGAAAAGTCTAAGGCGCTTCTGGCCGAAGCCGGCATCACCGACCTGAAACTCCGCCTCGCCCTGCCACCGCCCACCTATGCCCGCCGGGGTGGCGAGATCATCGCGGCGCAGCTTGCAGCCGTCGGCATCCAGACCGAGATCACCAATGTCGAGTGGGCACAGTGGCTGGAGCAGGTGTTCAAGGGCAAGGATTTCGACCTGACCATCGTCAGTCATACTGAACCCGCCGACATCAACATCTACGCCCGGCCCGACTATTACTTCCAGTATGCAAAGCCTGAATTCGTGACACTGATGGACAAGCTGACGCTCACCACGGATGCCGGTGCGCGTTCCGCGATCCTGAAGGAAGCGCAGGAGATGATCGCGAACGACTACGTCAACGGCTACCTCTTCCAACTGGCCAAGACCGGAGTCGCCAACGCCAAGATCGAGGGGCTGTGGGAAAACTCGCCCACGCAGGCCAACGATCTGACGGCCGTGCATTGGGTGGATTGACGGGCCGCTTCGTTCATTGCGACAGCAGCCGTGGCCAAAGCCGCGGCTGCACGCCTTTCAGGAGATGACATGATTGCGTTCGAACGTCTTACCCCCTCCGCAGCGGAACCCGAAACCGAACGGCCCGCGCCAGAGAAGGTGATCTCCGGCGATCCGGTCCACACCACATGGAACGTCGAGGAGCGTGACGGTCTTTACTGCGGCATCTGGGAATCCACACCCGGCAAGTGGCGGATCAGCTACGACGAATGGGAGTATTGTCGCATCCTGTCCGGCCGCTCGGTCATCACGGACGAAAAGGGGGCCGAACATGTGCTCGGCCCCGGCGACAGTTTCATCATCAGGCCGGGCTTCTCCGGCACTTGGGAAGTGATCGAGACGACGCGGAAGGACTACGTTATCCGCCTTTGATCCCAACCGTCAGTTGATCTGGCTGAACACATCCGAATACTCGGCAGCCGCCACCGATTGGCTGTTGTAGTATTCCAATGCCTCAGGCGACCCTTCCGGCACGATGTAACCATTCGCGAGCTCGACGAACGCGCCCTCGATCGCCAGGGATTCCTCTGGCGTGCGTACGACAACGGATGTCCCGAGCGACGCGCGCAGATAGAGGTCGATCGCGTCCTGATTGAACATCCGGATGCACCCGGCCGAGGTACGGCGGCCGATCGTCTGCGAAGCGTT
>CBDUOT010000017.1:0-42638 GCA_965368915.1 uncultured Rhodobacterales bacterium | reverse complement strand
GCGTCGACCTGGTCTTCCGCGGCCTTCAGCGTCTTCTCAGGGTCGAAGACCATCTGGTCGGCGGCGACGAATTCGACATCGGTGATGCCGAAGAAGCCCAGCATGTGACGCAGGTAGCCCGAGGCGAAGTCGACCTCTGACCCTATCTTGGTGCCGTCCGACGACAGCGCGACGATGGCGCGCTTGCCTTTCAGCAGGCCTTCCGGGCCTTTCTCGGTATAGGTGAAGGTCTCGCCCTTGCGCGCGAGGTGGTCGATCCAGCTTTTCAGCTGAGCCGGCAGGCCAAAGTTGTAAACCGGCAGGCCGATGACGAGCACGTCGGCGGCTTTCACTTCGTCGAGAAGGGTATCGGAGTAATCGGCGATCTTCGCCTGCTCGGGCGTGCGCGCCTCGGCGGGCGTGTAGACGGCCGCCATCCAGGCGCCGTCGATTTGGGGAACGCCGGGGGCCAGGTCGCGAGTCGTGACCGCCGCGTCGGGATGGGCGGCCGTCAGGCGCGCGATGATGCGGTCGGTAAGCTTGCGGGAGACCGAGGCCTCGCCCTTGATGGAGGTCTCGATGCGAAGAATGTGGGTCATTGGAAGGCTCCTGTGAGTGGTGACAGGACTAGATGTAAGGTATGTGCGATTGGGTAAAAATATCTATGATTTTTGTATGCTATGCGCGTATATGCACAGAACTTTTCTGGAATGCCCGGTGCAAAAGCAAAACGCGCGCAGGCAAGGCTGCGCGCGTTTCGACAGGGAGTGCCGGTTTTCCCGGTTGGGCAAGCTCAGCGGTCGGAGCTTTGGTTGCCGCGCTCGGTGACGGGCGTCGCGTTGGCCGAGAAGTCGGCGCGCGAAACACCGGCTTCGTCGCTGGCGTAGAACGCTTTCAGGCGGGCCGCGTCATGAGCCTCTTCCGCGCCGGCGATGTCGGCGATCTGGCTGAGCGTGTATTCGCCCGAGTCTGCGCCGACGGAAAGCTCGGCCTGGGTCGCGGCGAAAGCCGGAGCGGCAAGAGCGAGAACGAGGGCGGAGACGGTGAGGTTCTTGGTCATCTTATTCATCCTTTTCTTCAAGTTCAGCGGGGGGAGCGCCCGCGTAGGTGGTGCCGGATTGTTCGGCGAGTGGAAGCTCAGCGGTCGGAGCTCTGGTTGCCGCGCTCGGTGACGGGCGTCGTGTTGGCCGAGAAGTCGGCGCGCGAAACACCGGCGTCGTCGCTGGCGTAGAACGCCTTCAGGCGGGCCGCGTCGTTCGGCTTTTCAGCGCCGGCGATGTCGGCGATCTGGCTGAGCGTGTAAGCGCCCGCTTCGACGCCAACCGAACGTTCGGCCTGGGTCGCGGCGAAAGCCGGAGCAGCGATTGCGAGAGCGAGGGCGGAGAGGGTCAGGTTCTTGATCATTTGTTTCTTCCTAATGTTCAGGGTGTGCGGGGGGAGCGCCCGCGTGTTGGTGCCGGCTTGCCCGGCTGAGAGCCGACGAGCCGTCGTGGCTCTTGGTGTCGACACTGATGAAATGGGGCACTGGAGATCGAGAGACAACGAGCAAATTTCACCCGTCAGTGTTCATATGTGCACATTACATTCGTGTGATCCGTCTTGAATGCCCGCGCGCCCTTTCAAACTGGGGCGAAAGCACTCACGTGCCCGTGAAGTCATTGAAATGAATTGGGTTATTCACGTACGACATCACGACGCTTCAACAAGGTCCTGTGCAGCAATCCCAAGAATTCGTGCCGTCGGGAGCTTTCAGGCGGTAATCAAGGCCGCCCGGCCCACGGTGAGAAGGGACGGGGGTCAAGGGGCGCGCGAACCGGGCCGCGCACCCCAATTTCCCTCGCCAGCGCAACATGCGCTGGCGCTGCCAAAGCCGGATCAGCGATCAGAGCCCTTGCTTCCGCGCTCCTCGAACGAATTCACATGAGGCGCGAAGCGAGCGCGGGCGACCGTGCCCTGATCGCCGGACAGGTAGTTCTTGATGCGCGTGGCTTCGTTGTGCTCTTCCGCCGTGACGATCTGGTTGAGTTCGTCCAACGTGTAGATGCCGGATCCGACACCTGCTGCACGTTCGAGCTGAGTTCTGCCATCGGCGAATGCCGGCAGTGCAATGGTAATGAACAGGACTGAAAGTATGCGTTTCGCAATCATTGGTTTTTCCTCAATGGATTTGTAGTGTGAAGCGGGTAAATCCCGCGCTACTATACGGTTCGGAAAACATGTGAACCGGCCTTTGCCTCCGGCACCTTGAAATTGGCGAACCCGGCTGCAACGACGAAGCAAACTAAGCGGAATCGCCCCCGTCTGAAAAGATGCCGAGCCGCACAGGTCGCTGGGCCGGCCTGCACAAGCAGTGGTTTCGGTGTCTGGACAGTGACGGGGCCCGAGTTCAAGGATGGCCGGGATGGAAAACTGGGACGAGATTCGAACGGCCTATCAAGTGGCCCGTATCGGCACCGTATCGGGCGCGGCCGACGTGTTGGGCGTTCACCATGCCACGGTGATCCGCCATATAGACGCGCTTGAGGGGAAGCTGGGGGCAAAGCTGTTCCAGCGCCACGCGCGGGGCTACACCGCGACCGAAGCGGGGCAGGAGCTTCTGAAGGTCGCGCAGGCGACCGAGGATCAGTTCGCCCATCTGGCCGCCCGGATCACGGGTGCGGCGACCGACGTCACCGGCGAACTCGTCGTGACCTCGCTGCCCGGCCTTTCCGATCTTCTGACGCCGACGCTCGTCCGGCTGGGCGAGGCGTACCCCGAACTGAGGGTCCGCTACGTTTCTGACGCGCGGCTCTTTCGGCTGGAATACGGCGAGGCGCATGTGGCGATCCGCGCGGGCGGGCGGCCGCAGGAGCCCGACAACGTCGTGCAGCCTTTCTGCACCCGGCAGATCGGGCTTTACGCGTCACAGGACTATGTGAAGCGCAATGGCCTGCCCAAGAACGACGAGGATCTTGGGCGTCATCGCTTTGTCGGGCCAGCGGACCCGGAAAACCGCGCGCCCTTCAACCGCTGGCTCGCGCAGCGCGTGCCGGACGAGGCCATCGCCTATCGCAGCAACGAAGGCGAAGCGCTGCGTGACGCGGTCCTCGCGGGTGCCGGGATCGGGTTTCTCGCGACTCAGGTGGCGGTGCGCGAGCCGTCGCTGGTCGAGGCGCTGCCGCGTCGGAGCGAATGGGACAGCGCGCTTTGGCTCGTCACCCATGTCGACCTGCACCGCACGCCCCGCATCCAGCTCTTCCTCAAGGCACTAAAGGAAGACATGCGCGATTGCGGCGTGAGCTGACCGGATGAGCCAGGCCGCGCGCGGGCATCTTGCGATGCTGATCTTCTCCATGCTCGTGGCCGGGTCCTTCTCGCTCGGCGCGCAGATGGCGAACTTCGTCTCGCCCGTGGCCTTTACGGCGCTGCGCTTCGTGATCGCCAGCGCAATCGTGGGCGCGCTGGCGGCGGCGACAGGGGGCGTCACGCGGTCCGCGTTGGCCGCGCCGTGGCGTTATGTCGTCCTGGGTGCGTTCTTCGGGGCCTATTTCGTTCTGATGTTCGAAGGTCTGAAGACGGCGCCACCGGTTTCCGCCGCTGCGGTCTTTACCCTGACTCCGATCCTCTCGGCGATCTTCGGTTGGTTTCTGCTGAGGCAGATCACGACGCCGCGCATCGCCGCCTCGCTCGCGATCGGGGCGGCAGGCGCACTATGGGTGATCTTTCGGGCGGACCTTGGCGCGCTTCTCAGGCTGGAGATCGGGCGGGGCGAAGCGATCTACTTCGTGGGCTGCATTGCCCATGCCGTCTACACACCGCTCGTCCGACGGCTGAACCGGGGCGAAAGCGCCACGGTGTTCAGCTTCGGCGTGCTCGTGGCGGGGTCCGTCATGCTGACCCTGTATGGCTGGGGCGCGATCCGCGCCACCGACTGGACGGCGCTGCCGCCGATTGTCTGGATCACGCTCGCCTACACCGCCATCTTCGCAAGCGCGACCACCTTCGTTCTTCTGCAATACGCGACGCTCCGGCTGCCATCGGCAAAGGTCATGGCCTATACCTATCTCACGCCGTCCTGGGTGATCCTTTGGCAGATCGCGCTGAACGAAGCGCCGCCGCCCCTGCTGATCGTGGTGGGGGTCGCGCTGACGGCGATCGCGCTTCTGATGCTGCTGAAGGATGAGGACCGCGTGGCTGAACCCAGCGCGCAACCTGACTGAGCCTCAATCTGTCTGCGGCATCTCGGTTTCGAGGAAACGTTCGAAAGCGTCGAAGTCGAGCGGTTCGAACTGACCGAAGCCCTGGATCCAGACGGTCGCCGCGCGCATCGCGTCGGGTTCGAGCTTGCACCACTTCACCCGGCCGCGCTTTTCCTGGCTGATCAGGCCCGCGTCGGCCAGCACCACGAGATGCTTGGAGATCGCGGCGAGCGACATGTCGAACGGTTCGGCCACGTCGGTGACCGCCATGTCGTCTTCCAGAAGCATCGTCAGGATGGCCCTTCGGGTCGGGTCGGCGAGGGCGGCGAAGATGGTGTCGAGGTTCATGGCACCGAGACTAGCGGCCGCGCGGGGAATGCGGAAGCGCCGCGATGATGGGTGCCCATCACGGCGCATGATATTCTGGCGAACGAATGATCATGCAAAAGCGCAGGATTCGGGTGGACTTGCGCGCTGGACAGGCGTTCTGTCCCCCGGAAGCGAAAGGGTTGGCCATGCCGCTGCGTTACTGGGCATTGATCTTCACTCTGGGCATCGCCTGGGGGTCGTCGTTCCTGTTCAACGAAATCCTGTTGCGGGAGCTTGGGCCGCTGACGGTGTCGCTGGGCCGCGTCGGGTTCGGGGCGCTGGGCTGCTGGATCTGGATCCTCGTCTCCGGCAAGTCCGCGCGCCTGCCGCTCAGGACGGTGCTTGGCCTGATCGTGCTCGGCACCGTCTTCTTCGCAGTGCCCTTCGCACTCTACCCGCTCAGCCAACAACATATCGGCAGCGGCGTCGCGGGCATCATCAACGCGATGACGCCGGTGATGGTGGTGATCGTGTCGCATTTCTGGCCGGGGGGCGAGCGCGCGACATGGACGAAATCGCTGGGCGTCGTGGCCGGGTTCTCGGGCATCGTGACGCTGGCGCTGCCAGTTCTGCGGGCGGGGATAAGTCCGGAATTCTGGGCGATCCTCACGGCGCTGTGCGCGCCGGTCTGTTACGGCGTCGCCACCAACCTTGCCCGCCGGTTCCGCGAGATCGACTCAACCGTCGTGGCGGGATGGTCGCTGACCGGCGCGACGATGGTGATGCTGCCCGCCGCGCTTGCGGCCGAAGGCATGCCGGTCATCACCAAGGCCGAGACATGGGCATCGCTGGCGATGATCGGCTTCGTGCTGACCTCGGCGGCGTTCATCGCGCTTTACTGGCTTCTGGCGCGTGTGGGGGCGACGATCACATCCACCGTGACGTTCATCGCGCCGGTTTCGGCGGTTCTGCTTGGCGTTTCCATCCTCGGCGAGGTGCTGCTCCCAGCTCATCTGACTGGTATGGCGATGATCTTCCTCGGCCTCGTTCTGATCGATGGGCGGCTGGTGAAGCGTCTCAAAACCAGCACCCCGGGATAATTCTCAACTCAGCGGTTGAATATGCTGTGACGGCTGAATCCTCGCCGCGTGGCCGAGGCTCGGGATTGCGGCCTGTCGGGTCCGTTCCGATAAATTGTTTTATTTCAAATAGATGGTCGATTTCAGGCGCGCGCATGGCCGCATTGACTCACGCGGCTTTGCGTTCTAGCTATCCCGCGACTGTCCGAGGGGGCTTTCCACATGTCAGACGAGCCCGATCCCGAACGCCTGAAAGCGCTTGAGGAACGGCTTGCCGGGGCAAGGAAGGCTCAGGCGCCAAAGCCCCGCGCGGACGAACACTACTCAGCCGCGAGCCAAGGCTGGCGGATGGTGATCGAGCTGGTTTCGGGACTCGGGATCGGCTTTGGCATCGGATACGGACTGGACATCCTTTTCGGGACCATTCCGATTTTCCTGGTGCTGTTTACATTTCTGGGCTTCGTGGCCGGGGTGAAGACGATGCTTCGCACCGCCAAGGAAATCCAGAGCGCAAATCAGGCGGACCAGTCCGCCCGGGACGAAGGGGAATAGACGTGGCGACGGAAGAGCAAAGCGAAGGTCTGGCGTTCCACCCGATGGATCAGTTCATCGTCAAGCCGCTCTTCGGCGGCGACACGGTGGGCATGATGACCCCGACGAATGCGACGCTCTGGATGGCGCTCACGGTCATCTGCATCGCGGCGCTGTTCGTTCTGGGCACCCGCGGCCGCGCCATCGTTCCGAACCGGATCCAATCCATCGCCGAACTGGCCTATGGCTTCATCCACAAGATGGTCGAGGACGTGGCCGGCAAGGACGCGCTGAAGTTCTTCCCCTACATCTTCACGCTGTTCTGCTTCATCGTATTCTCGAACTTCCTCGGCCTTCTGCCGAAGGCGTTCACGACCACCAGCCATATCGCCGTGACCGCAGTCATGGCCGTCGCCGTGTTCCTCACCGTGACGATCGTTGGCTTCGTGAAGAACGGCGCAGGCTTCCTGTCGCTGTTCTGGGTGTCCTCGGCACCGCTGCCGCTGCGCCCGGTCCTCGCGCTGATCGAGGTGATTTCCTACTTCGTGCGGCCCGTCAGCCATTCCATTCGTCTTGCGGGCAACATGATGGCCGGCCACGCCGTTATCAAAGTGTTCGCGGCCTTCGCGCCGTTGATCCTCATGTCCGGCATCGGGCTTGTGGTCACGCCGCTCTCGATCCTCGCCATCACGGCGATGTACGGGCTCGAAATTCTCGTGGCCTTCATTCAGGCCTATGTCTTCACCATCCTGACCTGCGTCTACCTCAAGGATGCCCTGCATCCGCACCACTGAGGTCGGGATAACCAATTCAGCCAATTCCAACCGTAAGGAGTAACGACATGGAAGGCGATATCGTACAAATGGGTGCTTACATCGGCGCTGGCCTTGCCTGCATGGGCATGGGCGGAGCTGCGGTCGGTGTGGGCAACGTTGCCGGCAACTTCCTCGCTGGCGCGCTGCGCAACCCTTCGGCCGCACCCGGCCAGACCGCGACGCTCTTCATCGGCATCGCCTTCGCGGAAGCACTGGGGATCTTCTCGTTCCTCGTCGCGCTTCTGCTGATGTTCGCCGTCTGAGCCTCGACTGACCATCCTTACGGCCGGATGGGTGCAGGCGCGCCCATCCGGGTTGTATAACGGGTTTCGAGGGGGCCGAGATGGCAAACACAACGCAAGAGGCTGCCGAGACGGGCGCCGAAGCTGCCGGCCACGCTGCCGACGCGGCAGGGCACGCGGCTGAGTCCGCAGGCATGCCGCAACTGGATTTCGCGACCTTCCCGAACCAGATATTCTGGCTCGTGGTCGCGCTGATCGCGATCTACTTCATCCTCTCGCGCATCGCGCTTCCGAGGATCGGCGGCATTCTTGCCGACCGTCAGTCGAAGATCACCAACGACATCGCTGCGGCTGAAGAGCTGAAGTCGAAGGCCGAAGAAGCCGAGAAGGCATATAACCAGGCGCTGATCGATGCGCGCGCGGAGGCGAACAAGATCGTCGCCGAAGCACGCGAGGAGATTCAGGCGGATCTCGACAAGGTAACGGCCAAGGCCGATGCCGAGATCGCCGCGAAGGCCGCGGAATCGGCCAAGCGGATCGAGGAGATCCGGGCGCATGCGGTGGAGAACGTCAGCGAGGTCGCCAAGACCACGACGGCCGAGATCCTCGCCGCCTTCGGCGGCAAGGCCGACGCGAAAACGATCACCGCGGCCATCAACGCGCGGCTGAAAGGGTAGGAACATGAAGCGTATCGCATTCCTCCTCAGCCTCGCCGCGACGCCTGCGATGGCCGCGACAGGTCCGTTCTTCTCGCTGAGGAACACCGACTTCGTCGTGTTGCTCGCGTTCCTCGTCTTTATTGGCGTGCTGATCTACTTCAAGGTGCCGTCGCTGCTGGCGGGGCTGCTCGACAAGCGCGCGGCCGGGATCAAGTCCGACCTCGACGAGGCGCGGGCACTGCATGACGAGGCGCGGTCGATCCTCGCTTCCTACGAGCGCAAGCACAAGGAAGTGAAAGAGCAGGCCGACAAGATCGTCGAGACCGCCAAGCGTGAAGCGCTTGCCGCAGCCGAAGAAGCCAAGGCGAACGTTCAAGCCTCGATCGCCCGGCGTCTTGCCGCGGCTGAGGACCAGATCGCTTCGGCAGAGGCATCGGCTGTGCGCGAAGTGCGCGACCGTGCGGCCAGCATCGCTGTGGCTGCGGCGGGTGAACTGATCGCCTCGAAGATGTCGGCGACCGAGAAGAACTCGCTCGTTGACGCCGCGATCGGCGAAGTTGAAGCCAAGCTGCACTGAAGCATCTGCTTTGAGACATTCGAAAAAGCCCGGCGCTTCGCCGGGCTTTTTCTTTGTCGATCGTGGTGAATGTTGCTTGCTAGCCGCGCTGCTTCTCGTGCTCGAAGCGCAGGCGGGCCACGTCTTCGTTGCGGCCGGCCTTGATGTCGGCCTCAAGCGCCTGCCGGACGAAGCTCAGATGCGCCTCGACCGCCGCGCGGGCACCTGCCGGGTCGCGATCCTGTAGGGCGGTGTTCATGGCCCTGTGCTGGTCGAGCAGCGCCCCCCGTGTCATCTTCTGGCGGAACATGACCTGGCGGTTGTAGAACACGCCTTCGCGCAGCAGATCGAACATCGACCGCATCATGTGCAGCATGACCACGTTGTGGCTCGCCTCGATGATGGCCATGTGAAATTCGGCGTCGAGACGTGCCTCGTCGTCGGGATTGCGCTTCAGGTGGGCGGCTTCCATTTTTGCGAAAACCGTTCCGATCACCTGCAGATCAGTATCGGACCCCAGCCGGGCCGCCCTTTCCGCTGCGAGCGCCTCAAGATCCGTGCGAAAGTCGAGATAGTCGAAGACCGCCTCGTCATGGCGCGCGAACAGCTGGATGAGCGCGGGAGAGAAGGCAGAGCCCAGAACCTCGGCGACGTAGATGCCGGCACCGGCGCGGGTAGAGAGAAGCCCCGCCGTCTGCAGTTCGGCCACCGCTTCGCGCAACGAAGGTCGCGACACGCCGAGCCGTTCGGAAAGCTCGCGTTCGGAGGGCAGCCTCTCGCCCGGGCGCAGGATGCCCTTGAGGATCAGCGACTCGATCTGAAGACGGACGCTGTTCGAAAGCTTCTCCGGGACGATCTTGCGGAACGGCATGACATCCTCATTGAATTGGTAAACTTGTATGACCACTTGCCCGCGTTGACAATGTGAAAAGGCCGGGCGCTGGGGCCCGGCCTTTGATGTTGTCCGTCGCGAAAGCTTACCGCGTGGGGATGATCAGGATCTCCACCCGGCGGTTCTGCGCGCGGCCTTCCGGCGTCAGGTTCGATGCCGTCGGCATCGACTCGCCACGCCCGTAGGATACGATGCGCGCGCCCGAGACGCCGGCGCCACGCAGGATCCCTGCGACAGCCGCGGCGCGGCGATCGGACAGATCCTGATTGTAAGCGGCCGTGCCGGTGTTGTCGGTGTGGCCGACGATTTCCACCCGCGTGTTCGGATAGCGGTTCAGGTTGTCGGCAACCGCATAGAGGTCGTTCTGGATGCCGGGCTGGACCGAGGCGCTGTCGGTCGCGAAGAGAATGCCCTCGGGCATCACGACGCGCAGCTGGTTGCCTTCGTTGATGATCCGAACGCGGCTGTTCTGGATCTCGGCCTGAAGCTCGGCCGCCTGACGGTCGAGGTTGCTGCCGATGACCCCACCCGCGAGACCGCCGATTGCGGCGCCCACGACGGCGCGGTCAAGCTTGTCCTTGCCGCCTTGGCCGGTCAGCACGCCGGCAAGACCGCCGATTGCAGCGCCGGTCAGGGCACCTTCCTTGGTGCGCTGGTTGGGCGATGTGCTGGGGGCGTCGACGGGCGTACAGGCCGCAAGAAGCACGCCCGAGGCGGCGCTGGCCAGTAGAAGATTCGTAATGCGCATAAATGCTGCTCCGATTTGTTATGCGGTGTTTTGCTCGGACAATATCCGCTGTTAAGCAATAACACCCGTACCCTTTTTCGGTTCCGGCAGAATTTTGCGCATCACAAGCGCGGCATCACCCGGCGTCGGCGCGGGCGGCTTCCCAGGCGAGAAGGGCGCGCTTGACCGGCAGGCCCCAATGGTACCCGCCAAGCCCGCCGGATTTGCGAAGCGCGCGGTGGCAGGGGATAAGCCAGCTGACCGGGTTGCGGCCGACGGCAGTGCCCACGGCGCGCACGGCGCGCGGATTGCCGATGGCGAGAGCGATGTCGGAATAGGTCGTCACATGGCCCGAGGGGACCGTCAGCAGCGCTTCCCAGACCTTGATCTGGAAAGGCGCCCCGATCATGTGAAGCTTTGCCTCGCCCTTTTGGGCAAGGGCGGCGTCGACCCAGGGCGCGATCCGGTCCGGCGCCTCTTTAAAGCTCGCGCGCGGCCAGCGTCCGGCAAGGTCCGCGAAGGCATGGTCGCGTCCGCAATCCTCGGCGAAGGCCAGTCCGCAGAGGCCGCGATCCGTGCCCATGGCGAGCGCCTCGCCGAAAGGTGTGTCGAACCAGCCGTAGTGAATCTTCAGCCCCTCACCCGCGCGGGCGTATTCACCGGGGCTCATCGCTTCCCATCTGAGGAAAAGGTCATGCAGCCGGCCGGTGCCGGAAAGGCCCGCTTCGGCGGCCGCGTCGAGAAGCGTATGCCGTTCGGACAGCAGCCTCTTGGCGAGGTCGATCGTGAGGTATTGCTGATAGCGCTTGGGCGAGACCCCGACCCAGCGCGAGAAGACGCGCTGGAAATGCGCGGGGCTCATCGAGAGCTTCGCGGCCAGATCCTCGAGCGCGAGACCCGGGCCGCCTTCGTCTTCGATAAGTTTCAAGGCGCGGGCGATGACGTCGTAGTGATAGCCCTGTCCGATGGATTCGTTCAGCATGTTCTGTCTCCTTGATCCGAAGATAGGTCGGGCAAGGGCTGTCCGCGACCCGAAAGCTGCGCTTTAGAAGTGATCAGGCGGCTTCGGAGGTGCCCTTGTCGGTGGGCAATCCAAGCGCCAACGCGGCCTCTGCGCGGCTGAGGGTCATGCGCGCGGGGTCGCCGTGCGGTTCGCGCAGAAGATTGCGGAAGCGCCGCTGCATCGCAAAGGGCAGCTTGGCAATATAGGCGCTGCTCGCGAGCAGGCTTTCGCAGGGCACACCGTTTGCGAGGATGACATCGTGCTGTGCCAAGAGGATGTTGTGAAACCGAGCGCCGGGCGCGGCCCTGCGATGGAGGATTCCCAGCCGGGCAGGGAAGTCGCCCGCCGCCGCGAAGAGCTCTGCCTCGCCGAAGAGACCTGCGAACCGCACCCCGGTGAGAAGCATCCCGAGGCCGGATGCGACGCTGAGCGGCCGGGACGGGCGCCCTTCGCCAAGGCTGTTCGCGGCGAACTCCACCTCTTGCCGTACCGCTTGATCTGCGCGCGCCAGGGGACCAGCCCATAGCACCGGCGCATAGCCGTTGTCGCGCGTCAGGACCCGGTCGCCGGGGCGAATATCTTCAACCGCACGCTCGCCGTGCTCGGTCGAGATCATGGTTCCGGAGGTGAAGGAAGCCTGAGGTATCGCCAGCGCCCCGGTTCGCGCATCGAAGGCGGGGGCGGTCGGGATGCCTGCCTTGAACGATTTGTTCGCCATGCCGCCTCCGGTCTGCCGGGGCAGGATTGCCGCGAAGGGCCAAGGCATGGTTAATCGCGCGACGCCACTTTTCTCGAATTTTCTTCAATGCGTCGACGCTTGCGTGCATTTGCGGGTCGGGGCATACCCACGGATATGGCACGCCAACTCGACTATCATACGATGCACGAAATCTTCGCCCGGTTCCGCGAGGCCGAAGCGGAGCCGAAGGGCGAGCTTGAGCATGTCAACGCCTTCACGCTTCTCGTGGCCGTCGCGCTTTCGGCGCAGGCGACGGATGCGGGCGTGAACAAGGCGACGCGCGCGCTTTTTCAGGTGGCCGATACGCCCGAAAAGATGCTTGCGCTTGGCGAAGAGGGGCTGACCGAGCACATCAAGACCATCGGTCTTTTCCGGCAGAAGGCGAAGAACGTCATCAAGCTAAGCCGCATCCTGCACGAACAGTATGGCGGCCAGGTGCCATCGTCGCGCGCCGCGCTGATGACGCTGCCGGGGGTAGGGCGCAAAACAGCGAATGTCGTCCTGAACATGTGGTTCCATCATCCGGCGCAGGCGGTCGACACGCACATCTTCCGCGTCGGCAACAGGGCCGGGATCGCCGCGGGCAAGACTGTCGACGCCGTCGAGCGCGCCATCGAGGATAACGTGCCCGTCGAATTCCAGCTTCACGCTCATCATTGGCTGATCCTGCATGGCCGCTACATCTGCGTGGCGCGCAAGCCGAAATGCGGCGCGTGCCTGATCCGTGACCTATGTTCTTACGAGGAGAAGACGTTTTGACCGACCGCTATCAGGTGGTGGGCATCGGCAACGCGATTGTCGACGTGCTCAGCCAGACCGACGAGAGCTTTCTCGACCTCATGGGGATCCAGAAGGGCGTCATGCAGCTTGTCGAGCGTGAACGGGGCGAGATGCTCTATGGGGCGATGAAGGACAGGACGCAGGCACCCGGCGGGTCGGTCGGCAACACGGTTGCCGGCCTCGGAAACCTCGGTCTGAAATCGGCTTTCATCGGCCGGGTTCGGGACGACGCGCTTGGGCGGTTTTTCCAGAAGTCGCTGACGGCAGAGGGAACGGATTTCCCGAACCCGCCGGTGAATGGCGCCGATCTTCCGACCTCGCGCTCGATGATCTTCGTGACGCCGGATGGCGAGAGATCGATGAACACCTATCTCGGCATCTCGGCCGATCTGGGGCCGGAGGACGTGTCCGACGATGTTGCGGGCAAGACCGACTACCTTTTCCTCGAAGGGTATCTCTTCGACAAGGACAAGGGGAAAGAAGCGTTCCGCAAGGCCGCAGCCGCCTGCCACAAGGGCGGGGGCAAGGCGGGCGTCGCGCTGTCCGACCCGTTCTGCGTGGACCGCCACCGCGACGATTTCCGCCGTCTCGTGAAGGACGAGATGGATTACGTGATCGGCAATCAACACGAATGGGAAGCGCTTTACCAGACCGAGGATCTGAACGCGGCGCTCGAACAGGCGCGGGCGGAATGCCCGTTCGTCGTCTGCACCCGGTCGGGCGCGGACGTCATCCTGCTGCGCGGCGACGAACGCGCCGACGTGCCGGTGCGCCGCATCGTGCCGGTCGATGCCACGGGCGCCGGTGACCAGTTCGCGGCGGGCTTCCTTTACGGTCTTTCGACCGGACAGTCGCTCGACATCGCCGGTCGGATGGGCTGCGTCGCGGCGGCGGAAGTCATCAGCCATTTCGGCGCGCGTCCCGAAACGGACGTCAAGGCGCTCTTCCGCGCAAACGGGCTGATCTGATTTTCGCCCGGCTTGGGCGACTCACGCAACTTGTGGTAGATATTACGGTGGGCTCAGGCCCGTCGTTTTTTGGTCTGCGCCCGCATGTTTTCATTCATGTGATTGGAGAGACCGATGGACAAATACGTCATTCTGAAAGATGCGAACCAAGGTCTGCGGCGTGGACAGCCCTTCCCGATGCCGGGACTGCGGCCGGGTGCTGCGGCGGAGCTGGAAATCCCGCCCGAACCTGAAATCGAGGCTACCGACATGACGGCGGCCGAAGCGCGCGAGGCCGCGCGCGACCCGGGCGTGCTGGAAATCGCGCGCGCGATGCCCACGCGGCTGGTAGAGCCTGTCGATGTTCAGGGCGCAGCCGATGCGGTGCCGACCTGGGGCGTCGAACGCGTCGGCGCGGTCGACAGCCCCTTCGACGGAGCGGGCGTGCGCGTCGCGGTGCTGGATACCGGCATCGATGCGGGCCACCCGGCCTTTCAGGGCGTGACGCTGACCGAGATGGATTTTACCGGCACGGGCAACGGCGACGGCAACAGGCACGGCACGCATTGCGCGGGCACCGTCTTTGGCCGCGATGTACAGGGCACGCGCATCGGGGTCGCGCGCGGCGTCACGGATGCGCTGATCGGCAAGGTGCTGGACGCGGACGGATTCGGAAGTTCCGAGATGCTGTTCGAAGCGCTGAAATGGGCGTCGGGCCAGAACGCCAAGGTGATCTCGATGTCGCTGGGCTTCGACTTTCCCGGCTTCGCGCAACGGCTGGTGGACGAATCCGGCCTGCCGGTGAAGCTGGCGACCTCGATCGCGCTGGAAGGCTACCGGATGAACCTGCGGGTTTTCGACCGGCTGATGGGTCTGATGCGGGCAATGACCGACTTCAATGGCGGCGTTGTGGTCGTCGCGGCGAGCGGAAATGAAAGCGAACGCCAGATCGACCCGAATTTCGAGGTCAGCGCCTCGGTCCCCGCGGCGGCGGAAGGTGTCGTTTCGGTTGGGGCCCTTGCGGACGGAGCGAACGGACTGACGGTCGCGCCGTTTTCCAACACCAACCCGGTCCTTTCGGCGCCGGGTGTCGGCGTCATATCGGCCAAGCTGGGCGGGGGGCTCCTGTCGCTCAACGGCACGTCGATGGCCTGCCCGCATGTCGCGGGTCTGGCCGCGCTCTGGTGGCAGGCGCTGGGCGCGGCGAACCTGCCGCTGACCAATCGCGCGGTCGAGGCGCGAATGATCGCCAGCGCCACGCGTTCCGGCTTCGCCGCCGGGGTCGAGGCCGCAGATCGCGGTCAGGGCCTCGCCCAAGCACCGTCCGCGGCGGTCGCCTGACGGCCCGGCGCGCGGCACGTCACGGGTCCCCGCTGCGCCGGCGCGGCGGGGATCACACGCCGGCGTCGATCGGCGCGAAACCTTCTGCGCGCGCACGTTTCCAGCGCAGGAGATAGCCGAATTCGTCCTCTTCCTCGCGCAGCAGGAAGCCTTCGGGCAGATAAGGGTAGACCTCGTTGCCCGTCACCATGTTGCGGTCCTTTTCGCGCATGATGAAATGATGGGGCAGAAAGTCGGACGGGTTGGACAGGCCGGCTGCCCCGGCCATCTCGGCCAGCGCCTTCAGCGTGTTGCGATGGAAGTTCGCCACACGCTGCGTCTTGTTCGGCACGTCGATCGCGCGCTGGCGCAGCTTGTCCTGCGTCGCGACACCGACCGGGCAGTGATTGGTGTGGCAGGCCTGGGCCTGGATGCAGCCGACCGCGAACATGAAACCGCGCGCGGAATTCGCCCAATCCGCCCCGAGCGCCAGCGCCTTGGCAATCTCGAACGAGGTGATGAGCTTGCCTGACGCCCCGATCTTGATCCGGTCGCGCAGCCCCGCCCCGCGCAAGGTGTTGTGGGCGAAGGTCAGCCCTTCGACGAGCGGCATCCCCATGTGATTGGCGAATTCGAGCGGCGCCGCCCCGGTGCCGCCCTCTTTCCCGTCGACCACGATGAAATCGGGGGTGATCCCGGTCTTCAGCATCGCCTTGACGATGCACATGAATTCGCGCCGGTGGCCGATGCACAGCTTGAAGCCGACGGGTTTGCCTGCGGACAACTCACGCAGGCGGGCGATGAACTCCATCAGTTCGATCGGGGTGGAAAAGGCGCTGTGCGACGCGGGAGAGATGCAGTCAACGCCCATCGGCACCCCGCGCGCCTCTGCGATCTCGGGCGAGATCTTCGATGCGGGCAGCATGCCCCCGTGACCGGGTTTCGCGCCCTGGCTGAGTTTCAGCTCAATCATCTTGACCTGCGGGTCAGCGGCCTGTTCCGCGAATGCCTCGGGGTCGAAGCTCCCGTCCGCTGCGCGGCAGCCAAAATAGCCCGAGCCGATTTCGTAGATCAGGTCGCCGCCGCCCTGCCTGTGATAGCGGCTGATTCCGCCTTCACCGGTGTCATGCGCGAAGCCGCCGATCTTGGCACCCTGATTCAGCGCGCTGATCGCGTTGGCCGAAAGCGCGCCGAAGCTCATCGCCGAGATGTTGTAGATCGAGGCCGCATAGGGCTGCTTGCAGTCCGGGCCGCCGATCTTGACGCGAAAATCGTGATCTCCGATGTGAACGGGCTGTATCGAATGGGTAAGCCATTCATATCCCGCATCATAAACCCGCGCTCTCGTCCCGAAAGGCCGCTTGTCCTCGACGCTTTTGGCCCTTTGGTAGACGAGCGACCGCTCGTCCCGGGAAAACGGTTCCTCGTCCTGATCGCTTTCGATGAGGTATTGCCGGATCTCGGGCCGGATGCCTTCGAAGATGAAGCGCATGTGGCCAAGGATCGGGTAGTTCCTGAGGACTGCATGGCGCCGCTGCGTCACATCCGAGACCCCCAGGGCCGTCAGGGCGCCGAAGCCCAACACGCCGAGCCAGAACCAGGAACTGATGGAAAGAAGCACGAGGGACAGAAGTGCCAGCGCAGCTACGCCGAAGAAAACCGTAAAGCGTTCGAGCGAGCCGAGTTTGCCCATCCTGATCCCCCAAGTGTTGTTTCTTTTTTACGAGTTTGTGGGCCAATGCGCCGGGGCGCAAGCGAAAGCGCTTACTCGCCCAGCTTCGCGTGCACTTCGTCGAGGTCGACTTCGCCCGTGGGCATCTTGTTCGCCGGGTTCTCGAAATCGTAGCGGAAAAGCTGGAAGTCGCGTTTGTACATTTCGTACACGAGGTGCATCGACAGGTCGTCGAAATAATCCTCGACCGGGTGGGCGCGCTTCGGCCCGTGGCCTTCGCTTTCGTTGAAACGCGGGATCTTTTTCAGATTAACCTTGTGGGGTGTCTCGACCGCGTCGAGGACGGTCTGCATCCCCTCGTTGAACTTTTCAGTGAAAAAGATGTGATCGTAGCGCCCGCCATTCACGATGAAGGTCGAGACATGGCCCGACATGGCCGACCAGTGGATGTCAGGCTCCATCGGGCGGCGCCAGCGGAGCGTATCGCGGGCGAAAAGAAGGAAGCGACGGAACGACTTTACCTGGTCGAATTCGAAGCCGCTTTCGGGATCGCCGACTTCAACGCCGTATTTCTGAACGAGCATCGGGACGAGGTTTCCGCGATAGCGCTTGCCGTTCCGCTGGATGCCGCAAATCTTGTCGAAGAACGAGGACAGGATGCGCGTGTAGGGGTTGCGCACGCAGGTGAAGGCGTAGCTCTTGTGGCCTTTCACGTTCGCCTCGATCAAGGGCTGGCTATGCTCTTGGGCCCATTTGTGCAGACCCTCGGTCGAGTCGTGGATATCGCCATCGAAGAAGCGGCCGTGATCGGAGTAGAACATGATCTGCCCGATCGTCGAGCAGGCACATTTGGGAACAACGCGGTAGACCATGCTTTCGCTTTCGGTCATCCAGGTTCCGGGAAAACCCATCAAAAAATCTCCGGCAATGCGCGTGCCAGGGTGTCACGCATGTAATCTCGGAACCACAGAGCAAACAAACGCTGTCATTTCAACGGATGTTGACGGTATTTCTCTAAACAGTCCACTGCGAGTTGTGTAAGTCCTGTTATCGATGGCCAAAATTGCCTTCATACTTCTATGCCACAAGGATCCGGAGGGGATCATTCGCCAGGCCGAACGTCTGACGGCTGCGGGCGATTGCATGGCGATCCATTTCGACGCCCGCGCCCGGGCGGAGGATTATCAGCGCATCCGTAGCGCGCTAGGCTCGAACGCCAATGTCACCTTTGCGCGGACCCGAGTCAAATGCGGCTGGGGGGAATGGAGCCTCGTCCAGGCGACGCTCAACGCGGTCGAGGCGGCGCTTGAGGCGTTTCCGGACGCCACGCATTTCTACATGTTGTCGGGCGACTGCATGGCGATCAAGTCAGCCGAATATGCGCATAATTTCCTCGATGCCGAGGATTGCGACTATGTCGAAAGCTTCGATTTCTTCGAGTCCGACTGGATCAAGACCGGCATGAAGGAAGATCGGCTGATCTACCGCCATCCCTTCAACGAGCGCACGCAGAAGCGCCTGTTCTACGGCTGGTTCAATCTGCAGAAGCGTCTGGGCTGGACGCGCGAAGTGCCTTCCGACCTCCAGATGATGATCGGTTCGCAGTGGTGGTGCCTCAGGCGCCGCACGATCGAGGCGATCGTCGATTTCACCCGCCAGAGGCGCGACGTGATGCGGTTCTTCCGAACGACCTGGATTCCGGATGAGACATTCTTCCAGACGCTCGTGCGCCATCTGGTGCCAGACCGCGAAATCCGGCCGCGGACGCTCACGTTCTTGATGTTTTCCGACTACGGGATGCCGGTCACGTTTTACAACGACCACTACGATCTGCTTCTCAGCCAGGATTTCCTGTTCGCCAGAAAGATCAGCTCGGGCGCACGGCAGCTCAAGGCGCGGCTCGGCGATCTTTACGCCTCGAAGGGCGCGACCTTCGAGATCTCGAACGAAGGACGGAGCCTTTACAAGTTCCTGACCGGCAAGGGCCGTGTCGGGCGCCGCTTCGCCCCCCGTTTCTGGGAAACGGAGGCGAGCCTTGGTCGCGAGCGGGAACTGATGATCGTGGTCTGCAAGAAATGGCACGTCGCCAAACGGCTGGCCCAGCTTGCGCAGCAGGCGGCTGACGTGCCGGTCGTCGAATACCTGTTCGACGAGGAGGCGACCGACCTTCCGGACCTTGGGGGCATCCAGTCCACGCTGGAGAAACGCGCGCGCCATCGCCGCGCGCTGATGCGGATGCTGTTCGACTATCACAAGACCGACCGGCTCCTGATCTGCCTGGACCCGGCCAACATCGATCTGTTGCGCGACTTTTGCTCGGACCGTGCGACGACAAGGATCCTCGAGATCGAGTGCAATTTCTCGGACGACTATCTTGTCGGCCACGCCAAGCGCGTCGGGCTGGCCGGCGACCAGACGCCGGGCGAGGCGCTGTCGCGGCTCTTGCCCACGATCCGCTACGACCTGCGCCACGAAAGCGACGAAATCCGCGATGCGGGCTTTGCCAATTTCCACCGGATACGCGAATGGTCAGGTCCGTCGGAAAATGCCGTGCCTCTGGCGCGATTCCTGTCTATTCCTGAAGCCGCCGCCGAGGAAATCGCCGCGGCCGAACATCTTTACGCCGACTGAGGTTGACCCATGCCCTACGCCTATGACGATCAGAATGTCTTCGCCCGCATCCTGAGGGGCGAGATCCCGAACAAGACCGTGATGGAGACCGAGCATACGCTCGCATTCCACGACATCGGTCCGCAGGCTCCGGTTCATGTGCTGGTGATCCCCAAGGGCAAATACGTGAACTTCGACCATTTCGCGACCGAGGCGAGCGCGGAAGAGATCGCCGATTTCACCCGCACGGCGGGCGAGATCGCGCGGATGATGGACGTGGCGCCGGGCGAGGGCGGGCAGGGCTACCGCACAATTTCGAACGCGGGCGAGCATGGAGTGCAGGAAGTTCCGCACTATCACTTGCACATTCTCGGCGGTCGCGTGCTGGGGCGGATGCTGCAGCGGGCGGACTGACAGACAGCCGCTTGTGGGCGGCGGCAGGATCGCTATCATGCGCGCCGACCCGGCCAAGGCCGAAATGTTTTTCACGGAGCCTGATGATGACCATTCCCGCCCCCGAGACCGAGGTTGTGACCACGTGGAAAGTGGCCTGCGACGGCGGCGAGGGCGCGCTGGGCCATCCGCGCGTCTGGCTGACGATCCCGCACGACACGGGCTTCGTCGAATGCGGCTACTGCGACAAGAAATACGTGATCGACCGCGAACACGCGCACGACGATCACTGAGGCGTCCTGCCTGAAGGCGCGGTCAGTCCTTCGTTGCTTTCTTCGCGGCTGCCGCCTTCATGCGCTCAAGAAGCTCGGTCTTCGGCTTCTGCTTTCCAAAGGGGTTCTTGTCGCTGCCCTTTGCATTGTGCTCAGCATGGCGCGGACTGTTCTTGCCGACCTTGGCCACACCCGATTTGCCGTAATCCGTCATTTTGTTCTTCATGCCTCGCGTTGCGTCCTGTCCGACCTAAGGTGCATTTGACGCGCGGGCAAGGTGAGATGGGGCTTCCAGCCTTTGGCATTCGTGGCCTCGGCAGGGGCGACCCTCATGGCTTCAGGGCCGCCGTCATAGCCGCATTCGATCGGGGTGATCCGGTTGACTTTGGGTAAGAAGATTCAAAAATGCGTTTGATTTTCAAAGGCCTGCTTCTCGTTTCACGCGCGAGGCGCACGCCCGAACGCCCACAATTTCACGGCGGGGTGGAAGGCTTGACCGGAACGTGACAATACTCTTGCCGACGGCGCGGGAATGGGAGTGAGGTCATGGCCTTCGGCAAAGGTTGCCATCTGCATCTGATCGACGGCTCGGCCTATATCTTCCGCGCCTACCACGCGCTGCCGCCGCTTACCCGGAAGTCCGACGGCCTTCCCATTGGGGCGGTCGCGGGGTTCTGCAACATGCTCTGGAGCCAGCTTGCGAACAACAAGGGCGATGATGCGCCGACCCACATCGCCTGCGTGTTCGACTTTTCCTCCAAGACCTTCCGCGACGACATCTACGACAAGTACAAGGCCAACCGGCCCGAACTTCCCGAGGATCTGCGCCCGCAATTTCCGCTGACCCGAGAGGCAACGAAGGCGTTCAATGTCGCCTGCCTCGAAATGGAGAATTACGAGGCTGACGACATCATCGCCACGCTTGCGCGGCAGGCGCGCGAAGCGGGTGGAGAGGTCACCATCATCTCGTCCGACAAGGACCTGATGCAGCTTGTGGGCGGCGGCGTCGAGATGTTCGACGCGATGAAGAACAAGCGCATCGGGATCGAAGAGGTCGAAGAAAAGTTCGGCGTGAAGCCCGACCGGGTGATCGACGTGCAGGCCCTTGCAGGCGACAGCGTCGACAACGTGCCGGGCGCGCCCGGGATCGGTGTCAAGACCGCGGCGCTTCTGATCAATGAATTCGGCGATCTGGAATCGTTGCTTGAACGCGCCGAAGAGATCAAGCAACCGAAGAGGCGTCAGACGCTGATCGACAATGCCGAACTGATCCGCGTCTCGAAGCGGCTCGTAACGCTTGACGACCACACGCCGGTCGAATGGTCACTCGACGAGTTGGAGGTGAAGGAACCCGAGGCGGAACCGCTGATGGAGTTCCTTGCCAGGATGGAGTTCCGGTCGCTGACGAAGCGTGTGGCCGACGCGCTAAAGGTCGAGCCGCCCTCGATCCCCGATGCGCCCGCGGTCCCGGTCTCGCACGAAAATGACGAGGCACCGGTGGAAGTGGACGCCCCGCCCTTCGATCACGCCAAATACGAATGCATACGGGACGCGGACGCACTTGGCCGGTGGATCGACCTGATCCGCGAGCGCGGCTATGTCGCCGTCGACACCGAGACGACGAGCCTTGATGAGATGCAGGCGGAACTGGTGGGCATCTCTCTTTCCGTGATCCCGGGCGAGGCCTGCTACATCCCGCTTGGGCACAAGCAGGGCGACGGCGATCTCTTTGGCTCTAGCGAACTGGCCGAGGGTCAGATGGCGCTCGACGAGGCGCTTAAGCTTCTGAAGCCGGTTCTCGAGGACGACGCGATCCTCAAGATCGGCCAGAACATGAAATACGACTGGAAGATCTTCGCCCGCCAAGGCGTCCGCGTCGCGCCCATCGACGATACGATGCTGATGTCCTACGCGATGTATTCGGGCATCCACAATCATGGGATGGACGCGCTTTCGGATCGCTATCTCGGCCACCGGCCGATCGAGATCAAATCGCTTCTTGGAACCGGCAAGTCTCAGATCACCTTCGATCGCGTGCCGATTGACGAGGCGGTGAAATATGCGGCCGAGGATGCGGACATCACGCTCAGGCTCTGGCAGGCTTTCAAGCCGAACCTGCACCGGGCACAGGTGACGACGGTGTACGAGACGCTTGAACGACCGATGGTCGGGGTGCTGGCCGAGATGGAGATGAGCGGGATTCTCGTCGATGCGCAGACGCTTAGCCGCATGTCGAATGCCTTCGCGCAGAAGATGGCGGGGCTCGAAGCCGAGATTCAGGAACTTGCCGGCGAAACGTTCAACGTGGGAAGCCCGAAGCAGTTGGGCGAGATCCTTTTTGACAAGATGAGCCTTCCGGGCGGGCAAAAGGGCAAGACCGGGGCCTATGCGACCGGGGCCGACGTTCTGGAAGATCTGGCGGCAGAGGGGCATGACTTGCCCGCCCGGGTGCTGGATTGGCGGCAGCTGTCAAAGCTGAAATCAACCTATACCGACGCGCTTCAGAACCACGTGCATCCCGAAACCGGGAGAGTTCACACGTCCTACTCGATCGCCGGCGCGGCGACGGGACGGCTCGCCTCGACCGATCCGAACCTTCAGAACATCCCGGTGCGGACCGAGGAAGGCCGCCGCATCCGCGAAGCCTTCGTGGCGGGGCCGGGGATGCGGCTCGTCAGCCTCGACTACAGCCAGATCGAACTGCGTATCCTCGCGCATGTCGCCGACATCCCGCAGTTGAAGAAGGCCTTCCGGGATGGTCTCGATATCCATGCGATGACCGCGTCCGAGATGTTCAACGTGCCGATCGAGGGAATGGACCCGATGGTGCGGCGGCAGGCCAAGGCGATCAATTTCGGAGTGATCTACGGCATTTCCGGCTTCGGGCTTGCGCGGAACCTGCGAATTCCGCGGGCCGAGGCGCAGGGTTTCATCGATCGGTATTTCGAACGGTTTCCGGGCATCAAGGAGTATATGGACGCGACGGTCGCCTTCGCGAAGGAAAACGGCTTCGTCCAGACGCTGTTCGGCCGCAAGATCCACACGCCCGAGATCAACGCCAAGGGGCCGCACGCCGGTTTCGCCCGGCGCGCGGCAATCAACGCGCCGATCCAGGGCGCGGCGGCGGACGTAATCCGGCGCGCGATGATCCGAATGCCGAAGGCGATCGAGGGATTGCCCGCGACAATGCTCTTGCAGGTCCACGACGAACTGCTGTTCGAGGTCGAGGAGGGTGCGGTGGACAAGCTGATCGACGTGGCGCGTGAGGTCATGCAAGGCGCGGCGCATCCGGCGGTGCACCTCGATGTTCCGCTGGTGGTGGATGCGGGGCAGGGCGCGAACTGGGCTGAGGCGCACTGAGGCCAAAGCTCCTCGGCGATCAGTCCCGCTCGCGGCAAGCCTCTTGCTGGAAGAAGGCTGTGAGGCTCTTGTCGCGCTCGGGTCGGAAGGGGCCAGCGTCCTGGACCGTCGCGATGCGGTCGATACGGAACATGCGGTAATCGTTGCGCAATTCGCACCACGCGATCAGCGTCCAGACCTTGCCCCAGAACCATAGTCCGAGCGGGCGAACGGTTCGGTGAGACGCCGCGCCTTCCGCGTCGCGGTAGTCGAGGACGAGCTTCAGACAAGCGTCGGTCGCGCGGTCGAGCCGGTCGACCATCGCCCGGTCGGCGTCCGAAAGCGCACCCGCGTCATGAGCGTGAATCGCCACGCCGGACGGGCGGTCGCTGAGGTCGGCGGGCAGGACCGCTTCGATTTTCGCCAGTGCCTCCTCGGCAGCCAGCGCCATCGCCGCGCCGCCGAAGCTGCGGACCATGCGGGCGCCGGTGACGAGCGCGGTGATCTCTTCCCGGCTGAACATCAGGGGCGGCAGGTCGTAGCCCGAGCGCATCAGGTAGCCGATTCCGGCTTCGCCGTCGATCGGCACGCCAGAGCCGATCAGGTCGGCGATGTCGCGGTAGATCGTGCGCTCGCTGACTTCGAGGCGCTCGGCAAGAGTGCGCGCGGTCAGAAGCCGACCGCCCCTCAGATACTGGACGATCTGGAAGAGGCGGTCAGCCCGTCGCATCAGGCGGCCTTCGGTTCGAACAGCCCGATCGAATTGCCGTCAGGGTCGTTCGCATAGACGAAGCGTCCGGGTGGGATCGTGACGATGTCGCCGATCACCGTGCCACCGGCCTTGCGGCAACGGATCACCGCGTCTTCGAGCCGGTCAGGGACGGCGATATGGACTGTGGGGCCATTGCCGGAGGCAGGCTTGCCCGGATAGAGATGGCCGCCGGTCGTGTCCATGTTGCCGCCGAGGGTTGCCATCGGATTGGGGCCGCTTTCGTCGATTGTCATCTTCCAGTCGAAGGTGGCGTTGTAGAAGGCCACCGCCTTATTCATATCCGAAACCGGAATTTCGCTCCAGACGACAATGGGTTGGGTCTGCATGGGGTGCTCCTTTGCTGAAATATCGTGACGGCTTTATCGCACGAGCCTCCTGACAGCATTCTGTCAGGAGGGATGATCGGCCGCGATTTCGTGACTTCGCGTCAGGGGCGCTGCGTGGGCTTTCGCGCGTGGCGTCCTCGGGCGATGATGAGCGCAACCGGATGGAGGTGGCGATGAACGACGTGGTGCGGGTTGAGGTGGGCGATGACGGGGTGGCGGAGGTCTGTCTGAACCGGCCGGAAAAGAAGAACGCCTGGAACATGAAGATGTTCGAGGCGCTCGCTGCTGCGGCGGATCGGCTTCATGGCGAGGCGGGCCTGCGCGTGGTGATCCTGCGGGGCGAGGGCGGGTGTTTTTCCTCGGGTCTCGACTTGTCGGTCATGCAGTCCTTCGCCCGCGATATGGAGGCGCTGAAGCGGGAAATCGTCAGCCCGCCTGAGGGTGAAGTGGCAAACCGGTTCCAGAAACCGGTCGTCGCATGGCAGGCGCTGCCGGTGCCGGTCATCGCGGCCATCGAGGGCGTGGCCTTCGGCGCAGGTATGCAACTGGCACTCGCCGCCGATTTTCGGATCGCGTCGCCTGATGCGCGTTTTTCGGTGATGGAGGCGAAGTGGGGGCTGATCCCGGATATGGGCATCAGCCAGTCGCTGCCGCGGCTGATGCGCGCCGATCTGGCAAAGGAGCTGATCATGACCGCCCGTGTACTCGGCGCAGAGGAAGCGCAGGATATGGGCCTTTTGACGAGGCTTGCAGTCGATCCCGTCGCGGCGGCGCGCGGGATGGCTGCGGAACTGGCGGGGCGGTCACCGGATGCCTTGGCCGCGGCCAAGCGATTGGTCGAGGAGGGCTGGACCTTGCCGCCGGGTGAGGGGCTGGCGGTCGAGGCGCGTCTTCAGGCGGGAATCATCGGCGGTGCCAACCAGATCGAGGCGGTGATGGCGCAGATGGCGGGCAGGGCGCCCAGCTACAAGATGGGTGGCGGCCGGACATAGGGACGCGAGGATACGGCAAGGATTGACGCGGGCCGTCCGCGCGCGCATGTCGGGAGGCAAGGAGACGCCAAATGCCGCATGACCACGGCCACGGATCGCATCGCCACCATCACATGGACCCCGAGGCTGGGGATCGCAACGTGGCGCTGGCGGTTGGCGTGAACCTCGCCCTGACGGTCGCCCAGATTATCGGAGGGCTGATCTCGGGGTCCGTCGCGCTGATTGCCGACGCGGTCCACAACCTGTCGGATGCGGTTTCACTGATCATCGCCTTCGTCGCGCGGCGGATCGCGCGGCGACCGGCGAATGGAGACATGTCGTTCGGTTATGGCCGGGCAGAGCTTGTCGCGGCGCTGGTAAATTACACCACGCTTGTCGTGATCTCGGTCTGGCTGGGATATGAGGCCATGGTTCGGCTGTTCGACCCGCCCGAGGTTGCAGGCGGGATCGTGATCGTTCTCGCCGCGATCGCGCTGGTCATCGACCTTGCAACGGCAGCGTTGACATGGCGGCTGGCGAAGGAAAGTGCCAATATCCGAGCGGCGTTTCTGCACAACCTGGCCGATGCGGGCACTTCGGTTGCGGTGATCGTGGGCGGCATCCTCATCTGGGCTTGGGATTGGAGGCTCGTCGATCCGCTCATAACCCTCGGGATCGCCTGCTGGATACTCTGGCACGCGCTGGTCGAGGCGGGGCCGGTGATCCGCATCCTGATGCTTGGCGCGCCGCCCGGAATGGAAGCCGAAGCGCTGCGGGTGGCCATCGAGGGCGAGGCGGGGGTCGAGGAAGTGCATCACCTGCATCTGTGGCAGATGGACGAGACGCGGACCTCGGTCGAGGCGCATCTGGTGCTGGGCGAAGGTGTCGAGTTCACCGAAGCCGTGCGGCGCGTGAAGGCGCGGCTTGAGGAGGAGTTCGGCATTCTGCACGCGACCTTCGAGACCGAGACGCGCGCGTCGGGTTGTGCCGGACCGGACTGCCCGGTCTGAAGCGCGGAACAGTCAGACCAGTTCCGCCGAGGGGATGATCGGAAAGAACTCTGCCCCTGACCAGAGGCCGAACCAGCTTTCGCCGTCGCGCTCCTCATGCGCGCCGAGGTCGATGAGCCGGTAGAACGTCTTGCGGTCGATAAGTGCTTCGAGATTGGCGCGGACGAGGATGTAGGGCGAGGGTTCGCCCGTCTCGGGATCGCGGGCGACGCGGATCGGGTGATCCGGGCCCGCCGTCACCTCATCCTCGACATTGGTGAGGAAAGTGATCGACTGGTCGCGGCCCGTTCCCGTCGCGTTCGCGTCCACGGCGACGAACGGGGCGTCGACGACGCGGATGCCGACCTTTTCGACCGGAGTGACAAGGAAGTAGTCATCCCCATCCTTGCGGATGATCGAACTGAACAGCTTGACCAGCCCATGCCGCCCGATCGGGGTTCCCAGGTAGAACCATGTGCCGTCGCGGCGAATCTCCATATCGAGATCGCCGCAGAAAGGCGGATTCCACAAATGCACGGGCGGTGGCCCTTTCTTGCCTGCCGCCTTGGCGGCCGCTGCGAGGTTTTCCGCCGAGGGCTTCACGATCAATTGTTCTTTTTCCGCTTTCGCCATTGGTGCCGCGTGGAATTTCTGCCTTTATGATCCCAACTATACCTATGAAGGAGCACTTGTCATGGTCGAGCAGCGCGAACTTCTGGCCGAGATCGAGTCTTTGGGCGAAAAGATCGCCGAGGCGCGGCAGGCGGTCGGGCGGCGCTTCATCGGCCAGGAAAGGGTTGTCGAGCTTTCTCTGGCCGCGCTTCTGTGCGGTGGGCATGGGCTTCTCGTGGGTCTTCCCGGCATGGGCAAGACGATGCTGGTCGATACGCTTGGCACGGTGATGGGCTTGAGTTCGGGCCGAGTGCAGTTCACGCCGGACCTGATGCCGGCGGATATTCTCGGGTCCGAAGTGCTTGAAACCGCGAAGGATGGCACGCGTTCGTTCCGATTCATCGAGGGACCGGTCTTCTGCCAGCTTCTGATGGCCGACGAGATCAACCGCGCCTCGCCGCGTACCCAGTCCGCACTTCTGCAGGCAATGCAGGAACGCGAGGTCACCATCGCGGGCCAGCACCGTCCGCTGCCCGCGCCGTTCCATGTGCTGGCGACCCAGAACCCGATCGAACAGGAAGGAACCTATCCGCTGCCCGAAGCGCAGCTTGACCGGTTCCTTGTTCAGATCGACGTCGAATATCCCGACCGCGGGACCGAGCGCGACATTCTTCTGGCCACGACGGGTGTCGAGAGCGCGGAATCTCCGCGCATCTTTACGGCCGAAGAGCTGATCGCAGCGCAGACGACCGTTCGGCGGATGCCGGTTGGCGAGAAGATCGTGGAACTCATCCTCGATCTGGTGCGGGCCTGCAGGCCGGGCGAGGCAGAGGCCGGCAAGGCGGTGACCGACAGCGTAAGCTGGGGACCGGGGCCGCGCGCCGCGCAGGCGCTGATGCTGACCGTGCGCGCAAGGGCGCTTCTGAACGGACGCCTCGCGCCGTCGTCCGAAGACGTTCTGGCGCTCGCCCGGCCCGTCCTGTCGCACCGTATGGCACTTTCCTTCGCCGCGCGGGCGCGGGGTGAAAGCCTGTCTTCGATCATCGAAGCGGTCGCGCTCGACGTGACGCGGGCCAAGGCCGCATGAGCGAAAGCGCCCCCCAATCCGCGCGACCGGCGGGGCTGAGACGCGCCGCCGAAGGGCTGGCCGCGGCGCTGCCCCCGCTTCTGGCCGATGCGCAGCATCTGGCCTCGACCGTGCAACTTGGCGAACACGGGCGGCGGCTTTCGGGCATGGGGGATGAATTCTGGCAGTACCGCCCCGCCCATGCGGGGGACGAGGCGCGATTGATTGACTGGCGACGGTCGGCGAGGGCTGACGCCCAGTTCGTGCGCGAGAAGGAATGGCAGGCGGCGCAGTCGGTCCACCTGTGGGTCGACGATTCCCGTGCAATGGAGTTCACGGGCGACCGCAAGCGGCAGGCCAAGGCCGATCGCGCGCGGCTGCTGGCGCTCGCGCTCGGGGTTCTGCTCATTCGTGCCGGTGAACGCGTCGGGCTGGCCGATCCGATCGCGCCGCCCAGATCGGGCGAAGTTCAGCTTCTGCGTCTGGCCGAGGTCTTTACGCGCGCGGCGGGGGCGGAGGATTTCGGGATGCCTGACGCCCGCGCAATCCTTCCGGGATCGCGGGCGGTCTTCATTTCCGACTTCATGGGCGATCCGGAAGGGGTCGAACGGGCGCTGGGCATTGCCGCGGACAAGGGCGTGACCGGGGTCCTGTTTCAGATCCTCGACCCGGTCGAGGAAGCGTTTCCCTTCGACGGTCGGACAATCTTCGAAAGCATGGCGGGCACGCTTTCGCATGAGACCCGAAAGGCGGGCGACTTGCGGACACGCTATCAGGCGCGGCTGGCCGAGCGGAAGGGGCGGCTCGCCGACCTCGCGCGCGAGGCGGGCTGGCTGTTTTCGACGCATCACACCGGCGATCCGGCGCAGGGTGCACTTCTCTGGCTCTACGGGGCGCTGAGGAAGGATCACTGATGCTCGTTTTGGGACCGATCGGCTTCACGGTGCCCTGGATTCTCTGGGGTCTCGTGTTGTTGCCGGTCCTCTGGATTCTGCTCCGCGCGATACCGCCCGCGCCGATCCGCCGGCGGTTTCCCGGCGTGGCGCTGCTGCTCGGTTTGGCCGACGAGGAACAGGAGGCCGACAGGACGCCATGGTGGCTGCTTCTGATCCGCATGCTTGCCGTGGCGCTTATCATCGCGGCCTTCGCCGGCCCCGTTCTGAACCCGCAGGTAGAGGCGGAAGGCGACGGTCCGCTTCTTATCCTCGTCGACGGAAGCTGGGCGGACGCCCGCGACTGGCCGCGACGTCAGGAACGGATGGAAACCGCCATCGCTGAGGCGGGGCGCGCGGGCCGTCCCGTTGCGCTCGTGTCGCTGACCGATCCGCCGGTGGACGGGCCTGTCTTCGCAGCGGCCGACGACGTCGCCACGCGGCTGCCTTCGATTGTGCCACGTTCGTGGGAGCCAACGGCGGAGGCGATGGAAGCCTTTGCCAATGCACTGCCCGATGGCGGATTCGATACGCTCTGGCTTTCCGACGGCCTCGCGCGGGAAGGCCGGTCTGCGCTGGCCGAAACACTGCTTGGGGAGGGGTTGCTGACGGCGGCCGAAAGCCCGCGCGATGTTCGCGCGCTGGGCGGGGCCGGGCTGTCCGAGGGTGGACTGGCCGTTACCGTTCTTCGTGCCCGCAGCGATGCGGCCGCCACTGCCGAAGTTGTGGCGCATGGCCTCGACCCGGCGGGAATCGAACGGGAACTCGCGCGGGTGCCGGTTGACCTCGCTTCGGGCGAGAGCCAGGCGGAAGCGCGCTTCGATCTGCCGCCGGAGCTTCGCAACCGCGTCACGCGTTTCGAGATTGCCGGCGAGGCGACGGCAGGTGCCGTGACCCTGACAGACGATGCGTTCAAGCGCCGCAAGGTGGGGATCATCGCCGGCGCAGCCGACCGCGAGGGGCTGGAGCTTCTGGCCCCCGATCACTACCTGCGCCAGGCGCTGGTGCCGACCGCAGATCTGATCGAAGGGACGGTCGGCGATGTCATTCTGGCCAATCCAGACGTCATCATCCTCGCCGATGTCGCCCGCGTTGCCGAAAGCGACGCGCTGACCGGCTGGATCGAGGAGGGTGGGCTTCTGGTGCGTTTCGCGGGCCCCCGGCTCGCTGCGTCCGATATCGGGCGCGATGTGCTTGATCCGCTGCTGCCGGTCCGGCTGCGTCTTGGCGGGCGGGCGGTCGGCGGCTCGATGAGCTGGGGTGAACCGAAGGCGCTGGCGCCGTTCCCGGAAGATTCGCCCTTCGCCGGTCTGGTGCCGCCTGAGGACGTCGCGGTGAGCGCCCAGATTCTTGCGCAGCCCGGTCCCGACCTCGCGGAGGCGACGATCGCGACGCTTGCCGATGGTACGCCTCTGGTGACCCGTCGTTCGATCGGGGACGGGCAGATCGTGCTGTTCCACGTCTCGGCGAACGCCGAGTGGTCGAGCCTGCCGTTGTCGGGGCTTTTCGTGCAGATGTTGGAACGGCTCGCGGTGTCGAGCCGTGCGCAGCGACCGGAACTGGGCGATCTGACGGGTACGACCTGGGTCGCGGAACGCGTTCTCGACGCGTTCGGTACGCTCGAGCCGGCCGAGGATCTTCCCGGCGTGGCGGGCGAGGCACTGGCGGAACCGATGATCGGCCCGGACCTGCCCCCAGGGCTTTACGTTTCAGGCGCGCGGCGCCTTGCGGTCAACGCGCTGACATCCGACCGGGTTCTGGAGCCAGCAGAGTGGCCCGTGGGTGCGACGGTCGAGGGGCTGGTGGTGGCGCGCGAAACGCGGCTCAAGGGGGCGTTTCTCGGCGTGTCCCTCGCTCTTCTCCTGCTGGACCTGATTGCATCGATGGCACTGTCGGGACGACTGCCGACAGGAGGCATGCGTCGTGGCGCTGCGGCGGCTCTGACCGGACTCGCGATGCTGATCGCCGTCGGATTGCCCGGGCAATCGGACGCGCAGGACTCAAACGATGAGGCACTGATCCGCGCTGCGGGTAATGTGGTGCTGGCCTATGTCATCACCGGCGATGCCGAAACCGACCGGATTTCCGAGGCGGGGCTCTGGGGCCTGTCCGAGACGCTTTTCGCCCGCACTTCGGTCGAGCCGGTGGAGCCGCGCGGTGTGGATGTGGAGACCGAGGACCTCGCGGTCTACACCTTCCTTTACTGGCCCGTCTCGGCGACCCAGCCCGCGCCGTCGCCTGCCGCCTATGCCAAGCTGAACCGCTACCTGCGCACGGGCGGAATGATCCTGTTCGACACGCGCGACGCAGATATCGCAAGTTTCGGGGCCGCTTCTCCCGAAGGGCGGCGGCTTCAGGCGCTTGCGGCGCCGCTCGACATTCCGCCGCTGGAGCCGATCCCGCAGGACCATGTCCTGACGCGCAGCTTCTATCTGCTTCAGGATTTTCCCGGCCGTCACGCGGGCCGCGCGATATGGGTCGAGGCGGCCCCGGCGGACGCGGAGCGGGCCGAGGGTATGCCCTTCCGCAATCTCAACGATGGCGTGACACCCGTGGTGATCGGCGGCAACGACTGGGCTGGCGCCTGGGCGATCGATGAAAATGGCAGGCCGCTTCTGCCGGTCGGGCGCGGCCTTGGGGGTGAGCGCCAGCGCGAGATCGCCTACCGTTTTGGCGTGAACCTCATCATGCATGTGCTGACCGGCAACTATAAATCGGATCAGGTCCACGTGCCGACGCTTCTTGAAAGGCTCGGCCAATGACCGGACAGATCGTCTTCGATCCGCTGTTGTCCTGGCCCCTGATCTGGGCGGCCGGTGCGCTTGCCGTCGCGATGGTCGTTTTCGCGGCTTGGCGCGGGCTGGTGGGGTGGTGGCTGCGTGGGTTGGCCGCCGCGGTGATCCTCGCAGCGATTGCCCAGCCCTCGCTGCAGCAGGAAGAGCGCCGAGCGCTGAGCGATATCGTCATTCTGGTGGTGGATGAAAGCGCAAGCCAGAAGATCGCCGGGCGCCCCGACCAGACCGCCGCCGCCGTGGCCCGCGTCGAAGCAGAGATCGCGGCGCTGCCGGCGACTGAACTGCGCATCGTCCGTGTCGGCGACGGCGCCGATGATGCAGGGACGCTCGCCATGACGGCGCTCGCCCAGGCACTGGCCGAAGAGCCGCGGACACGGGTCGCGGGCGCGATCCTGATCAGCGACGGGCAGGTCCACGACCTCGAACTGACGCCCGATCTTCCCGCGCCGCTGAACCTTTTGCTGACGGGCCGGGAGGCCGATTGGGACCGTCGCCTTCTGGTCCGCACCGCACCCGCGTTCGGCATTATCGGCGAACCTCTGATCGTGACGCTCAGAATCGAGGAACAGGGCGCTTTGCCCGAAGCCGAGGCGGGACGTCCGGTGACGCTTTCGATCGCCATTGATGGCGGACCGCCCGAGACACACAGGGTGGCGGTCGGTCGAGATCTGGAAGTCGCGCTGGTTCTCGATCACGGCGGTCAGAACGTTGTTCAACTCATGCTCGAGACGACCGAAGGCGAACTGACCGACCGCAACAACGTGGCTGTTCTTCAGATCAACGGGGTCCGCGACCGGCTGCGCGTGCTTCTGGTTTCGGGTGAGCCCTATGCGGGCGAGCGGACATGGCGCAACCTTCTGAAATCCGACAGCGCCGTCGACCTCGTACATTTCACGATCCTGCGCCCGCCCGACAAGCAGGATGGCGTTCCGGTTTCGGAGCTTTCGCTGATCGCGTTCCCAACGCGCGAGCTTTTCGTCGAGAAGATCGAAGAATTCGACCTGATCGTCTTTGACCGCTACAGGCTGCGAGGCATCTTGCCTGCGGCCTATCTCGACAACATCCGCGCCTATGTCGAAGGCGGGGGCGCGATCCTCGTTTCGGCCGGGCCCGATTTTGCCTCGGTCGAAAGCCTTTACCATTCCGGACTGGGCGACGTTCTGCCTGCGCGACCGACCGCCCGCGTCGTCGACGGCGGGTTCCGCCCGCTTGTCTCAGAGCTTGGGCAGCGCCATCCCGTGACCGAAGGTCTTGAAACCTTCGCACCCGAAGGCGGACCGCCGGGCAAGCCCGGTGCGCCGGAATGGGGCCGCTGGATGCGCTACGTCGAACTGACCGATCCTGTCGGCGAAGTGGTGATGGAAGCGCCGGGCAACCAGCCGCTCGTGGTGCTCAAGCGTGTCGGCGAAGGGCGCGTCGCGCTCGTGGGGTCCGATCAGGCCTGGCTCTGGAGCCGTGGTTTCGAGGGTGGTGGGCCGCAGCTTGAACTTCTCCGAAGGCTTGCGCACTGGCTGATGAAAGAGCCGGAGCTGGAGGAAGAGGCGCTGACCGCAGTCGCCGAGGGTGGCGGATTGACGATCACGCGGCGGTCCTTGTCCGAGGGCGCGCGCGAGGTCACGGTGACAGCGCCCGACGGAAGCGAAAGCGTTCTCCAGCTGACCGAGGCGGCGCCCGGCCGGTATCAGGCGCGGATTACCGCACCTGACATCGGGCTTTACCGGATGACGGACGGAGAGCTTGAACGCGTCATGGCCCTCGGCCCCGCCGCGCCGCGCGAATTCGAGGACGCGATTGCTTCTGGCGATCTCGTCGGTGCAGCGGCTGACCCTACGGGCGGCGGGGTGCTAAGGCTCGAGGGCGGAATGCCGGACATCCGGCAGGTGAGAGAGGGGCGGCCGGCAATCGGGCGCGGCTGGATCGGCATCACGCCACGCAACGCCCACCAGACGCTCGATATCCGGGTCGTGCCGCTGATGCCGGCGTGGCTTTTCGTGCTTCTTGCGACCGCGCTGGTACTCGCCGCCTGGCTGCGTGAGGGTCGGCGCTGAGCGATGCTGGGCGCGGGGCACCGCACCGGTCCAGCCGCATTTCAGGCCGTTCCCGCTATCCTTCCCGTCAGAGTTGGCATCCATGTTCGGGGCTTCGCGAAATTGGTGTAAAATGGCTCTCGTTTTCAATCGGAGATTTTCGAGATGCCCCGTACAAACATGCGCGACCTTAGCTTCGCGACTTTCAACCTTCTAAATCTTCAGGTTCCGGGCGGGCTGACCTATTCCAACGCGCCGCGCTTTCCCGACGACGCGGACGGACGGCGCGCCTACGAGGAAAAGATCCGCTGGACCGGCGAACATATCCGGCTGCTCGATGCCGAGGTGATCGCGTTCCAGGAACTCTGGGCGCGTGAAGCGCTTGAGGCAGCGTTTGCCGCGGCGGGCCTCGCCGACGACTATGACCTTGTCGCGCGCGACGCGCCCGGTATCGGGCGACCGCAGGTCGCGCTTGCGGTCCGCAAGGACCGGAACGGCGCGTCGCAGCTGATGCCGGGCGCGGACTGGATCGAAAACTTCCCCGAAGACTTCCACTTCGACAAGCTGCGCGAGACGGATGGCGCCGAAGAAGAGATCACCGTCACGATCAACGCCTTTTCCCGCCCCGTTCTGCACGCGGTCATTCAGGCCGAGGGCACGCGGCCCAAACCGCCTGCCGTTTCCGTCTACGCTGCGCATCTGAAATCGAAGGGTCCGGCGCGGCTCAGTTTTGCGAACCCCCGGCCAGTCGCGC
This sequence comes from uncultured Rhodobacterales bacterium, assembly GCA_965368915.1. Lineage (GTDB taxonomy): Bacteria > Pseudomonadota > Alphaproteobacteria > Rhodobacterales > Rhodobacteraceae > Albidovulum. Next base: position 8,352 of record CBDUOT010000017.1, on the reverse strand, counting down.
TAAGGGAATACCCTGAAATCACCAAATCGGCAGTCGCGCACATCCGGCGCGTGATGGAGGCGGGCGCTCTTCGGGCGATGCTGGACGGCGTCATGAAGTCGGAGGACGACAGGGCGATTTCGCCGGTCGTGCTTCTCGGCGACCTGAACGACGACACGCTGTCGGTGACGAACGAGCTGATTTCCGACCAGCCGACCTACCGCGTGATCGAGAAAAGCCGCGCGGGGCTGACTTCGGACAAGGGGCTTTATTCGGTGGAGCGTCTGCAGCAGTTCCGCTCGATGCGGCACGTTTACTATACGCATATCTTCCAGCACAAACGCGAGAGCCTCGACCATATCCTCGTGTCGGAGGAGTTCTACGACCACTCGCGCAAGCGTCACTGGTCGTTCCGCGAGATGGAGATCTACAACGATCACCTGAACCGCGAATCCTTCGAGGAGGAAGGGGCAAGCGACCACGGTCTGGTGCGCGCCTATTTCGACTGGAACCCGATGCCGGAGGAAATCGCCTGATCACTTGGGTCTTGCGTTCAACAAGGGCACGCGTCAAACGTGCGGCGCCCATGAAATACGCCTGAGGACCCGGATGCAGATACGCCCCGCCACGCCCGCCGATGACGATGCAATCTGGTCGATGCTTGAGCCCGTATTCCGCGCGGGGGATACCTACTGCGTGCCGACGGACGTGACCCGGGCTGACGGCCTGGCCTACTGGTCTGATGAGCCGCATCGGGTGTTCGTGGCCGAAGATGACGTGCAGCCGCTTGGCACCTATTTCCTGACCCCCAACCAGAAGGGCGGCGGCGCGCATGTCTGCAACTGCGGCTTCGTCACGGCCGACGCGGCCCGCGGCAAGGGTGTGGCACGGGCCATGCTGGTTCACTCGCTCGATGCCGCGAAGTCAGCGGGCTTTCGCGCGATGCAGTTCAACTTCGTGGTTTCCACCAACACGAGGGCCATCGCCATCTGGGAAAGCCACGGGTTCGACGTGGTGGGCCGCCTGCCAGACGCCTTCAAGCATCCGCGCGAGGGCTATGTCGATGCGCTGGTGATGTACCGGCACCTGTGACAGGGTGCGGTCAAAGCAATCTCAATTGAAAGGTTAGATTGATGGCCCGCGCCGAGGTCCCGCTTCTTGCCGTATTGATCGACGCCGACAACGTGGTCGCCCGCAATGCAGAAGCCATTCTAAAGGAAATCACGTCTTACGGTGAACCCGCGCTCAGGCGGGTCTACGGCGATTGGTCGAACCCGCAATTGAACGGCTGGAAGGAAAAGGCCCGGCAACTCGGCCTTGTCACGCATCAGCAATCGGCGAATACGAAGGGCAAGAACGCCAGCGACATCGGCCTTGTCATCGACGCGATGGACATTCTGCATGCGGGAAAGTTCGACGGGTTCGTGCTCGTGTCCTCCGACAGCGACTTCACCCGGCTTGCGAGCCGCATCCGCGAGGACGGGCTTGAAGTGATCGGGATCGGAGAGGCCAAGACGCCCGAGGCGCTGCGCAACGTCTGCAACCGCTTCCTGTTCATCGAGAACCTCGTCGAAGACGCCGAACCCGCGAAGGGCGGAGAAGCGCAGAAGGCCGCGTCAAAGCTGCCACCCAAGGAGGCGACGGATCTGATCTTGCGCGCGATGGACAAGATCGAGCAGGAAGACGACTGGTATCTTCTCGGCGCGATCGGCCAGAAGATCGTCGCCGACAATCCCGATTTCGACACACGCACCTACGGCAAACGCAAACTCAGCGATCTGGTCGCTGAGCTGAAACGGTTCGAGATGAAGCGGGACGGCAACCAGCCCTACATCCGGCGTCTGGACTAGGGTTTTTTAACGCCGTAGCGCGCAAGAAACATTTCAACGGCACCCTTGGCGATGCGGTCCCGGTCGGCTTGCGAGAATTCGCGCCGGATGCCGTAGCAGACGCTGGGGAAGATGTCGGCCTTGCAGAGTTCGGCGAACTGGTCCGCCGCGAGGTAGACGTCGTCGATAGCAAGCTCTCCCCGTGCCACCGCTCCGTTCAGATAGGCCGCGAGCCGTTCGCGCACGAGGCCAGGGCCTGTCGCGTAGAACTCCCGCCCGAGTTCGGGGAAGCGCTGGGCCTCGGAGACGCAGATTCGGAACGTCGACTGGCCGAAATCCGAAACAAGGAAATTCAGCATGCGCTGCGCCGCGACCGGCAGGACCGCCTCTGGCGGCGCGTTCAGTCCGACCAGCTTTTCCGCCTCGTCAGCTTGGCGTGCGCATTCGACCTTCGCAACCTCGATGAACAGGATGCGCTTGTCGGGAAAGTAACTGTAAAGCGTCGCCTTCGACACGCCCGCTTCGGCCGCGATGTCATCGACGCTCGCACCTTCAAATCCGTGTCGCAAGAAGACCGTGCGCGCCCCTTCGAGCACCTGATCAAACTTGCGTCCACGCTTGATGGTCACAACTTCAGCGGTTGCTGTCATAAATGTCCTTCCCCAAGCGATGATAGACCGCGCGTTGCCCGCGCGGCAAGCATGCCAGAGGAAAAACGGGCGGGACGCATCCCGCCCGAGGTGCCCGCAGGGATGAAGCGGGAAATCGTCACTTGTCGAGAGGCGCGCAGACCGGTTGCCCGACCGACGCCGCGCAGTCGCGCGTCGTCTCAGGGGTGGGTGTCGGAAAATCCAGGCGCGGAAGGTCGAAGCTGACACCGCCAGCGAAGGCGGGTGCGGTCAGAAGACCAAGGGCGAGGGCGGTAATTGTTGTGCGAATGTGTTTCATAGCCAGTCCAATCTGAACTATTCGGTTTAGTCTCTCTTATCTAAACTGATCGGTTCATCTTATCAAGCCAATTCTGAACTATTCGGTTCACTTTTTACAGCATCCCTCACCTTGTCGGTGCAAGTGCCAGCGCGTAGCTTGCCAATGAGACATTTGAGGAATGAGCCATGATCCCGGGCATCGCCAGCCGCCGCCGGTTCTCCGATTTGAACGAGCAGGAAATTCTCGCACTGGCGATCTCTTCGGAGGAGGACGACGCGCGGATCTACCGAACCTATGCAGAGCGCCTGAGGGCGGACTATCCGGCGTCGGCCGAGATTTTCCAGTCGATGGCCGCCGAAGAGGACAAGCATCGCCACTGGCTGATCGAGCGTCACAAGGCGCGGTTCGGGGATGTGATTCCGCTTATCCGACGGGAACACGTGGCGGGTTTCTACGCACGGCGGCCGGTTTGGCTGGTAGAGAACCTCGGACTTGAGCGGATGCGGGCCGAGGCCGAGGCGATGGAGCGAGAGGCCGAAGCCTTTTACCGCAACGCCGCCGCGCGGACCGGGGACGCCGAGACGCGGAAGCTGCTGGGCGATCTGGCCGCAGCCGAGGCGAAGCACGAAAAGAAGGCCGGCGACCTGGCCGGCAAGCATCTCGACGACGATACGAAGGAAGAAGAGGGCCGCGCCGCGCATCGGCAATTTGTGCTGACCTGGGTGCAGCCGGGGCTTGCAGGGCTGATGGACGGATCGGTTTCGACCCTCGCGCCGATCTTCGCCACGGCTTTTGCCACACAGGACACTTGGACGACGTTCCTCGTTGGTCTTGCCGCGGCGGTGGGGGCGGGCATCTCGATGGGCTTTACCGAGGTCGCCTCGGACGACGGGGTTCTGTCGGGCCGCGGTTCGCCGATCAAGCGCGGTATCGCGGCGGGCGTGATGACGACGCTCGGCGGACTTGGCCATGCGATGCCTTATCTGATCCCCGACTTCTGGACGGCGACCATCACCGCCATCATCATCGTCTTCGTCGAGCTGTGGGCCATCGTCTGGATCCAGAACCGCTACATGGAGACGCCCTTCATGCGCGCGACGTTTCAGGTTGTGCTGGGCGGGGCCCTGGTCTTCGCGGCTGGCGTTCTGATCGGGGCCGGATAGTATTCCGCCGACTGCACACCGGGGACGCACATGTATTCGAAAGACGACATCAGCTATCAGCCTTTGCCGCTGCCGGACCGAGTGCGGCTGGATGACGAAGACGCCTTGCAGGCGGCGGAGAGCTTTCGCGACTACATGAGAAAACGCCACAGCGTGCGCGATTTCTGCGCCGACCCGGTGCCCGAAGCTGTGATCGCGGCCTGCATCGCCGCCGCTGGCACGGCGCCGTCTGGCGCGAACCATCAGCCATGGCACTTCGTGGCCATCTCTGACCCCGCGATGAAGGCCGAGATACGTGCCGCCGCAGAGGCCGAGGAAGAGGCTTTCTATGCCGGCGGCGGGGGTGACGAGTGGCTGAAGGCGCTGGAGCCGATCGGAACCGGGGCAGAGAAGCCCCATCTGGACATCGCGCCCTGGCTGATTGTCATTTTCGCGCAGCGCTATGGCGTCACGAAGGACGGCGAGCGTTACAAGAATTACTACGTCCCGGAAAGCGTGGGCATCGCGACGGGCATGCTGATAGCCGCCCTGCATCACGCGGGCCTCGTGACGCTGACCCATACGCCCAACCCGATGAGGTTCCTGAACGCTTTGTGCGACCGGCCAGAGAGCGAAAAGCCCGTAATGATCCTCGCGGTTGGCCACCCGGCCGAGGGTGCCACCGTGCCTGCCGTGGCCAAGCTTAAGAAGCCACTCGAAGAAATCCTCACGATCCGGCGGGGTTGAGGCGCTGGTGCGGAGGCGATGGGCATGCTAGGCGCAGCTTGAATGCTGGCGATCTTTCTCAAGACACTGCCCTTTTTCGCCTTGATCGGCCTTGGCTGGTTCGCGGGCCGCATACGCTTTTTCCCGGAAGCGGCGACCGAGTACCTGACGCGCTTCGTCTTCTATTTCGCGCTGTCGGCCATGCTGTTCCGCTTCGCGGCAACGTTGCCGCTGGACGAGATATTCGATCCGCAGTTCGTGCTGGCGTATCTGGCGGGTTGCGCGGTGGTTTACGCGCTTGCCTTCGCAGTGGCGCTTGGTCGGCGGGTGTCGCTTTCGGAAGCGGCGGTCGAGGCGCAGTGTTCGGTGATCGGTAATACCGGCTTTCTCGGCGTGCCGCTGCTGGTCGTGCTCTTGGGCAATGCGGCGGCGGGCCCCGTCCTGATGGTGCTTTCGATCGACCTCATCGTGTTCTCGAGCTTGATCACGCTGATCATCAGTTGGGCTAAGGGCGGGGGGCTAAGCCCTCGCGTCGTCAAGGTGCTTTTCGTGGGGCTCATGAAGAATCCCATGATCGTGTCGATGGTGGCTGGGCTTCTGGTCTCGGCCGCGTCACTGCCGCTGCCCGCACCTTTCGAGGAGTTTCTGACGATCCTCGGCGCGGCCGCGACACCCTGCGCGCTATTTGCGATTGGCGCCTCGCTGGCGTCGAAAACGGCTGAGCGACTATCGGTCGCGCTGTGGATTTCCTTCGCGAAGCTGGTGCTGCACCCGGCGGCGGTGGCAGTCTCGGCACTGTATCTTTTCGACGTCGAACCTTTCGCGGCGGGTGTCATGATTGCAGCGGCATCACTGCCGGTCGCGGGTAACGTCTATATTCTCGCAAGACACTACGGGGTCGCGCCGCAGCGCGTCTCGGCCTCCATCCTCATTTCCACGATGGCGAGCATCGTGACCGTATCGCTGGTGATCGCGTGGATCACCGGAGCTTAGGCAAGGGAGAACAACATGAAGACTGTTTCAGAGAACAAGTGCTTCGGCGGGGTCCAGGGCGTCTACACCCACGCGTCTGATGCCTGTAGCTGCGACATGACCTTTGGACTGTTCCTGCCGGAAGAAGCCGAGGACGGGCCGGTTCCGGTCCTGTGGTATCTGTCAGGCCTGACCTGCACGCACGAAAACGCGATGGTGAAGGCGGGCGCGCAGGAATGGGCGGCGGAATACGGGATCGCGCTCGTGTTCCCCGACACATCGCCGCGCGGCGAGGGAGTGGCCGACGACGATGCCTATGACTTGGGGCAGGGTGCAGGCTTTTACGTGAACGCTACGGAAAAGCCGTGGGCGCCGCATTTTCGCATGTGGGACTACGTGGCCGAGGAACTGCCGAAGATCATTACCGCGAATTTCGCGGTGGACGAGGCGCGGCAGTCGGTCACCGGCCATTCGATGGGCGGGCATGGCGCGCTGACGATGGCGATGCAGATCCCGGGGCGGTTCCGATCCGTTTCCGCCTTCGCACCGATCGCGAATCCCACCCAGTCCGACTGGGGCAGAAAGCAGCTCTCGGCCTATCTGGGCGAGGATGAATTCGCTTGGGCCGGGCACGATTCTTCTCTTCTCATGCGGGCCGAGGGCTTCGACGGGCCGGTCCTGATCGATCAGGGCTCCAAGGACCAGTTCCTTGAGCTTCTCAAGCCCGAAACGCTCGCCGAGGCGATGGCCGCTCAGCGTCAGCACGGCCAGTTCCGGATGCAGCCGGGCTACGACCACAGCTATTTCTTCGTCTCAACCTTCATGGCCGATCACGTCGCTTTCCACGCCGAGGCGCTGCACCGCGCATGAGCCTTTACGTCGATGCCGATGCTTGCCCGGTCAAGGACGAGTGCGTTCGTGTGGCCGATCGTCTGGGGGCGCGAGTGTTCATCGTCTGCAACGGTGGCATCCGCCCTTCGCCGCATCCGCTGGTCGAAACGGTTTTCGTCACCGAGGGCCCGGACGAGGCGGACAAGTGGATTGCGGACCGGGTGGGCGAGGGCGACGTGGTCGTCACCTCGGACATCCCTCTGGCCGCGAAATGCGTTGCCGCCGGAGCGCGCGTTCTGAAGCCGAACGGAGAAGCGCTGACCCAGGCCAACATCGGAAATGCGCTCGCCACGCGCGACCTGATGACCGACCTCCGCGCCGCAGATCCGTTCCGGCAAGGCGGTGGTCGGGCATTCTCGAAGCAGGACAGGTCGCGGTTTCTGGATGCTCTCGACCGGACGATGCGGGCGGCGGCACGATAGTCCTTAGTGTCGCGGGCGGGACAGACAGGTCGCAGAGTGTCTGGTTTTGTGCCTGCATGAGCGCCATCGACACCGATATCGCCCGCCAGACGCGCGCCCGGGTCACAGGCATACTGTGCGCCATGGGCGCCGTTTTCCTTTTTTCGCTCAACGATGTGACGATCAAGCTCCTGAGCGGCGACTTCGCATTGCATCAGGTCGTTCTTATCCGCTCTCTCATCGGCTTGACCGTGCTTTTGGCGCTGATCGTGCCCTTTCAGGGCGGCTATTCGGTGCTGCGCACCCGTCGGCTTGGCTTGCATCTATTGCGCGGGTTTTGCGTCGTCATGGCGAACATGTGCTTCTTCACGGCGCTTGCCACGATGCCCTTGGCGGATGCAGTGGCGATCTTCTTCGTCTCGCCGCTGCTGATCACGGCGTTCTCGGTCCTGTTTCTTGGCGAAACGGTTGGCCGGCACCGCTGGATCGCCGTTGCCATCGGTCTGCTGGGCGTCGCGATCATGCTGCGCCCGGGGACGGAGGCGTTCCGGCCGACAGCACTTTTGCCGCTTCTTTCGGCGACCGCGTATGCGACGCTGCACATCCTGACGCGGAAGATCGGCGGGACGGAGCGCGCGGTGACGATGGCCTTCTACATCCAGCTGACGTTCATCGCCGTGTCCGGGGCCATGGGCATCCTCTTTGGTGATGGAGCGATGGCCGGGTCGGGCCATCCGTCGATCGAGTTCCTGTTTCGCGAATGGGTCTGGCCCACCGCTGGCGACTGGCCGTTCCTGATCGTGCTGGGGCTCGCCAGCGGGTTTGCCGCGGTGCTGATCAGCCAGGCCTACCGCCTGAGCGAGGCCGCAATCGTCGCGCCATTCGAATATGTCGCCATGCCGCTCGCGGTGTTCTGGGGTGTCGTGGCATTCGACGAATGGCCCGATAGGATCGCGTGGGCGGGCATAGCGCTGATCATCGGTGGCGGGCTTTACATGTTCCTGCGTGAAGCATTGGCCAACCGCCGCATCGCCGCGCGCCGACCACCGCCCGTCAGGTGAACGGGCTTGGCTTTCCCGAAACCGCCGCTAGTGTCGGCCCGACAAGCGATGCAGGAGGGAACATGTCGCGGCCCGAAGCGGTGATCTTCGACATCGGCAACGTACTGATCCAGTGGCAGCCTGAGCGTTTCTACGACACCGTCATGGACAGGGCGGAGCGGATCCGCATGTTCAGCGAAGTCGACCTGCACGGAATGAACGAAGCGATCGACAGAGGCGCGCCGTTTCGCGACACGATCTATGAATTCGCCGCGCGCCATCCCCAATGGGAAGCCAAGATCCGGCTTTGGTATCACAACTGGATCGATATGGCCTCGCCCCAGATCCCGCATTCGGTCCGGCTTCTCAGGGCGCTGCGGAAACGCGGCGTACCGGTCTTCGCGCTCACGAATTTTGGTGACGAAACGTTCAGCCATGCCGA